>NZ_QRVI01000042.1 GCF_003458715.1 Eubacterium sp. AF22-8LB
TACAATAAAAAACCTATGTCCTTACGAAAAGGTATAGGCTTTTGTCAACAATCTGAAATGACTAGTATAGACTAGTCATAAGGTTTGTATTCAACTGTTTCTTTGTCAAAATCAATAAATAATTGAAATGCATTACGATTTTCATCTTCATCCCAGATTTCAACAAATTTAGGTGTTACTTCAATTAAGATTTCTGTATCAATATGTGAATATGCATTATAGCTTTGCCACAAGAATTCTTTATATTTCTTTTCAAAGATACGACCCGGTTCGTCTACTACTAAACCTAAGTTTTTAGCCGTTCCCTCTACCTGTACACCATTAAAGCACATTGCTACTCTATCATTTTTAAATAATTGTTGTGTTTTTCTGAAGTTTTTATCCGTTTTAAAATAAATTTTGTCATTATAGAAAACACAACTTACATTTCTAACCATAGGATAATCATCTACACAGCTAGCCAATGCCATGATTTTATAATCTCCTAATTTTTCATCCATAATTTTTTTTGCTTCTAAAAGTTCCATATTTTCTCCTAACCTTTCATTACAAATATTAATATAGCTATTGATACGATAATAAATGCACTTACAACACCAACATCTTTTGTAAGACCTTCATTTGTATTTGATTGAGGAACAAATTGTGTATTTCTCAATGCATTCACAAGAGGTTTATAAATCAACATTGCACATGCCGCATTCAATGTACATTTAATAATATTGAATGGCACGATTCCTGGAAGTAACATACCGACCACTACACTTCTTGGCATTTGAAAATAAATCGGTGTAACAATGTAGTTCCATAATGTACAACTCAATGTACAACAAACGGTTCCTGATACCAAACCAATGATAGCGCCTTTTTTCGAATGTTTATACTTATAAATACATGCTGCAACACACGCAAATGTACATGTTGACATTACATCCATTAATACATCTAATAAATTTCCACCTCGAAATACTATTTCTAAAAATGAACATAAAACACTCATGATAAAAGATGTCATCGGACCATAAATAAATCCTGCAATCACAATAATAATATCTTTTGGATCATAACTTAAAAAAGATACGGCTGGTACAAGTGGAAAATGTATCAATAGATTTAGAACCATTGCCATCGCACTCAAAATTGCGATTGTTGTTAGTTTCTTTGTTGAACTCATAATCATCCATCCCTTCATATATCAACTAAAAAACGTGCCTAAAGAAAATCCCCTAGGCGCGTTTCAAATACATAAAAGAATGTACAAAAAACATCTTCTTCCATCCAGACTATACTGTCGCCACTGGAATTTCACCAGTTCATGCAAATTGCTCGCGGGGTTTACCGCCGATAGGGAATTTCACCCAACCCTGAAGATTTAATTTATGCAAAATTAGTATACACTTATTTAACATAAAAAAAAAGAGCAAATTGAATTGCTCTATATAGTTCCTTAAATCATAAGCCATGTTCTGTTCCACTTGCGTGGTGACAGCCATTTATCTATAGCATATGCTATCCAGCCTTCCTTTCGGTTCATTCCAGCCGGTTCCCCTACCAAATTTGGGTTTCTCGCTTGTGGGGTTTACCCGTTCCACCCTATATGTTTCCATATAGACTCGTCTCTGTGGCACTTTTAAAGCCTGCTTGCATAGTTTCCCTTAGCAAACAAAGCAGCCGTCAAGTATAAAACTTGCCTAGACTTATTTATTCATCTAGCACAAACACTACAATCATCACAGATTGTGCGAGCATGGACTTTCCTCTAACTATCTATGTAGCCAGCGACTGTCGATTTAATTTACTATTCTTCGCTTTGATTAAAAACAGCTTTTTCCAAACGCGCAATACGTTTTAAAATATCTACTGTATTACTGCTTCCATTCACAAAATCTGAATTTACTTTTTCATTTAAGTTTTCATTCTCACTTTGTAACGCAAACAATTGTTGCTGCAACTCTTTAATTTTTTCTTCATAACGAGTAACGGCAGCACCTAATTCTTCTACTTTTTCATCGTATTTCTGATAGTCTTCAATGACCATATCTAGAAATTCGTCTACTTCTGCAGGGGCATATCCCTTTAAATCTACATGGAATTCTTTTTCATAGATTTCCTGAGCTGTTAAATTCATATCATTTGCCATATATAGTCCCCCTATATCTACCTAAATATTATGAATGTTTTACACAAAAAAATCAACTCCGACTTTTTAGATTCATTGAATGTTCATTCTTTTTCATATATAATGTTCGTGATGAGCACTATTAAATATCCGAATGCAATTTCAACCATAAATACAACGCAACAAAAGAGTTATAGTTCTCGAGGTATGCGCCTTGAAAACGATATAAATGACTCAAATAAATATTATAGAGAGCTTGATAAGGCTTTAATTTATAAAAAGCCTACACCTGTACAAGTCGTTCATGTAGATTACCCCCAAAGACAACGGGCAAAAATTACAGAGGCCTATTATAAAACGCCATCTACAACCGATTATAATGGTGTATATCGAGGTAAATATATTGATTTTGAGGCGAAAGAGACCAAAAACAAAACAAGTTTCCCCCTCTTTATGATTCACCCGCATCAAATCACTCATCTAAAAAAAGTTGTATTACATGGGGGTATTGGTTTTTTCATCATTCGATTTAATTATTATAATGAAACCTATCTTGTAGATTCAAAGTTGCTCATAGATAAAATAGAAAATATAGACAAAAGTTCTATACCATATGCTTGGTTTCAATCCCATGGAACACCAATTCAAGAAGGATTGTATCCAAGGTTAGCGTATTTAAAAGTTGTAGATGAACTCTATTTTAAGGAGGATAAGTAAATGGCCCAACCACAAAACGAACAAAAAAAGCCAAAAGCGCAAAAAACAAGAAGAAAATTAGATGTATGGAATAAATTAGCTGTATGCATCCTATCCATTTTCCTAGTTGGATGTATCTCCGTATTCTTTGTACTTGTCAACATCATTAATGATCCAGATGGCATGCGCTTTTCTCAAGATGGTTTAACCACATTATCCAATTCAAGACTTTACGATGCTTCAGGCAACGTATTCTATGAACTTGGAGACGAAATCCGTGAAGATGTCACATATTCACAAATTCCACAATCTGTAGTCGATGCTTTTCTTTCAATCGAAGATTCACGTTTTTTTGATCACAATGGTTTTGACTTGCCTCGTTTCCTAAAATCTGCCATGTCAAACTTAAAATCTGGTAGCTTAGCTCAAGGTGGTTCCACATTAACAATGCAAATGATTGATAATGCATTCACGAAAAACCAACAGAAAAAAATTGAAACGGAACAAGGTCCTGTTACCACAGTTCAAAAATTAAAATTAAAAGTTCAAGAAATCTATTTATCATTAATAGCTGAACAAAGTATTAATAAAGAACAAATCTTTGAATACTATGTAAACCGTATTTGGTTTGGTTCTGGAAACAACACACGTGGTATTCAAAAAGCAGCACAATACTTTTTCAATAAAGACGTGTCTCAATTAAATTTAGGTGAGGCTGCTTTCTTGGCTGGTTGTATAAATGCACCAGATACATATAATCCATTAAACAATCTAAATGAAGCAAACTCAAAGCTAGATCATTTAAAAGCTGCTCAAAAACGAAGAAACGTTACTCTAGAGTTAATGCTACAACATGGATATATTACGGAAGAAGAATTCAACCTTGCTTCAAATCAAGATTTATCATTCTCTTTACAATATATTGAAAGAAAAAGTGATGATCCAAACCAAGCTTATATCACACAAACTCTAAGTGAAGTTATGGAATTGACTGGACAAGATCCTGCCATTATTCCAATGGATATCTATACCGCATTAAATCAAGACGCCCAAAAACAAGCGGATGAAATCTGTAATGGAAATATTGTACAATTTCCTAACGATGCCTTTGACGTTGGATTCTCAATGATTGAAAATGATACAGGTGAAATTGTTGCGGTAGGTCCTGGACGTCGTTATCACTCAGATTCTGTTAAAATTGATAACTCAACTGACACAAAACAGCCAGGTTCAAGTATGAAACCATTATTGGCATACGCAAGTACATTCGATGTTCTTGGATGGTCAACAGTACATAAGGTAAATGATAAGAAAAAAGACTATTGGAAAAATGGTTCTTACGCCCCTAAAAACTCAGATAACAAATATAACGGTAAAATGAGTTTACAAGATGCATTAGGTGTTTCAAAAAATACGACTGCAGCTCAGGCCATGATCGACCTTGTAACTGCCAAGGGATATGATTATTGGATTGAATACTGTAAAAAATTAGGTTATAACGATGAGGTTGCCGAAGGCTTTAACGAACAGTATTCAATTGGTGGATCTGGAATGATTGCAAGTCCAATTCAACAGGCTAGTGCTTATTCTATGCTTGCGAATGGTGGAAATCGTGTAGAGGCTCACCGTGTTAGAAAAGCAGTTCGTAGATCTGACAAAAAAGAATTTAAGGCAAAAGCTAAAACATACGAAATCATTAGTAAACAAGCTGCTTGGATGATGTCTCAATTACTTGAAAAAGTTGTTACAGGTGGATATATGAACTACAACGAAATCTTAGCTAGCAACTATACCGTATATGGTAAATCTGGAACAACAGACTGGCCAGCTAACGAATATCGAATTCCAACTGGTGCCGCTAAAGACGAATGGTCTGTTGGTTATACAAATAAATATACGATTGCCTGCTGGAGTGGCTATACAACAGAATATATCCAACAAGGTTATTATGTAACAGATCATGATTTACAGGTTGCATCTGCTTTCCATATTTCACACTATATGTTAGATTATATGCAAAAATATGCGACATACTCAGCTATTTCAAGACCAAGTGGTATTTCTGACTACAAAGGCGGATACATCAAAGACGAATTTAAGAGTCAAGGTGACACAACTTCTGAAGTTACAGATGCCCAAGATGCATGTATTGCCGGTGGTGGTGAATGGGATGAAGAAACTGGAACTTGTAAAACAGCAGAAGCAAAAGAAAAAGAAGCTTGTGATGCTGCTGGTGGTGAATGGGATGAAGAAGCCGGTACATGTAAAACAGAAGATGATACAGAAGATGAAACTAAAAAAGCGGAAGAAACATGTATAAATAATGGTGGAACTTGGGATGGAAGTGCTTGTACATATCCTTCTACTGAGCCAGAAGTCCCAACACCAAATCCTGGAACAACAGAACCTACTACACCAGGTACAGGTACTGACACTTCAACAGAAAATACAACAGGTTATGTCTGGTTTGATCGAAGAAACCTATACAACATCTTTGATAGACTATAACAACACAAAGTGCTCAATTGAGCACTTTTTTTCATATAAAAAACAGGGATTATTTCCCTGTATCTAATATTGCGTTTGCGATTTTAAGCTGTTTTTCTGTAGGTGGTTCAACACCCTCTAAAGGATATTCTAAACCAAGCTCTTTCCATTTATATGCACCTAATGTATGATAAGGCAACACTTCAACACGACCTACATTTTTCAATGTATTTATAAATTGGTGTAGTCTTTCTAAATCTTTTTCATCTGTATTAATCGTTGGCACTAATACATGACGAATCCATACCGGCTTTTGAATATCCGATAAATATTTTGCAAGTTTTAGAATATTTTGATTTGTATGCCCCGTTAACTCCTTATGGGCCATTTCATCAATATGCTTAATATCTAATAGTACTAAATCAGTAACATCCATTAACTGTTTAAATTTAGAGATGAATGGCTCTTTAAAAGTAAAAGGCTGTCCACAAGTATCCAGTGTTGTGTGAACTCCTTCTTTTTTTGCTAAAGTAAAAAGTTCAATTAAAAAATCAATTTGAAGCAAAGGCTCTCCACCACTAACCGTAATGCCCCCATTATCTTTCCAATAAGGACGATATCGTAAAGCTTTTTTTAATACAACTTCCGCACTCTGATCTGGTTCTTTGATTTTCCATGTATCCGCATTATGACAAAATTTACAACGCATATGACATCCTTGCATAAAAATGACATATCTCACGCCTGGCCCATCTACAAGGCCAAATGTTTCAATCGAATGAATGGATCCTAACATAATATCCCCCTAACTAGAAAGAGCCTTATTAAAGGCTCTTATGACATGTACGACTAATAACATCTAATTGTTGTTCGCGAGTTAAATCGATAAATTTAACTGCATATCCAGAAACACGAATTGTAAAGTTTGCATATTCTTCTTTTTCTGGATGTTCCATCGCATCTTTTAATTTTTCTACACCAAATACGTTCACATTCAAGTGGTGAGCACCCTGATCAAAATAACCATCCAATACATTGACTAAGTTATTTACTCTTTCCTCTTCACTATGACCCAATGCATCCGGATTGATTGTTTGTGTGTTACTAATTCCATCTAACGCATATTCATAAGGAAGTTTTGCGACAGAATTTAGCGATGCCAACAATCCATTTTGTTCTGCACCATATGCAGGATTAGCACCTGGTGATAATGGCTCTCCAGCCTTTCTTCCATCAGGCAAAGCACCAGTAGCTTTACCATATACAACATTTGAAGTAATTGTAAGAATTGAAGTAGTTGGTTCACTATCGCGATATGTGTGGTGCTTTTCAATCTTACGCATAAATGTCTTTAATAACCATACGGCAATTTCATCCGCACGATCATCATCATTTCCATAACGAGGGAAATCCCCTTCAATTTCATAATCTACGACTAATCCATCTTCATCACGAATCGTCTTAACTTTTGCATATTTAATTGCGCTCAATGAATCCACTACATGAGAGAATCCGGCGATACCTGTTGCGAAAGTTCTACGAACATCTGTATCAATTAAAGCCATTTGACTTGCTTCATAATAATATTTATCATGCATATATTGAATCAAATTCAAGATATTTACATATAAACCTGATAACCAATCCATCATGATATCGTACTTATGCATAACTTCATCATAATCTAAATACTCACTTGTGATTGGTTTATATTCTGGACCCACTTGCACTTTTGTCTTTTCATCCACACCACCATTGATAGCGTATAGTAAACATTTAGCCAAGTTTGCACGAGCCCCAAAAAATTGCATTTCTTTACCTGTCTGTGTTGCACTTACACAGCAGCATACTGCATAGTCATCTCCCCATACAGGACGCATTACATCGTCATTTTCATATTGAACACTACTTGTATCAATACTTACTTTTGAAGCATATTTCTTGAATGGTTCTGGTAAATTAGAAGAATATAATACAGTTAAGTTTGGTTCTGGACTAGGACCCATGTTTTCAAGTGTATGTAAGAAACGGAAACAAGTTTTAGTAACCATACTTCTTCCATCCATACCTAAACCACCAATATCAAGAGTTGCCCAAACTGGATCTCCTGAGAATAATTGGTTGTAGCTAGGAATTCTTGCAAACTTAACCATTCTAAATTTCATTGTCACATGGTCAACAATTTCTTGAATTTCACTTTCTGTGAAGACACCATTTTCTAAATCTCTTTCAAAATAAATATCTAAGAATGTCGAAATACGACCAACTGACATAGCCGCTCCATTTTGTGTTTTAATAGCTGCTAAATATCCAAAGTATAACCATTGTACAGCTTCTAAAGAGTTTTTAGCAGGTTGAGAAATATCAAATCCATAGCTAGATGCCATAATTTTCATTTCTTTTAATGCCTTGATTTGTTCTGCCAATTCTTCACGCTGACGAATTACATCATCTGTCATTGTGCCATCGCCACAATATGCGAAATCTTTTTGTTTCTGCTCAATTAAATAATCAATACCATAAAGTGCAACACGACGATAATCACCAACGATACGACCACGACCATACGTATCTGGTAAACCAGTCACAATCTTATTACGACGTGCTAAACGCATTTCTGGTGTATAGGCACTAAATACAGCATCATTGTGAGTTTTATGATATTTTGTGAAGATTTCATGTAATTTTTCACTTGGTTTATAACCATACGTTTCACATGCTTCTTCACTCATACGAATACCACCATATGGCATGAATGCACGCTTTAATGGTTTATCTGTTTGTAAACCAACAACCTTCTCTAAATCTTTATCTAAATATCCAGGGCCATACGCAGTTAGACTCGAAACCACTTCTGTTTCCATATCCAACACGCCACCTTTGGCACGTTCTTCTTTTTGTAGTTTTTGAAGTTCAGTCCATAAAGTATTCGTTGATTCAGTTGGACCTTCTAAAAAGCTTTCATCTCCATTATAAGGTTTGTAGTTGTTTTGAATAAAATCACGAACATCTACTTCATCTTGCCATTTACTGCCTTTAAATCCTTGCCATTGTTCTTTCATGATTGCCTCCTTCTAATGACAGTTAGTTTTAACTAACAGATAGTTAAAGTCTACTATGCTTCCTTTGAATAGTCAATTAAAAAGACCTACCGAAAAGACAAAGTAAACTTGCCCAGACGGTCGGCCTATAACATCATACTTCATGTGGTAACTCCACTTCCGTCAGTCATATGATGTTCAAATCATAACAAAGAACTATCAATTACGCAAGCGTTTTCAGTACGTTCA
>NZ_QRVI01000043.1 GCF_003458715.1 Eubacterium sp. AF22-8LB
AAGCATTAAAATTTAAAATTTATCTATTTTATGAGTCCTTTTTCTTGACATAGTACCAATGCTTAAATAAAAGAAAATAAGACTCCCGTAAATGAATTCTATCATATTTACAGTTTTATTTTAATAATTCTTCAGTTATTTTTAAGTTAAAAATCGCCATTAATTAAGGTTTATTTAATAATTTATATAAATATAACCAATAGAAATTATTTCTTTATAGACATAATTAGCTGATAAACAACATGAACAATAGATATAAATATAGTGCCTATAAACCACCATTCTGAAAAAAACATAACTCCAAACAAGAATGTATATCCAATTGGATGAGCATAGGTTAATCCAGCACCATATCCATATAATCCATACGATTGTAAACACGTAAAGACAATCGCAACTATCAAACCCATCTTAAAATTTTTATTATATGTTTCATATCAGTACTACTCTTTTAATAATCATATGTATAATGATATCTTTCTAATTCTTCCTGATATAATTCGCACTTTTTTCTGTATGCCTCTTTTTTCAATTGAGTCAAATATCCTTTTGCTCCATCAACAACTAATAAAATACCAATCATTCCAATAATTCCAATTACAAGTGGTCCACCAAACACCATTAAGATGATGATCAAACGATTCTCAACATATTGAATCCATGCCGTTTGTGGTAAATAGAAAAAGATAGCATCTCTATATACTTTAAATGAATCCCAATCAATTGGTTTATTATCAATATCTAAAAAATGAAACTTCACATTTAAATACTTCATTAAACAATAAGCTGTAACTACAATACATACTGTTCCAATTAAACCCTTCAGAGCATTTATTAGTTTTTCTTTTCGATTCATCTTTATATACTCCTTCATTTTCATTTACCATCCTTTGACACGTATACAATACTAAATCTATTTCTTTCTCTGTTTTAAAAATCGCCATTACGCAATTTTATTTTCAATCTCTTCAATTCGATTTAATACACTTCTATAGAATCCATAATCCGTATTTCGATAGCTGTAGTCTTCTGGCATTTCCACATTTGTATTCCAATCCACATATACAACTCTATCCTTACCCATGAAACGATTTAAACAATAGGTTTCAAACGTATTTCTTAAGCTTCTACAAAAATCTTTGATCTCTTCAATACTGGCCTCTCTATATTCACATGTAGCTACATCTAATGTTGTTAGATCATGAATATCCTTCTGCATGATTTCATAAACTGGATAACGACAATTCTTTTTCTTTGTTCTTTCATGATATTCATATACCGCATTCCCATATAGCTGGCAGTGTTTAAGATTTGTTCCACTTCTTTTTTCCTCTTCATGATACACATCATATACGCTCATCACTTTTTCATTTTCAAGCTGCGTATATACATAACGAGATAAAACTTTTAAACAACGATCGATATTTCCAAAGCTATTCTCCACTTCCTTGAACACAATATCATTTTTATGATTTCCTGTTCCCTTGCCATTTTTATCTTTACGAGTTCCCTTGTTAAACTGGTGCATATACTTTTGTACACCTGCCACTGACTTTTGATTCATCATTTTTTCTCTTAATTGTTCCATAGTTTTTTACCCTTAGATAAGCTTTCTTATCTTCCCTTCACTATGGAGACGTAAAAGTTTTTAATTTGGTTCAAAAAAATTGAAAAAAATTTTATTAAAAATTAAAAAAGCCCAATTTCTTAGGCTTCATCAATGTTAATATCTTCAAATCCATAATCTTGTAGTATTTTTTCTACCTTATCTCTATCCTTTTTATCAAAATATACTGTATATAGCTGTTCATCATCATTCTTATATTGTTCATCATAATATGGTTCAACTACTTGAGATTGTTCAACTCCACTTTTTGAGTGTACAAGATATACAATTAGTTGATACAAAAATCGAATCACAGATGTAACGCAAGCACATAAGAAGACCCATCCCAAGAAAAACATTAAATCAAGAAACAATGTAAATCCAATTGGATGTCCATTTGTGACTGCAGCTCCATACTTATAAAGTCCATATGTTTGTATACAAGTAAATAGAATAGCCAATAAAATCCCTATGTTAAAATTATCCTTCATACTTTTCATGATATGTTCCTCCTTCTAGTAATATCTATTATCAACATAGACAACAGGTGCGCTTAGTATTATTTCAATTCCAAATAAAACTGCAAGAGCCAATACAACAGGTCCTCCATAAATCATGAATATATCAATGAGTATACATTCAATCTTTTGAAGCCATTCAAACTTCGGCAAATAGAAGAACACTGCGTCGCAGAATGGACGTAATGAATTTAAACCAGTTGCTACTTCTTCACCACTCGTAGTTCCTATCTTAAGTAAAACAAATTTCATTAAATAATAGACAGCCACCGCTATAACAATTGTTAAAATCATTCCTTTTAAAGCTTCAATTACTTTTTCTTTCTGATTCATCTTCATTTTCTCCATTTCTAAGGCATGCAAACATATCCTATATATGTAACGAAATAAATCACATATCGAACGATACACTTCAAAATAAACCATGCTGCTTTAAAACCAAATCCTAATATTTTAAAAATTATACTTTTTGTTCTTTCATTCATTTTTATTTACCTTCCTTTGCCACATATACCATTCAAAACACATTTCTTTTTCATTAACGAAGCTTTAAATTATTCGCATCCTTAAGGCTATCACATAAAATTCTAAAGAAATCAATCCATACAAAGACAATCTCAACAATCAATAACCCCCATCCAATAATTGGAATAAAAACACCTAAAAGGAATACAACTAACATGATGGCACCAGATGCATTTCTACCTAAATAGAATCGGTGGATTCCCATCGTTCCTAAAAACATTGCCAATAAAGCGGCTGCCCATTTTCTTTTTGGTGATATTAAATTTTCATTCATTCTCTTATACCCTTGAGTTATCTTTTGTAACTCCCTTTCCTTTGACACTTATAGAATACAAAACAAAGAACTTTATTAGGCAAAAAAATCGCCATTAAAAAAGACCCTCATTTAAGAGAGCCAATTATGTACTATAATTTGAACACATCTATCCAATCCATAAACCATTTCAACTCATCCCTACTCGCATTCTCAAAACCATGTCCACTATGAGCCGCAATATACAGCTTACCATCCATATTTAGATTAAGGGCAAATTTACGAAAAGGTGGACCATTTGTCAAAGTGATGATTTTCTCTAAACAACTCGAATCCAATATTTTAAGAGCCTCTTCTTGATCACCACAGCTTAAATTAAACTTCTTATCAAAAGCCTCATTACCAGTTTTAATAGTTTGTTTATCCAATAAACTATGAGGATATATAGTTAGCCAAGTACTAAACTTGCAATCCAGATTGCACAACATCCATTCGCCCGTATAAACTATATTTTCATTCTTTTCCCATAGACCTGTCTCATCACGCAAAACTTCTGTCACATCTATAAGTTTAATAGTACAAAACTCTACATCTAGACCTTTATATTTACCTTGTACATATCCACTGCCACTACAATAATCATGTTTAGGCAACGGAATATTCGTATCTGATACATCCAACAAATGAGAAACAGAATCAATATTAACATCATCAAAGAATTCATGAAATACTTGTTTATTCTTTGAATTATTACCATTTTCCTTTGATACTTGTCCTAACCCAAGAAGAATAGCTCCCACTAGAATCAATACAAGATTGCCACCAAACACAATACCAATTAATACTATTCCAAGACCTAATATAGATAATATCTTTTTGCCCATGGCACTATCCTCCTGTTTTCTTTATCCTAACAAGCCCACTTATTCATCTCAAATAATCCCCTAAATTTGCCAGAATAACGATAAAGAAGGCCAATTACCGACCTTCACATTAATTTCTCTTGAAAGTGGAAAATGCAGGCGTTTGATCCTGCATTTTGCGGTATTAGAAGCTACCGCCGCCACCACCATAAGTGTCGCCACTACTAGAAGAATAAGTACTACTTCCACCACTCGAACTATCATCATCACTTGATTGAATACGTTCACGAGTTACGGTGTGATATAAGAAGTAGTCATGGGATTCTATCATCTTCAACGTGTTTTTCTTTATATAGTTATGCGCCTTCTCTTCAAACGCAACAGAGTGAAGTTGATCACGCTTTTTACTAACCACAAAGACTGCACACACAAAACCTACTAAAAGACTTATTGGAACGCAGTACCATGGAAGCCATTTAAACGGCATATTTCCAACATCATAAGGCTTACCATTATGTGCTTTTTCTACAAACTTTTCGCAAAGACTACCAAACGTTGTAAAAGCCTCCATGTACTTCTCTTTCTTAAAAGAAGGACCTAGCTTTTCACTAATATAACTAATTCCAGCATCCGTAAATGCTGTAATACCATATCCATGAGTAGCCATCCAGAACTTACGTGTTTCCATGTTGACCACTAAAAGAATTCCATCTTTATTTTTACCCTGACCATACTCGAGCGCTCCATACATCGTCATCGCATAATCAAGAAGTGCCTTACCACCCGTATCTTTTGTAGTCAATATCGCAACATCTAAACCTTGACGCTTACCAATTTGGGTTAAAGTATCATTTAACTCTTTTCTTTCATCCTCAGTTAATAAACGCGCATCATCATTCACAAACCTCAATCCATCTTGTAATGAAGTCAAACTACCTAAAGCTTGCGCATACTCTTCGGAAAGATTAGGTGCTCTAGTAATATAGTCATCGCAAAGTCTAGCGTATGTATCGAATGCACTCGCATATTCTCCATTACTTAAATAAGGTGCAAACTCACTACCAATCGTACTAATGTCTTCTGACGAAATAGCTGTAGTACCTTTTCCATAAGTAGACATCCACCATTTGCGAACTTCCATGTTGACTACTAACAAGACACCATCATCACCATAGCCACGCTCTTCATACTTTGCCTTTGCGTAGTCTTCTATCGATTTATCACCCATATCATCCGCTGTGATAACACCAACATCGACGCCTTGTCTTTCACTAATTTCGGTTAAAGTATCATTTAATTGCTGCTCTTCTGTAGCTGTTAATAAATTCGCATTATCTTCTACATATCTTAGATCTTCACTGGCATAAACTGGAAAACACATCATAAGTGCAAGTAGAAGAGATGAACATAAAATACCTAATTTTTTCATAAACGACCTCCTACTTTCCCCAGCTCATAATCAATATCACAATATAAGCCAAAATACTTCCAAGAATTGTAACCACTACATAGTATAAGTAAACCAAGTTCTTATTTTCTGGAAGATTACCTACAAACTTGCCTGTCTGACCATTCATCGCAAAACTATAGGTTTCTCCCTTCCACTTCGTATTCAAAACCCAAACTGGATACAACGCATATTTGGCTGTACCATTTTGAATTTGAACCGCACTATCCTCACAAGTAACTGTGTCATACTTACCGCAATTGGTCATAAACGCATCTTCCGTAGACTTCTTTACACGGGTATTGGCACGATCAATACTTGAATCGGCATCCACATCATATTTATCGGCTAAAAAACCTGCTAAATAAGCCGTCTGAAAATCCACCGCATCACTTAAATCATAAGGCTCAATAGACTCCATCATATCATCTGGCATCTTACTTGAACCATCCACCGGAATGTTTTCAAATCTTACATGCCCCTTACGATACAAACGATAGTATTTGGTTTCCGTATAATCATATTCTGAGTCCGACCACATACGAACCTTTGTCGCCTTATAACGAACCTCACCATCGGCATCCGCATCAAACAACCAGAAAGGAACATAGATACCTTTGATTTCTTCAATACGATTTTCTGATTTAAACTCTTTTGGTAGTAACGTCTTACCCTTATAGTGTTTCTTCAACGCTTCCTTAGCCGCCTTTTTATCCAACTTAAATGGAATAACTAAATCCGGCTTTAACACACCACCCAATTTTTCCTTAACTACAATTGGACTTCCACAGAAAGGACATGATGAAGCAGCCATATTTTCATCCGCAACAATCTCACCACCACACGAACTACACACGTATGTACGCAATCCATCAGTTTCATTTTCATCCCACTCTTGTCCTGGCTTAACATCCCACTCAAACTGATCTTCTTCCTCAATCTTCACAGAATCATATTGCTGAAGTGTTTCCAATGTGAATTCCGTATCACAATAAGGACACTTCATTTTTTGAAGCTTTGTATCAAATGAAATGGCACCATTACAACAAGGACACTTAAACTCTTGTAAAGTACTCATAACAATACCCCTACTTTTCTATATCATTATCATCAAATGGATCCCCACACTCCGGACAGAATCTAGGTGGATGATGTGGATCTTCCGGCTGCCAGCCACATTTATCACAACGATATAATGGTTCGTGTGCTGGCTTTTTAGCTCCACACTCCGTACAGAATTTACCCTTATTTACCGTTCCACAAGTCGGACAAGTCCAACCTTCATCATTAGGCTTTGGTGTTCCACACTCTGGACAGAATTTACCCGTGGCAACATTTCCACAATTTGGACAAGTCCAACCATCAACCTTTATCTCAGGCTCTACTGCAGGAGCAGGCGTTGGTGTTGGTGCAGGTTGTGCTTGGGCACCAGCCGCATATAAGTTTTGAGCATTAATACCACCCTGATTCATGGCCATACCCATACCCATAAATCCCGTCATGGCACCACTGGCATTATTGGCTGCATCCTTCATAGCTGTAGCCTGTGCTCCAACCAAACGACTTGCCGCAACCGTTTGATTCATCGTCATCGCATTTTCTTCCCACTCAGTGATCTTCTTTTCTTGATCCTCAGGAATACTCAAAGAGTTAATATTGAAAGATACAACTTCCAAGCCACGCTTAGCACGCCAAATATCACTTAATTCATCATTTAATGCAGCCGCAACATCCATTGTGTGAGCTGGAATTTCATAATACATCACACGATCCGCACTTAGTTTTGCCAAGGCAGGCTGTAAAGCCGTCATCAATTCACCTTTTAACTTGCCCTCAATAGTTTCAGATTCAAAATCCTCTGCCACATTTCCACAAACATTTGTATAGAATAAGATTGGATCGGCAACACGATATGTAAAGTTACCGTTACAACGTAATTTTACAGACAACTTAAACCCTAACTCTTCATTGACAACTACTCTAAATGGAATTGGCGTTGCCGTTCCATAAAGAACCTCACCCATTTCCTTTGTGTTCACATAATACACTCTTTGATCCTTAGCAGTATCCCCACCAAAAGTGAAACGCTTAGCCATTGTAGAGAAAGAATCCTTAATACTCTGACCTAAACTTCCCGCAAAGATGGATGGTTCACTTGATGAATCATAAACGAATTCTCCAGGTGTTGCACAAAGCTCAACAACACGACCCTGATCAACGATCAACATACATTGCCCATCCGCAACCGCAATCACACTACCATTTGAAATGATATTATCATTTCCTTTATTGCTAGATTTCTTACCTGTTTTTTTAGAACCCTTACGAACTAAAACATCCTGCTCTAATGCATCACAATAAAAGTACTCCTTCCATTGATCACTAAAAACTGAACCAACAGCTCCAGCACCCGCTTTAATTAATCCCATATTATTTACCTACCATTCTTCTATTGTTTTTACTTTGGTACTATGTCAAGAAAAAGGACTCATAAAATAGATAAATTTTAAATTTTAATGCT
>NZ_QRVI01000044.1 GCF_003458715.1 Eubacterium sp. AF22-8LB
CTCCTTTCTAGCCGTCTGCAAGACCGCAAACCCTTACGGCGATAGCCTTAAGGTTGAGTTTGCGCTCTCAATCGGCGAGGCCTTATATTCTTATTGTAGCACATGTTTTACTGGTAAAAAAATCTATATTTTCTTGTCTCTCGGTCTTTGACAAAAATGAACTTCAATTATATAATTGTATTACAAGTAATACATAAAGGAGGCTTTATTATGACTACAATTTCTTTAAGAGTTAATGACGATGAATCTAAATTAATTCATGACTATGTTTCTGTTAATCAGTTAAATATGAGCCAGTTTATTCGTGATGCTGTTCTGGATAAAATTGAGAATGATCTTGATCTTGATGAAGATCGTATCTTATATGCGTTTGAAAAAGCTAAACAAGAAAAAACATATGATCATACTGAAGTTTGGAAAATGCTTGGTGTCTAAATGTATAAAGTAGAATTTACTGAATCTGCAGTTAAACAGTTAAAAAAATTAGATAAGCAAACTGTTCGTGTTATAAAAAACTGGGTTATCAAAAATCTAGTCAATACTCCTGATCCTAGACTGCATGGAAAAGCTTTGAAAGGGAATCTAAAAGGTATTTGGAGATACAGGGTAGGAGATTATAGATTATTTGCATCAATTGAAGAAGAGATAATAACTATCAGCATTTTTGAAATCGGTCATAGAAGGGATATTTATAAAAAATAGGTTGTAATGAAATTTGTTACAACCTATTTTTTTATATTCCACCACTTATATACAGTTGGTTTGGTTAAACCTGTATCACGAATACAGTCCGCTTTTTTTCCTTCTGGATGTTCTAATCTCCACTTTTGAACTATATCTTTTTTAGGTTTTCTACCATTTCCAATTTTATTCCATGTTTTGTTTTGATTAATTTCATCTCGAATAAGATTCATCATTTTAACGTGATCTTTTTGTTTTCGTCCATTTCGTTTATTTCTTTCGATTCGAATATTCGTTAATTTCTCAATATCTTTTAACGGAAAAGTATTGTACCGTTCATCATAACACTCTAAAGCCGATTTAATATCTTCCTCGGTAAATGGTTCTTCTTCGTTTAAACCGTTTAAAAAAGGAATCAAATCTATTGCATCCTGCTTTATCTCATCTTTAGATAAACCGCATTTTATACCATAAATCACCAAAGTCATAATACAAAAATATCTGTGGCCATAGCTGGCTCCATTTTCTTCTTTTTTTATTTGTTGGATCCACCAGTCGTATAGATCACGTTTTACTGTCCAATAGCTTCTTATACCCTTTACAACCTTATTTTCGTACCATTCCGGATACTTTTCTTTTGCCTGATCCAGTGTTAATTTACTTTCCTTGAATAATTTTTTTTCATCAATCTCAATTTTAGTTGGAACAAAACGATTCAAATACTCTATATTAACTGGATGCTGGTTTATTCTATACACTTCAACTCTATCCAGTGGAGCATTCTTTTTACATTTGCCACCCAATATTCTAAAAGGCTGATTGATTCCTTGTTTTTGTACTTTTTCATCAACAGAAGTGTTTTTGTTCCACATTTTTTCGGTTAAAGAGTATTTGAATTCTTTTAATTGAAGCTTCAAATTAGGGAACAATGGTACTGGTTCTTCAAAAACATAATATAAATGTATCCCATGACCACTTAATGCCACGTAATTGGGTAATGGATAATAATCAAATTCCTTATTAAATGCAGCATAAAAGAAATTATTCAAACTCTTATCTGTAACACCATCAATATCAAATATCATTGCACACATTTTAGAAGCTCTATCCGATGTATATTTTGCCCCAAAATAAGTTAAACCATTCATTACACAAAAATCTGCATTCACAAGCTCATTTCGATAGATTTCTTCAAACTTATCTTCAAACATAATTCTGAAATGGCCATGATCTTCATTCTCATTCTTATAATAGGCAATTGGATTTGCTTTGAAACTTCCACTATCTTCATACTCCTTCTGAATGAATCCTTCTCCAATTCTAAAAATATCTTTATATACATCCAGTGGATCCATCTTCTCTCCACCATACCTCTTAATAACATCACTTAACATAGTTCTAAACACCTCTCTAAAACAAACATAAAAGAACAAAAAAGAATCAAAGGCCAAGAGCCCCCCCCTCTAGGTCACGTTATATTATCAATGAATTTTTTTTACCTTTTTCACTAAAAATATAACACCGATTTTTGTCGGTGTCCAATCATAATTTTACTCTAGCTGCGCACAGAGAAATATATAATATTTATAATTGAATTATAATTATATTTTAATTATATTATATGTATAAAGAGGTGTTGTTCATGAAACTTAAAGACTTATTATTAGTTGCAGATTGCAACTATCATGTATTTTTTAAAACAGATATATCTAATATTTCTGGACTTCCTTACGAAGAAATCAAAAAAGAACAGTTAAAAAACTATTTAGATATGACTGTATTACGTGTTGATCAAGACTGGAACATAACTATTGGATAGGAGAACGAACATGACAGATATTAGAATTGATAGACCAGAAGAAACTAAAACACAGACTAAGAAATACTATAAATCTAAATACTGTTTCAGTTTACATCTTCCAAAAGAGTTGGAAGAAAAAGTGAAGGATGCTGCTGAATCTGAAGCACGTAACGTTACATCCTATATTACAAGTCTTATCTTAAAAGACTTGAAAGAAAAGAAATTGGTAAAGTAAAAAAAGTAGTTGAAATTAAACTACTTTTTTTTGCTCGATTATTGTATTAAATTTTTTTAGAACTTTTTTTGCAATTTTTTCATCGTTTAAATATAAACTAGAATTAAATAAAACAGGTGTGTTTGATATATATATTGCTAATATTTCATCTGTTTTTGTGATTATTTTAATACCTACATATATTTTCGGTTCCATAGCCGTGAAAAATGATGCTCCACCTATATATTGATGAAGAAATGGTTTAGTTTTACCTTTAAAATCAGCTTGTTCATAAGCAATTTTTATGTTCTTTATATCATTGATTTTAAAAGTTCCTAAAGTCCCTTGTTTTATTTGAAATAAATCTAAATCATCGTTTATTTCGACACAATCAAATTTATAAATCATTTAAACCCCCAAGAACCTGATCCAGTTAATGTTTCACGGTATGGTTCATAGTAAGTAATATATCCCTTTGCATGAGCACGACCACCTGATGCACTTGCTGATACCCATGCATTGCTATGTGAAGAAATTAATGGACAATTTGTATATAATACAGTAGCATCCTTAACACTTGTAATATTCAAAGTTGATGTATTGAAATATACATACATGCCTACATTTATGGTTGTGTTATACCAGCTTACAGAATAGTGCCCACCAGAAGATCCCTTCAATACAATCCCGTTAATATTAATGTATTGATATGCAGTAGTACCAGCACGTGTAGTAAGTTCACTATTTGTTTTAGTGTCCCATCTAGAGTCATATAGAACTTCAACATAAGGCTCACCCATAGGTGCAGTGTCTAAAATTTTACCATTTTGATCTACATAATAAGGTGTGTTTCTTTGACTAGCTAAAACAGAATATCCTTCTTCCATTGTAATATCGGTTGTATTTGAAGAAAGAGTGTTTTCTTGTGCATATATATTTAGATTCATTCCACTAAGCAATAAAATAAATGATAATAGTCCACAGAAAAATAACTTAATATTAGATTTTATTTTCATAGAATTACCTCCTTATATAATTTTCTTTTTTAAGTAAAAATCACTAAAATGTCCATTGGTATCAAAGCTCCTTTTTCATTCTTTATGTATCTTTATATAGAAATTTTAACAAGTATAAATTTAAAAACATAGTCTATTAATGCTCTAAAATACATGATACAATTTAAAGGTAGTCAATAAGTACGTGTCCTCGTACTTAGCGCATGCTAAGTCTCGGATGTTTACTTTTGAAAAGTTCATGATATAATTCAAGTAGGTAAATTTGGTGGCAACACTAAAAGAAAAGAGAGGATTGCAGTCCTCTCTTTTTATTTTGTACTGTGCTACCGAGGACTATGTAACTAGTCCTTTTTCTTTATCTCTACAACAATCAAGTAAATCAACAAAAGTTGAATGATTGTATCTAAATTCATATAGGTAAATTTGGCAGCACAAGTACATGGACGTATCTAAAAACATACAAATACCTCCAATAAAAATTATAGCATAATCTGATATCTGAAAGCCCTCTAGGACACGTTATATTATCAATAGTTTTTTGACCCTATTTCACCAAAAAATTATTTTACTCTAGCAAACAAGTGCAATGTATTTGCTTTATAGTGCCAGACATACTTACTCCTTACTAGCCGTCGACAGCCTGACAACAGAACCCTTAAAGCAATTACCTTAGTGTTGAGTTTCCGCTCTTTCTCATATAAAATTATCATAAATCATTGTGTTAGCGCTTTCATTTTGCTATAATTTTTTTTAAAGGAGTAGAATGAATTAGTATTCATTCACGTATTATGTATGCAATCTTTAAAAAAGAAACTACTGACTATTTTATCTTTATCTTTATTCATTGTATTGGCTGGTAATTATAACGTTCTTGCAAAAATGGAAGAAAATGGAGAAAATTCAAATAATGCATGTGAAGTTTTAACATCGGAAGAACCAATGCTAAATAAAGAATATGTTAATGAAAATGGAGAAACAGTTCAACATTTTGAAGATAACACACAAGTTATTTATCATGAGGACGGAACAATAACAGTGTATTCTCCATTCGGACCAAAGCCTGAAAATGAAGATATGAGAATGAATTGGATTGCAATTGGTAAGGCTATACTAAAATTTGTAGCAGGAGTCATTTCTGCTTGTTCTTCATATGATTATGTAACTGGGCATGATATTTGTAGAACTGTTTTGAGATATATCCCTAAACCAACAAAAACAGAATATTCTGTTGATGGACTCTACCATCCAGGAAGGATTCCAGGGTGTGAACCTAGCAATTCGTTACCATGCAACTCAGGGTATTGGGAATATAGAGTTTATTAAACATTATGAAAAAAAATTTTGCAATTATCTTTCTAAGTATCATATCAATACTTTATATTTTTGATATTACTTTATTTTCCGCTAATCGTTTTCTCCAGGTTATTATAGGTTTATTAATTTTATTAAGTTTATATATTTTAGCAAAAAAAAAATCTTAATTTTATATTAATCCAAGCAGAAAACTCATAAGTCTTTAGCTTATAGGGGTTCACAGTAAAATAGGGTCAAAAACTATTGACAATATAACGTCCATATACAACCTGTTTTCTTGAGTTTACTCTAGCAATATTTTGCTAGAGTAAATTTACAATTGGACATTGAAAAAAAGTCAGAGACTTAGCTTCTGCTAAGTCTCTGACTTTTACTTTTTAAAAGTTCATGATATAATTCAGGTAGGCAAAAATCACAAAATTGTGCCACGTTAAGGAAAACTGACCTAGTCACTCAGTTTTCCTTTTTTTACAAAAAAAGAGAGTGGGTAGTCAGTCCACTCTTTTATGCTCTGTTGTCCGGTCATTTCTGTTGAGCTATTTGTAGATGTAGTTGGCGGCCACACCTGCTATAACAGAAACTAAAAAATCACAAAATTGTTGCACCACGTTCTCACCTCCTTCGCGTTGGTGAGCCCAGACAACAGAAAGATTATATCATAATTAAAAAACACTCCTAATAATTTTAAAAACACTGTTCATCACTTTATATGTTGGCCAGCCTAAAAAGCCTCCAATAAATACAAGCAAAAATCCAGCTGAAGCAAATGCTATCCACTTATTGATCCATACATTTTTAAAGTTGATCCAGAATTCTTTCTTTTTCAAATCTTCACTGATTCTATCAAACTCTTCCTTTTTGGATTCAATCGATCTATTTATGGTGCTTAATTTGTTTTCTTGATATTCTATGCGCTCTGAAAGCCGTTTGATTTGTTCCTTAAGAACAGTTTCCTGGTTTCTGTAGTTTAAATCAAGTTCTTTTCTTTTTGCCTCGTACAGCGCATTTAATGAGGTTGTATCCGTGATATTGTCGTTTAATTCAATGATTTGCTGATTCATTACCTGCTGGTTATGGGCAAACCTATCTAATCTGTCATTCAATTGTTCCTTCTCTTTTGCTGCAGCCACTTCATTTTGTGCGAATACAGAACGAATCAGTTGTCTCATTGCATCTTGATTAGAATCTAATTCTTGTTTTTTACAAGCAACTGTTTGTTCTAATTCATCCTTCTGCGTCTGTATCTGGTACTGCTGATTGCTTGTTTGTTGTACCTGCTGCTTCAACCTATCCAGATTGCTTTTTTTAGATATCGATCTCATATCCTCTGCTCCTTTCTATCATTCTTTGATGTTCTTCAATCAGAGATGTAGCTTTATCTATACGTTCTTCAAAACTCAATCCTTTGATCTCCTTTCGATATTCCTCCTGTGTGAGGTCTTTATATGCTTCCGGTTCTAATACCTTTAGCTGACTTAACATCTCTTTTTGGCGTATATCTTGTTCTTCTATGTCATGTATCAGACTTAACTTGCTGTCTATCACTTCTGTAAATTCATGATCAAGATGATTTAGATCTTCAATCTGATTACTTAGACTTTTAATTTCATTATCAAGTCTTTTATTTTCTTTAAACATGTCATTGAATTTATCTTTTATTCCATTCCAGGCCTTTGCAGCTTCATATTCTCTGCTTTTGCGTTTGATATATACTTTAAGATTTCGGAGTGTATCCATGACCCAGTCTGCCATTTCATGCACTAACTCAATTGCTTTTGGCGTTATTTTCTTTTCTTCAGCATTTGCCTCTTTTACATTTGCCAGGACTTCTTGTTTAATAGAAATGTAATTTTTCAATTGTATCGGTTCTAATTCAATATGTTGTTTTACATTTTCGTTATATCGTTTAACTTCTGTATTCCACGCTTTTGCATTATCTAAATAATCTTTACTTGCTCCTTTGTATAACTTCTTCTGTGATAGATAGGGGTTATTTTTTATACCATCGTGTAAATCTAATTTGTACCCATACTTATTTAAAGTATCTTTGACTATCTTGTTTTTGTAATGTAACCACCAACGTTCAGTAAATTTCTTATCCTTTACTTTGAATATGTCCGTTTGGTATTTGATGTTACCCTCTTTATCTCGTTGGACTTCGCCCTTTTTATGAACCAATACAGCATTTTCACTATTTGCTTTCGCTAATTTATGCGTATCTTTATCATGCCAAATGTCTTTCTTATAGACTTTAGGGTCGAGATCTATTTGGTTTTCACGCTCACTAAAAAGAATATGGACATGAAGATTCGTGCGATTGTGATTCCAATGAACTGCATATTCATAGTCCTTATTTTCGCCAACTATCTCATGAGCCAAGTCATCACAGACTTGCTCTAATCTTCGTTTATCTTCGGCAAGTTCATTCGGTAAAGCAATATGCACTTCAAGTGCCTCATTATTGGCAACATTCGATTTTTGATGTTCCTTTTCAAAAGAAGAATGTTCCTGCCATGAGTATTGCATTTCTATTTTTTGCAATACGATTTTTTCTTGTCGCTTCTCATCATTCAAATAATCGGAACGACCAACTACATTTGAAATTTTGGCTATTCTACCATAAACTGTTGCCATAAATTTCACTCCTTTCTAGCCGTCTGCAAG
>NZ_QRVI01000045.1:0-1053 GCF_003458715.1 Eubacterium sp. AF22-8LB
ACCACCTTCTTACTGTATGAGGGTGCACTCCAGCCTTTGAACCTGCATCTCGAAAGAAATCACTTTTTGATTTGTACGTATCTATATTTCCAGATACAAGTGGTGCAATAAATCCATATCTTTTTAAAGCTATTTCCTGTGCTGTTTTATGATCCATTATAAATTTTCCTCCTTACAGCGACATAATATCCAAGGAAACGGCATAATTCCTCACACCTTATGTGGAAAGGGATAAAAAAATATTCCTAGTGCATTTAATCTGCATAAACTGTAATGAAAAACTTTTAAAACAACTCTTAAATAGATCAGGATTCAATCTCATACTTTCAGATATCAGTCGCTCTTTCCAGTACTTTTGAAACTGGGACCGAATATAATAATATGAATATTCATTAATTTCTTCATTCCATTCTATCCAGTCAATGAATTTATTAAGAAAGTCTGATTGAAGAGCTTTTAGATGAACTTCCAAAGCATATTGAGAATAAGGGACGATAAAATACAAAAGCACTGCATGAGTGGATTTACAACTCATACATTTAACACGAAGGATCCGCAAAGTGACTGAATGTTTTTTGTATTTAACTTTACGAGTATAATAGCCATGTTTTTGAAAATCATGATGTTTACATTTAGGACATATTAAGGAATACAGATTTAAAGAATCTATGAATTTTTTATATGATTCAGCATCTACCTGGTTGACGTTAGCCTTATAAACAGTTATCATAATCTTGTTCGTAAGAGCGGAGAGTAAAAAGAACTCATTGGCGTGCGTTGGTTTTACTCTCTTTTCTTTTTCTCACTTTCTATAGAAAATATTATAAAAGTCATAACACATAATTTGAATAGATTTTATTCAAACTTGTGCTATGACTTTTTCATTTAATTTGATTAGATTATTAGTTTTCATACTCAATTAATTAGGCAATCAACACCTTGTACAATGTTTTTTGCCTCATCCTTATCATTCACATACGTACAAGCTGTATAGTAAAGCTTCTTGCTTGTAAGATCTATTAGTTTGGCATATGCCTCTTCATCCTTATTTCT
>NZ_QRVI01000045.1:1063-7052 GCF_003458715.1 Eubacterium sp. AF22-8LB
AGTTTGGCATATGCCTCTTCATCCTTATTTCTTGCCTGTTCTACTAATTTAACATCCATACAATCAACCCCATTAAACCCTTTTATATTCCTCTAATACTTCATCTTTGATTTCTTTCAATCGTTCTTGGTTAGTTTCACAAAAATCATTACATAAATCTTCTAGAACATCCTCTAATGTATAAATCATTCTTGAAACCCCTTTCCAATAAGCATTCTATCATATTTCTAATTATATTATAATGAACAATTGGTTATCGTTCCTAGAAAAATCGCCATTAAAAAAGAGAATCAAAACATTCATTTGATTCTCTAATATAGCTATTATTTTACTAATTCAATCTGTTTCCATTCACCCTTGATTTTCACATAAGCCTTACCATCAATTGGTAAACTAACATCTTCAAAGTCTCCCATATATACTAAATTTAAATCTTTATCAACAATACCCATCTTCCCATCCTTTTCAACCTTCATAGCATTATCTGAAATAGGATGTGCAGAGTCGAAGACAATATCAGTATGTTTAGTTCCTTTCGCATTCCAAATGATATATCCATCATCTACCTTTTCATAAATCAAGCCATAAACTTCCCCAAATAAGTCGTAATACCAAATCTTGTTACTTTCATCATGAGATCTTCTTGCAAATGTGGCAATTTCATCCGTATCATAAGGACCAATTATTTTATTCTCACCATATAAAACTATATAGTAATCCGAATAATAGGATGAGTTATTTTCATAGACAATCATTGAATTATTAAAATCTTGTTTCCAATCATATGACTTAACTTCTTGCATTTGGCCTTCATCCAATTTTAAAGAGTAAGGTTTATACTCTCCTCTATCGAATGTTAAACGTTTATTTGTTACTCCACCAAATCCGCTAACACCGCATATCTCTTCTGTATCATCTGAAGAGCTTTTTAACGAATCTCCTCCTATAGCTTGTTCATCCGTTGCCAAGCACACCCAATTTCCATTGTCATAAGGTGTTAATACACCTTTTACATATTTGGAGTCCATTAGATACTTACCATTCGTATCTATTACACCATATAATCCATTATTTTTTACAAGATAACCACGAACATCTTTATTCGCCACATCAATTGGCGTTTCTTCAAAATCCGGTACTTTTGTATCTAAGATTTTATAGTTCATGTTTTCTATATTTGCGATTTCAGTTGTTTTTGAACTTGATTGATTTGTAGAATGATCTGCAACCTTTTTAGTAACAGTATATCCACCAAATACAGCTCCCGTACCTACTACTGCTGCAGCCACGACGCCTGCGATCACCTTTCCAGCTCCTGCTTTTGTAGCTGTCGTTGCGGTAGTTGTAACAGCCTTCTTTGCAGCAACTTCTTTCTTTGGAATCTTTGGCGGTTGAATCGTTGATGCATGTACCACAAATGCTGGTACACTTGTCTTTTCCATTTCTTCCTTCAACATCCATACTAAGAATGGCATTGGTGCCACTGCATAGAATGACTTATTCTGTTTCCTTAACTCTTCGATCTTGTTCTTGATTTTCTGCTTTCCTATACTGATACTACTCTTTACTGTTCCTTCTGGTACTTGTAAAGCGGCTGCCGCTTCTTTTACCTTTAATCCATCTAAGTGAACTAAGATAATCGACATCTTCTGTACTTCAGGAAGCTCATTCAATACGCCTTGTAAACCTTCCTTTAGCTCTTGATAATTGAAGTTGGCATCTGGTTTAAATTCCATTCTCTCATCTTCAATATTACCTTCAAAATCCAATTCTTCCTCATTCAAATCACTGACGACTACTTCATCATATTTATGATTCTTTCTTAAATAATCTCTACATTTATTCGCTACAGAAACCATAATCCATGATTCAAATTTTGAATCATCCTTTAACTGATACATCTTCTCAAAACAATTACGATATACATCTTGTACAATGTTTTTTGCCTCATCCTTATCATTGACATACGTACAAGCTGTATAGTAAAGCTTCTTGCTTGTAAGATCTATTAGTTTGGCATATGCCTCTTCATCCTTATTTCTTGCCTGTTCTACTAATTTAACATCCATTATTATGCTCCGTAATATTCATCTAAACTTAAATTGTTTTCATATAAATAAGTAGCTAAATCTACGCCAACATATCTTAAGTGCCAGCTTTCTGGAGCAATCTTTGTCTTATCTTCTTTATCATCTGGATAGCGTAAAATAAATCCATATTCATGCATATGCTTTAATAACCATGGATAATGTGAGTTGTATCGTACTGCATCTAAATCACTTGTATCATTATCCATACGAATATCCACGGCTAATCCTGTTTGGTGTTCACTAAAGCCAGGTCTTGTCCAATAGCGGTCGGCATATTCTACACCATAGCCATTTACACCATTATAGTAAAGGCCAGACTGATAGTCGTACGATCTAAAAGCAGAACATGCATTTAAGATAAATCCCTGCTGACTAGCGGCAACTACCATTTGTTCAAAGGCCTGTGCAGCTGGTGCACGCATTTGTGCATTATGCTCCCCGCTATTGGATACAGTAACTAAATCACTAGGCGTATAGTCACTTGGCAATCCAGAATATTTATTTACTAAAATGTCAATATCATTTAAGTTAGATACAGTTACTGTGTTTGTATAAGGATCTCCACTTTGATCAACATATTTGCCAGAAGTTTTTACTTCTTTTGAAGATTCCTTTTCTTCTTTAACTTCCTTCTCTTCTTCTATCTCTGTTGATTTTGCGACCTTCTTTTCTTCCACTTTCTTCTTTGTGCTTTTCTTTTCCTCTTTATTTTCCTCTTTCTTTTCCTGCTTCTCTTTTTCCTCGATTTTTTGAATTTCCTTTTTTTCTTCACTAAAATATCGGTTGATGGCACTTAAGTTTAACCCACACATATATACAATGGCGGCAATACAGAAAAATATAATACTTCTTTTCATTTTACGCTTTCCTTCCCTAAATAATAAAAAGTAACTGTTCGCAAATGGATACAAATAGTTACTAATATGGTTTTATGATAAATAAATATATGAATTATCCTTTATACAAACATAATGACCATTAGATAATTCTCCCCAATACGAACCGTCGCCATTATCAATTACATCTACAATTTCTAAAACTTGACCCTTTTGAATGCTGCCAACCTGACTTGCAGACAAAGAAGCACCACTTCTTTCCTTCATATTATAATTGGCTACATAAGATCCTGTATCTGGATAATCATCGTAATCAAAATCATCATTGCTGCTAGAACTTGATTTATGAGACTTTTCTGATTTACTTGCCTTCGATTCTTCTCGTGCTTTTTCAGCCTCTTTTTTTGCTTCCTTAGCCTCTTTCTTTGCTGCTTCCATTTCTTTTTTAGCTTCTTCTGCCTCTTTTTGAGCTTCTTCATCCTTCTTTTGTTGATCCGCTTTTAAAGCAGCAATCTCAGCCTGATGCTTAGAGTTTTGATAAGCCATAAAGCCTCCACCAGCAGCACCTATAATCGCAACACCTGCAATAACTGCAGCTATAATAATACCTTTATTTGATTTATTTGGTTTAGGTGTATTATCAACATTAACATTATTATTTACTCGCGGACGAGTCTGACATTCAATCTCTTCAGCTGGTTCTTCCTCTAAATCAAAACCTAAATCCTCTTCCACCTTTTGTTCTTGTTTTACAACAGGAGGAATCGCTGGACGTTTTGCCTCTTTAACAGATTCTTCTTCAGGTCCAAAATCCAACTCATCAATTTCTTCCAATTCTTTTTCCATTTCAAAACCTAAATCTTCAGGTTCATCCACATCAAATCCTAAATCCTCTTCCTCTTCAGAATCTGTTACAGGAGTATCAGAATCAGTTTCTTCTTCATTAGAGTTTGAATTCTCTTCTACTAATTTCTCATTTAGAACATCCTTTTCATCCACCTCTACAGGAATTAAAGGTGTAAATTCTTCTTTACTCTCTTCGAAATTTTCTTTGAGTTTATGACCACAACCTCCGCAAAACATTGCGTCATCTTCATTTTCAAAACCACAATATTCACACTTTTTCATACGTCTAACTCTCTTTCTACTAACCTGCGTAATGAACTAAATCATCCTCAGTAACATCCATATCACTCATAATATCATCTAGAATATCTGTTTCGGACTCATCCTCATCTTTTTCATAATCATAAATGTATCCATTAAAATAATTTGGATTTGTTGTTTTAAAGTTACCATCTACACTAACATCCATATAATAATACAATGTTACATTATCTGTCCCATCATCATATTTATCTGTAAGATCTACTTTATAGACAAGCACTGCATTTCCAACACCATATGACTTATCGTATGCGTAATAAGTAGCTACATTATTAATTGAATTAATTGTAATTGTCTCTTCATCAAAGTAATGAGCTGAATACTTCTTTGCCTTCTTTTCAATTTTATTTTTTGTCTTTTCTTCAATTACTTTTCTAGTCTTCTTAGGAATATCGGACCAATTCTTATATACCTTAGTTAAACCTTTAACTCTAAATGTCTTTGTAGACTCTGTTACTTTTAACTTTAAACTCTTCGCAGTTTCTTCAGAATACTTTGCCGTAATCGTTACCTTATCCCCATTCGATAACCCACTTGATTTATCGATTGAATAAGAGACTGTATCCATAAAAGTACTAATATCTGAGTTTGTCTTATCATAATCTGGTTCACAACCATAATTATAATCACTATTGACATATCCACCACCATCATAACCTTCAAAATCCACTTTACAAGCAGTCATTAAATTTATTGGTGTTTTCTTAACTACATTATATATCCCAGTCCCAAGAAGACAAATAACTAAAGCTCCACAAACTCCAGCAACAATAATCGCATTCTTTTTTCCCTTTTCAGTCTTCACATATTCCTTTAAAGAACCAATCATATTTTTACCCGATTTTTGTAAATCTTCTACTGACAATTCTTTATCCGTACGTTCCAAATAGATCGTATAAGCAGAAACAGCAATTGTAGCAATTTCAGCAATTAATAATAACACAACAGATACTTTAATGCTTGTTGTATTTGAATATAATGATAGAGCAGATCCAGTTACGGATTCTGCAGCATCCCAATTTCCGTTTATTGCGGCGTTAACAGCTTTTAGAATTTGACCAACTCGAATAACTGTAGGTAATAAAGTTAACGCGATTACTTCACTTACACCCACTGTTCCAAAGGCTAATAAAGAACTCTTTCTCTTATCCTTCAATTTAACCAAACGATAAATATATCCACCAATCACAACTAAATTCAATAAGAATACAATATAGAAGAACGTAACACTCGTTTTTACTGTACCTAATGCCTTGCACAATTCTTCAAATCCACTCATATCATAAAGTTTATTTGTTACACTTTTATATTTAAAGAATAATGAGATTGTAATAAAAAAAACAATAACACCACCAACAATAGATGCAATCAATAAATATAATCTCTTTAGATCAAATCCGTTTAATGAAGATTTTTCAACTGAAGCTTTTACCTTTTCTGCAAAATCATTAACCTTTTTTGAAGTATCTTGTTTAGATTCAACAACTGGAATTTTTGGTAAAGCTACACCTTTTGGTTGCTCCGCCTTTTTTTCTTCAACAGTTTCAGCAACATCTTCTTTCGTTTGTTCTACATTTTCTTCTTCAACAGACTCAACAACATCATCTTTTGTTTCATCTTCCTCAATTAGTTCAAGTTTCGAACCACATTTCTGACAAAAGCCAAATTTATCTTCATAAACCTCACCACAATTTAAACATTTTTTCATATCTGCCAACAACCCTTCTAATCTATTTCATTTTCTAATTTATACAATTCAATCATTAAAAATATATCCCTTTTTCTATCTCTCAGTTATTTTTCTTATAATTTGTAAACCACTTAAATAATTCTTGAAATGTGATGTTAGCATATAAATAGGACTAGTCAAAAAGAGAAAATTTACACCAGTGGTAC
>NZ_QRVI01000046.1 GCF_003458715.1 Eubacterium sp. AF22-8LB
TGACCCATCTAACCGGTCATCTACAATATACTTCTCCTTTCTTTCAACCTTTAATAACCGTGGTTGAAGACGGTTTTGTTAATTTGTAAAATTGAATATGTGAACGTGGATTTGTATATTTATACCCTGTAGCTTGACTACTTTATGGAGGTTCTTACCACACCTTATTCCAAAACAGTGATTAGTTAGATGAGTCTTTGAATTCGTATTTTGAACCAGGTTTTGTGGTCTAAGTGTTGTGGATAACCATTTTCACAAATTTTAATCAAGAAAGGATGTTTATTTATGAAATTAGTTGGTATCGATGTTGGAAAGAACAGTCATCACTTCTGTGTTATGGACAAGGAAACCGGTGAATTCAATGTTACACCTTCTTCTTTTTCTAACAACAAAGAAGGATTTGACTTTCTGATCAACTCTCTTAAACCATATTCTAAAAAATCAATTCTGTTAGGTATGGAAGACACAGGGCATTACCATGTTGCTCTTCTTAAGTTTCTTCTTAGCAACGGATATACTGTTGCCTTAATCAACCCTAAAACTACAGATCTTACACGCAAGATGGAAGGTTGCATTACTAAGAATGACAAGCTGGATACAATCACCATTTGTGATGTTCTAGATACTCCTGAGCGCAAGAAACAGTATCGTATTACTAAAGTTGACCGTTTTGATTTGTACGAACAAAGACAACTGACTCGTCATCACCACAATTTAAAAGAAGAGCTCAATGTTTACTGTAATCGACTACAGAAATCGATTGATCTTGTTTTCCCTGAATTCAACACTTTGTTCAGCTCGAAATATGGCGTTGTTTACATGAATCTTCTTAAAACGTTTGGCAGCGCTGAAGCTATTGCTTCTACAGACATTCGTACAATCCGTAAATGTTTTGAAATCAAAGGTAAGGGCAATCGTATTTCATTGACTCCTGAAAAGTTAAAAGAATGCGCTAAGAATTCTATTGGAATCTCTTCCGAAGTTGAAACTATACAGATCAAACACTTGGTAAGCCAAATCATGCTTATTAAAGAGCAAATCGCTGAAATAGATAAAAAAATAGAAGAGTTCTCAATCACAAACAACTCTCCTATCCTAAGCATTCCAGGGATTTCTCATTTCTCTGGTACTTCTATTTTAGCCGAATTAGGAGATATTGGCAATTATTCCAAGCCTTCTCAGATCATTAAATTTGCAGGAGTTGCACCTTACCACTATGAATCGAGTCAATACAACGCCCAGCACACTGGCATAACCAAGAAGGGATCTAAGTATCTTAGAAAGACTTTGTATCAAATCATACTGACTGTAATTAACAATAATCCTGTATTTAAGAAATACTATCGACTAAAGATTTCTCAAGGTAAAGGACACCGTTGTGCTCAAGGTCACTGCATTAGGAAGCTGCTTAGAATCATTTATCATTTACTAGAAACAGGAAAATCATTTGATCCTGCATTATTAAGATAAGACAAATGCATCTAAAGCATTTGAACTTTTAAAAAATCGAATTTTAAAAGTTCTTTTCGTCATGCCTAAAATTAATCCAATATTCACATTTTCAAAAATCAATATAAAACTAACTAAAAAATCTAGTTATTTTATATTTTCAAACTTTTTCATAAAAAATACTTGAATTTTATATAGTTAGCTCCATAACACTATTATTTACAAAGAATTTATCCACTCATTAATTTCCTGTTTTGTTCCACGATTTAGCAATCTGCCTTCTGTAATAACTGCGTCTGGTGCAGATGGCTGCAATTCTTTCACAGTGTTCCCAAATCCGCTTCCACCGGATGTTGCAAAAAGCACGATTTTTTTACCGCCAAAATCATAAGTTTCCAAAAATGTATTGATGATTGTCGGAGCCACATACCACCAGATTGGAAATCCAAGAAGGATCTCATCATAAGAACTCATATCCATTTCTTTTTTCATAATCTCCGGTCTGTATTTCTTATCACTCATTTCCACACTGCTTCTGGATTTTTTATCCATCCAGTCAAGATCAGACTTTGTATATGGAACTTTCGGCTCAATCTCAAACAAATCCGCTTTTACTTCCTCTGCAATCATCTCTGCTACTTTTTTTGTTGTTCCACTTGCACTAAAAAATGCAACTAATTTTTTACACATAATACAAAACCTCTTTCCTTGCGTATTTTTCACAGAAAAAATAGATGTATAAGATTTACATTCATCTTACACATCTATTTTAAGTTCTATCACTTCATTATGTCTAATGCTTATATTGAATTTTGTTTTATGCCCGAAAAGCATATATTTCTTCTATCATTCTACGGACTGCCAGCGAATATGGGATGTTCCGTCTCCAGGCAATCACAGTGCTTGTCGTGATTTCAGGATAAATTCTTCGCTGTACAAGAATATCCTCCCGCCAATACTTTGCAGCACCTTCGATCGATACCGGATACCCCAGTCCATTTGCCGCCATAACTCCGGCATTCGTTCCAAGATTACTTGTAAAAGCAATCTGCAGTTTCGAAAAGTCTTTCCCAAACCAATTGGCAAGTTCGCTTTGAACATTCGTTCTTTCTGGCAGAATCAATGGTTTTCCTATGAGATCTTCTTTTTTTATAAACTCTTTTTCTGCCAGCGGATCATCTGGGCGCATTCCAACACACCAGTGGTCACAATCCAAAATCCGAATATAATCCAGCCCTTCAGTGTCCACCGGTTCCATGAATAACGCAATATCTACAAGACCTTTATTCATCATTTCATACACCGTATCTGCTGTTGCAGTATGAAGTACAATCTGAACCAATGGGTATTTTTCTTTATATGTTTTGCATATTTTCGCCAATGTTTCTACTGCCGCAAATTCACCACAGCCAATGGTTATGGTACCCTCCACAACATCTTCTTTCCTGTTCAGTTCCTTAAGCGTCCTTTCCTCAAGATTAAGAATCTCCAGGGCACGCCTTTTTAATAGAATCCCCTCATCAGTAAGTGTAATTTTCTTCCCGCTTCGAATAAATAATGTTATTCCCAGGTTCTCTTCAAATGACGCCATTTGTCTGGAAAGCGTTGGCTGGGTAATATGCAATTGTTCTGCTGCTTTTGTAAAGCTCTGTTCTTTTGCTACTGTCAAAAAATAACGTAATAATCTTAATTCCATATCTTTATATTCCTACAAATTTTTCTTGTAACCATTCTATCATGTTGCGTTCCAAACATCATCTATATTTACATATAATATCTGCACAAAAATCCCGCGGATTATTTTCGAGTTATTTTCTAACCGCCAATGCCTTCCAAGCCTTGATTTTACTGACTTTATGAAGAAGCTTTCAAAGAGTGACGTGGCAAATAAAAAGCACTTTCTTCATAGTCAAAACTCCTTTACTTACAAATATTTATCTGTATTTCTTGCACCATACATCAATCTTCGTATTTCCATCACATCATCAATTACTACATAATATACGACATAATTACGTATATAAATTCAATAATACGGGTAATCACGTTTCTTTATGGATGGGTATATTTCGAATAATGTAGGATTTTTGAGTCTTTCCAATATAGCATCTTCTATATCGTCAACTAAACGAATAGCTGCATCTTCATTTTTAAAACATTTTTTATGTAATTTACCGCACTCATCAAGTCTTGTTCGAAAATAGGTAAGTACCTTAATTTGAAGGATTTACTTTCCATTTACGATTTTCCTTATATTACCAAACACATCTTCATGAGAAAGACGTTCTTCTGTCATATTTGCTTATCTATCCGCTTCATCTAACTTTATTTCAACGTTGTCAATCAAGCTTGCATATTCTTCTAAACTTAAAACAACCATAGCTCCATAACCATTTTTAGTCAGATATACTGGCTGACCTTCTTTTACAATAGCTTCAATTTCCGGAAACTTATTTCTAAGATCTGAAACAGGTCGAATTTGTATCATTTTCAATTACTCCTTGATAATTACTGTGATTCTTAGTATTTTTTACTAGTCCATTACTCAAGAGCAACATCAATATATAGATATACATAGACATCTTCTCCTCTTACAAAAAAATTGAAGGATCTGCCGAGAACTCAAGCAGATATCATTTTAATTCAGAGGATTCACCATTACTACATCCAGTAGCACTTCTAATTATAAAACTTCAATGTGAAAACATTGTGAATTATATTCAATAGTTCCTATTTGATCTAAAACGTGTTATTTTCGTTGAATTAGATACGATTTAGTATTCTAAAAGAACAAAAAATCATCCTCTTACACAATATTAGTACCATCTCAACTTATTTTAAAAAACAGTTAGCCTAAAGCCATATTTATTATTCTTGTGAAGTTCTAGCATCTACACTAGCTCTAATTTCATTCATTTCTGGTTGAATGGCTTCATATTCTTTCTTGAACTCATCGTTCTGCAACTGTTTAGCAAGCATATCGTCAAATGTTTTCATTTTATTTAATTCTATATTTCGTTCCTTTACCTTTACCTTCAATTGCGATTACACCTTTTTGTTCCATATCTTTCAATAACTTTGTTGTTTTGGATTTACCAAAGGATATATATGGTGCAATTTCACTCATTGATTTCAACATATTTCTACTCAAAAGTTTATACACTACTTTTTCATCTTCCGTTAAATTTGTACTCTCTTCATACACAGGAAGTACAATTTGAATCGCATTCTCTGATACTTCAAAACTTGGTTTTATCAATGCTTCAGAATAAACTTGTTTAATTCTTGTAATACCTGTTCCAAATATTTCAACAAACCCCAATCTATAAAAGACATTCGCAAGATTTCTATTTCTTAAAACCGAAAGTTTGCCTGATAAATATTCATCCTCCGTTATTCCCGATGGTAATCCACCTGGAGATACAACTTCTATTTTATCATCAAACATAGATACTCTAATTTGTGAATCCACATCCCATACTCTATGGATCAAAGCATTCGCAATGGCTTCTCTAAATGCCGCTTCAGGAATCTTTTCCACCATTTTCCTATCCGCTCCTTGAATCACTTCATATTGATAATAATCTCTAAATACACTAAGAGCTTTTTCGTATATATCTAAAACAGATGTATTTTCAAAAGTAATTCTCTTTTGTATAACGCTGATATTTTCTCCAAATTTTACCATATCAAAACCAGGAAAATGATTTTTATCCGCTAAAAGACCAGCTGCATTATTAAAACCATTCACATCATCATATAGGTTCAATGTTTTTAAAGTATCTCTATTAAAAGTTTCAATCTGAATTTTTTCTTTAAGCTTACTTTGCAAAATTTCAAAAGACAACTTTTGATCTTTACAAGGCAATTCTTCAAACCGAATATTTTTTCCTTCTAAGACAAGTCTTGAAAACTCTAATGTATCTACTTCTATAGTTGAAGTATCGTTTCGCTTATACGCTTTTGATTTATACAAATACGGCTTCTGAAGACCACTCTTTACACTTAATTTTATCGTTTGCTCATTATTTTGGATTTCTAAAGTATAGTTTGGCTGAGGCGAAATACTATCATTGATTTTATTTTCAATATCTAAACAAGCTTGTTTAACATCTGACAAACCTTTTATATTTCCATCATCATCCACTCCAAAGAGAATCTCTCCACCATCATAATTCGAAAAGGCACTCACTGTTTTTAGAAAAGTGTTCGTAATTTTTTCTTTAAATTCTAGTATTCTTGTTTCTCGCATATAGACTCCTTTCCACTCTTTTTTTAATTATATTATATGTATAATCAGTCATAAAATCCATCGTATTTTTTTATGACTGTTTTTATGCGTGATTTCAATCATATTTTTTCTTTTCGACCGTATTTTTAACTGAAATCAATACATAATAGTTCTACATATTAGAAAAAATGTTTCTAACCACATTAACTAGAAACACCCTTTGTTATTTTCTAATGTATTATACCAATTATCACTACTTTCTGATAAGAAAAAGCCCCACCGGGTTGCGCATGATAAATCAGAGGCGTGGTGAGGTCTATAAATATTATTCTATAAATTTTTGATTTTTTAATAAACAATTTACAATCCTTGAATAATATTCAGATAGTCCTGACGTTGATCTACGACCGCATAAATAATAATTTGTTTTTTATCTTCGTTGATTTTGTAAAATATCAAGTCTTTTTCTAGTATCAACACCTTATAACCTTGTCGTTTTAAAACCGGATATCTAGGTATGGTTCCTAAATATGGATTATCTTCCAACAGATAAATATTCTTTTCTAAATCATTCAGCTTTTTTAAAGCAGTATCTTCACCGAAATTTCTTGCGATATACATTACAATTTTTCGAATACCAATATCTGCAGTATCAGTACGCACAATAGTATATTTCATTTTATTTTCCTTTTAGCATAACTCTTAAATCATTAAAAGTGTCTTGAATAGGTGATACTCTTCCGTTCGCAACATCTTCATCAGCTTCTGCAAGCAATTCCAACAATTCAATTCTTGACTTCATACTTTTGTATTCATCATAAGATAAAGAAACCGTATCACCACGCCCATTTACTGTAATAATTACAGCTTCATTCTCTTCCCGACATTGTTTTGAAATTTCATTATAGTGGTTTCTTAAATCAGCAGATGGCCTGATAGATTCTCGTATATGATACATAATATTGCCTCCATAATATATGTAAATTATATCATAATATAACTATGCAATCAATTTACATCATTTACTAACTGCTTGTATTTGTCTGAAAATAAGGCTTTCATATTTCCATAAACATTCCTTTATCGGTATAATACAGATACAGAAAGACTACTGGATATAGCGGTCCTCTGAATTACTAATGTATCGACACCAGTTTAATCCATTGGGGTGGTGAGCTAGTGTCTTTTACATTTTTATATGATAATGAATGTAATTCTTAGTATTTCTACTAGTGACAATAAAACCATGACAACATCGGGAGTTTAACACTTGCTCATAGCCAAAATAGCCAAATGTCGTTTATGTACGGCTTTT
>NZ_QRVI01000047.1 GCF_003458715.1 Eubacterium sp. AF22-8LB
CAAATACAAGCATTGTAAAATCTGTGATTTTTGGTACTTCATCTGTTGATTTTATTTTAAATGTATGTAAAAGATTATATAGAATCGGAATATCTGCCTGTTCTAAATAAGACGACTGCATACATAATTTAGTAATGACACGAGTATAAAGATCGTCGGGAGAACTTATTTGATTATCTTCGAGATTGTATCCATTTAGATTTCGTACTCGACATATCAAGATGCATGCTGCAAAAATGGATAAGTCCGTTTCTGATAAATAGACTTGTTCTCCATTCATGATTTTGATTACATCTTCCTTTGTGGATTTATAATATTTCATAACCCACGAATCACTTAGAAGCATATAAAGAATATCCATTAATGCATCTGGATTTTCGAGTGCCATGTCTTTTACGATTTTAAAAAGAAGCTCACGAATTTCACTTTCTTCTAATAAAATGACACACTCATCTTTTTTTAGCTTGAATAATTCCACATTGTAGTTTTTCAACAAAAACTGAATCACTTTATTGATTTCTTTGCGGATTACAGAATCGGATAAACCTAATAATTCAGATAAATCATATATACTGCAATCCTCAAAGAATAGTATTTTACCTATAATTTTGTAAATACGATAGACAGCTAGATCTACATTTTCATTATCCTGATTGACTATGTTACGAATAATATCTAGGTGCTCATCATTGATCATATATCCTTGTTTGGTACTCGAACGTATTAATATACAGTTTGTCACATCATTCATAAATGTGATTTCATTACGTATAGTTCGTGTTGACACATTTAGATTTTCTGATATTTCTTTTCCATGAATCCCCGGATTATTCATAATCAATTTAATAATTTTTAATTGTCTAGCTGTTAACATGTTTCTCTTCCTATTTTTCTAAAGCTTGTTCTTTTTGTAGCTCTTCTTTTTCCATCATCTTAAAGAATGGATAATAGAACACAGTTTGTAGAATCAACAATACAAATACTAGGACTACAGACTTCCAATCTAATGTCATTAAGAATGCACTTACTCCTGGAGGCAAGAATCCTGGAGGATTGGCAATTGGTTTACCGACTAAGCCTAAATTCATTGTTAAATATACAATTGTTGTACAGATCAATGGTCCGAACACAAATGGAATAAACATAAATGGATTCAAGATAATTGGTGTACCAAAAATTAATGGTTCATTGATTCCAAACAAGCTTGGAATAATAGATACTTTACCTACTGAATTCAATGATTTTGCCTTTGATCTCATCATTAAAATATTTAATCCTAATGTTAAACCAGATCCTGATACACATAATATACCATAGAATAATCCAAACGTGAAAATATGTTGAACAGGTTGTCCTGCTGTATATGCTGCAATATTTTCAGCGGCATACGCAATCGCAAAAGTTGCCCATACAGCAGAAGTAATACTTGGTCCATGTAATCCAAAGAACCATAATAGCTGAGTTAAGAACATCACAATCAATAAAGCTGGTAGTGTATCCATGCCTGTTACAGCTGGTGCTAATACATTCATGATCAATTGTGGGAAGGCTACCTTACCAAACGTTAACGAAAGATTTGCGATCGCAACGGCGATGATTGTATTCAATACTAACGGTACTAAGGCTGCAAAGCTATCTTGTACCATTGGTGGTACACTTTCTGGCATTTTAATATACCATTTGCGTTCGTAACAAATGTGATAAATTTCAACTGTAAATAGGGCTGCAACAATACCTGTAAATAATCCAGTTGATCCTAAATAAGATGTATTTAGTTGACCATCTTTGACTACAGCACAAAGAATGAAGAAAACAACTAAAGCTGTGACAGCAGGTTGACTTCCTTTTAAATCATATTTTTCAGATAAAGTTTTCGCAATAAAGTATGTTGCATATACCGCAAGCATATCGTTTGTGAATGCTGATGCATATGTCAAGACACCCATATTTGCATTTAAAAAATCATAAACAGGTCCACTTCCTAAAAGGTTGGCAATACCTAAGAAAATAGTACAGAATGAACCAACGATAATAATAGGTATTGAAGCAACGATTCCATCTTTGATAGCTTGAATATGTTTTTGTTGTTCAAGCTTGTTCGCAATTGGCATCAAATACTTCATAAGAACATTTTGAATTTTTTCCATTTTCGCTCTCCTCGTATACAATTTTTGTCGACCAAATTGTTAACTATATATTAAATGTTCACATCATAATTCTCAAATCTTCTTTTTCCACTTAAAGTGGAAACTTAAAAAGCCACCATACAGGTGGCTACGATATCCATTTTATAATTTCATCTTCACTTTTAGATACACACTTCGCAATTTGAGATACACTCATACCATTTGAAAGCATAGTTCGGATCATCTAAGTCATTTCTTGATTCATCTTATCAGCCAGCTTATCAGATTCATCTGCACGTTTATTTGCTTCTTGTACTTTTTTATTAGCTTCCTCTAATCGTTTTTGAGCCTCCGCTAATCGTTTATTCGCTTCCTCTAATCGTTTATTCGCTTTCTTTAATCGTTTATGAGCTTCTTCAAATTCAAGTTTTAGTTCATTTTCTTGTTGTATTCTAAAGTCTTCAATCCATTTTGTCCAACAATCATTCGATATGGTTTCTACTCGTTTTTCTACCGTTTGAATTACTTCATCATTTTCTATCATCTTAGTTTTACCATTATCTCTACAATTCAAAAAGTAATATACTATTTTTTCTTTATCATTCATCTGATCATAAGATTTATCTAAATTTTCTGTTGAATACACAGATATTTTCAACATGCCATCTGGAAAAAACAAAATACCATCATCATTTCTAAATTGAAGATCTATTTCAAATTCCGATTCCTTACCATCATAGAACGCAATGACTTGACATGGGTTTAAATCATATTCTTCCTGTGATCCAAACAACCTCATAAGATAATATTCAGATAAGCGATGTAATTTGATTATATTTTGATCTATCAGAATAGCTAGTTTCATCTTGGTGTTGTCGTCAAATTCTACAAAAGCTTCAAGTATTGGATCAACCCCCACATTCGTTACATGTACATTCACCACCTTTCTTTCCAAAAATACCGTAAGTAATGATTTTAAGGCATCATTGGCCTCTTTACAATCTTCGCCAAAAACATATTTAAAGGCAAAGTCGTTTAATAAATTAGCGCTTCTCATAAGCACCTCGATTCTAGCAGGTATTTCCTACATACTCATATACGTAAAAAAATGCACTTTTTCTAATAAAAATTAAAAAAGTGTCTTTTTAGTGCCTTAAATCCATTTCATTTTCTTACAAATATTATAAATACCATCATCCACATTGGCATCTGTGACAATAGTTGCGATATCCTTCAATTCTTGACACGCATTTCCCATGGCAACACTTGTCCATTGTGGATCAAACATAACCATATCATTGGTGTCATCACCAAAGACAACTACATCTTTTAAATCACCATGTACATGCTGCATCATATCCAAAATACCTTGGTGTTTAGCATCATATTGAAACATTAAATAATCGGGTACAAAACGCATATTTCCTAATGTATCCTTTAAAGTGAGTTCGAATTCCTTCTCTTTTGGGATGGAAATATACATTTTATAAATCACATCTAACTTGTCTACATCCAAATTTTCATCATACACATACTCCGTAGGCTCTTTACGATCCCCCACTTCATTCTGGAACGTATGATCTAATGTATATACTTTGATTGAATCGTCTAACGCAAATAAAACACCATATCCTAAAGATAATGCTTGTTTTGCAATTGCTTTTGATTTTTCTAAGTCCAAAGGTATGTTTTGAATCAATTCATCATGAATGACTAAACCGCCACCACCGCAGCATACCATATCATGAAGCCCCACACTCTCCATAAAGTTACGCGCTTTATAATGAGCACGACCCGTCGCAATAGCTACAAAATGACCTGCCTTTTGAAGCTCATTCAAAGCTAGCTGTGCACTTGGTACAATTTTTCCGGTCGCTTTATCTGTTAAAGTACCATCAATGTCAAAGAAAAAGTATTTTTTATTCATATTTCCCCCACGCTTTCTGAACTTGAGTTAAGACGTCCATCACATCTCTAATATATCGTAAATTTGTTTGATCATTTAAACAAGATACATATTCTTCCATGTCATGAATTTCATAATTCAATGCCAAACGACTTCCGCCACAACAAACCTCTTCTGTATGACCATCACTTGTATATGTGATGACTGCCTTATCACCACGTGGAAAATTATAGATTTCAATATAGGCATTTTCACATGCAATCAAGCCTATTTTTGGTTGTTTGGCACGCATAGTGAGTGAAATTGTTGCTATCTCCATATCTTTATTTTGAAGTAAAATACCACTTGTCTCGTCTACACCCGTTTCAAAAGGGGTCATGGTTGTTAATACTGTGGTAGGTTTACTTGACATAAACCAACGCGCAAAGCTAACGGCATATACACCAATATCAAGTAGTGCACCACCAGCCAAATCCGGATTAAAAAAGCGGTTATTGACATCATATTCTTTAAAGCTTCCAAAATTGACTTGAATCATTTTGACTGGGCCAAATTCATTCGATAAGACTCTCTTTTGAATTGCTTTAAATAAAGGCATATGGAAAAGTGTAACACCATCACTGATTACTAAATGTCTTTCTTTGGCAATCTCTACACATTCATTTAATTCCACAGAATTTAAAGTAATGGCTTTCTCACAAAAAACATGTTTATTATGAAGCAAGGCATCCTTCATAATTTCATAGTGAGAATTATGTGGTGTGGCAATATAAACAATATCAATATTTTCATCTTCAAACATAGCCTGATAATTCTCATATACATGTTCAATTGAAAATTCTTCAGAAAACTTTTTAGCTGAACTCAAATGCCCAGAAGCTACACCATAAATTCCAACACCTTCTTGAATCAAGGCATTTGCCATATCATGTGCAATCCATCCAGATCCAACAATTCCCCAATTATAATGCATGAAATTCACCTTTGACTTCTTTCTTGAAAACACCCTTCTCATTTACCATAATAATACCTGTAATCGTATCGACAAATAGACTTGTATCTACAACACCTGGCATCATTAACAGTGTTTGATTCAACAAACCAATGTCTTGTACCTCGTTAAAATAAACATCCAATAAAAGATTGCCTTCATCACTGATCATAATGCCATCTTTATTATTACTTGTTCGTTCAACGACATTTCCATTCAACTGTTCTAATTTCTTCTTCACAATACTATAAGCACGTGGTAATACTTCGACTACAACAGGTGCTTTAAAGGCCAAGGTCTTGTGAAATTTAGTTTCATCAACCAATACAATATATTCATCTGCCATAGATGCAATAATCTTTTCCTGTGTATGAATGCCTCCACCGCTTTTTAAAGCATTTAGATTTGAATCTACTTCATCACATCCATCAAAGGCAATGTCTATATGATCTACAAATTGCGTATTCAATATAGGTAACCCTTCCTTTTGAGCTTTTAAAGCTGTCTTTACAGAAGGTGTCACCACCTGAATATCTTTATCCTTTACATAATCAATCAAATATTGAATGGTACTTCCTCCTCCTAGGCCTACAACCATTCCATCATGAATCAATTTTGAAGCGTATTTTGCACATGTCTTTTTCATAATCATCCTCCATCTCAAGTGTATCATGGAATTTTATTTCGTCAACGTCTTTTTTGTGTAATTATTATTCATATAAAAAGAACTATACCTTCAAAGAAGCATATAGTTCTTCACATTGACTTATTTTCTCATAGCTATCCTTTTGATTATTCGTTAAGAATAAATATAAAATTTCGATAATGGTAGCTGCAGAGATTCTTGAAAAACAGAATTCATTTAAAAACAATTTTTCTCGTGTCGAAGATTGAATGTGATATGTACATTCTTTGGCAACAACTGAATCATTATTATTTGTGATGCCAATCGTACAAACACCACGCTTTTTCATTTCCTGACATATCGCATAGACTTGTTTACTTTCTCCACTATTTGAGATGGCAATCACAACATCATTTGAGTCCAATCCAAGCGCATAAGATGCCTGATTTTCCCAAATGGTTGATGTAAATGTTGAAATGCCAATCTCATTAAATTTAAACATACAATCCAATGCAACTGGAATCGTATTTCCTACTGCACACACTAAGACGTGGTTGGCATTTTTAATCAAGGAAATGATTTTTCTTAATTGTTCCGTATCTATATTACGAATAGTTGATGTCAATTCGGAAATCTTATTGGAAAGAATAGTTTCTAAGGATCCTGAAATATCATTAGTTGAAATAGTATTTGATTTTTGTTCAATTTCATTCACACAATCCCTAGCCAAATTAACCTTAAGATGATGAAAGCTGTCCATCTGACATTTTCTCGCAAAACGCGAAACACTTGCCTGTGATGTTTGACATGCTTCGGCAAGCTGTTTGATTGTCATATTCACAACTTCCTTTGGATGTTGGATTATGTAATCTGCAATTTTCTTTTCGGAATCAAAGAAAGAATTATAATGTCCATGAATTGTATCGAGTATCATCTAAATCGTCGAGTAGACTTTGTCTCGACCTCCACCCCTTTCATTATTATTAAAATAATTCTGC
>NZ_QRVI01000048.1 GCF_003458715.1 Eubacterium sp. AF22-8LB
TGATGTAACACCAATTCCACACAACGGATGTCGTCCACCAAAACGACCTCGTGGATAGTTAAAGGAGGATAACGATGCAGGAATTTGAAAGAGCTTCACTTCATAAAGAATTTGTGAATGAAGAAAACAATACTGGATCTTATGTCTTTGAACCTCTTGAAAGAGGTTTTGGAATTACGATTGGAAATACAATCTGCCGTACATTATTAACAAGTGTACCAGGCACAAGCATTGTTGGATTTAAAGTATCTGGATTTGATGGAAAAGCAACAATGGTTGATGGTATTTTAGAAGATATTTATCGTATTTCATTAAATTTAAAAGCTGTGCAACTATACAATGATGGAGAAGGATTCCAAACATTGCATATTTCAAAGAAGGGTCCTGCAACAATCCAGGCAGCAGACATTATTTGTCCAGAAGCAGTTGAAGTTGTAGATCCTGAACAAGTAATTTGTACTTTAGAAAAAGGTGCAAACTTGGAAATGGAAATTTATGCAGTTACAGGAACTGGATATAAGAGTTCAATTGAAAATAAAGTGTCATACGACTTTGGTGAAGATGTCGTAGTATTAGATGCAACTTTCACACCAATTCGCAAAGCAGATTACTTAGCTGAACCTGCTCGTGTTGGATTGGATAAAAAATATGACAAAGTACATATCAATGTAGAAACAGATGGTACAATTACACCTTTACAAGCTATTACAATGGCTGCAAAGATTTGTATGGAAAACTTAGATGAAGTTTTAACTGTTTCTGATTTGGAATTAGAAGAAAGTTTCATGGTTCAAAAACCTCAGGTTGAGGATGTTAAAAAAGTAAATACAATGATGATTGAAGATTTGGATTTATCTGTTCGTTCTTATAACTGTTTAAAACGTGCAGGAATTCAAACTGTTGATGAACTTACACAAAAAACAGAAGATGAAATGATGCATGTTAAGAATTTGGGTAAGAAATCACTCAAAGAAGTGAAGGACAAAATGTACCAATTGGGATTGTTCTTCAAATCGTATGAATAAGAGGAGAAAGAATCATGTGGAATCGTAAATTGGGACGTAAAGCCGATCATCGTAAAGCATTGTTGCGTAATATGGCAACATCTTTGATTGAAAACGGACAAATCGAAACAACAGAAATGAAAGCAAAAGAATTAAGCGCTGTAATGGACTCATTAGTTACATTAGCAAAACGTGGAGATTTACATGCACGTAGACAAGCAGCAGCTTATGTTCGTAATGTAGAAGTAGATGAAGAGGGAACAACAGCTCTTCAAAAATTATTCAATGAAATTGGACCAGCATATGCAGATCGTAATGGTGGATACACTCGTGTAGTTAAGACACGTATCCGTCGTGGAGATGCAGCTCCAATGGCAATTGTACAATTCGTGAAGTAGTAGTTACTACTTCACTTTTCTTTTAAGGGAGAATAGATATGAGTGATTTAGAACAATACGCAAAAGAACATCAAGTACCTATTATGATGGATAGTGGGTTAAAATTCTTGTTAGAGCAGCTTCAAAAGAATCAATGCCTGTCATTTTTAGAATTAGGAACTGCGATTGCGCGTACATCTATTGAAGTGGCTAAATTAGATCCTAGAATGAGAGTTGTCACAATTGAAAGAAATCCGGACATGATTGTTGAGGCTAAGAAAAACATTGAGGAAAGTGGATTATCGGATCGAATTACTTTAATTGAAGGGGATGCTCTTGAGGTAGATGTTGAGGGCCTGTTTGACTGTATTTTTATTGATGCGGCCAAGGCACAATATCGACGTTTTTTCGAGAAGTATTGTACCCATTTGAATGAGAATGGTATAATTGTATCAGATAATATGAATTTTCATGGTTTGGTAGAACATCCAGAATTATCGCGTAATCGTAATACACGTCAATTGGTTCGTAAGATCCATGATTATCATACGTATTTGGCAAATCTTACAGATTATGAAACCGCATTTTATGATTATGGAGATGGAGTTGCCTTAACAAGGAGGAAATAATTATGAATCTTTTTAAATTTTTAGTTGGAGCAACTGCAATTACAGTAGGTGCTTGTGCAGTTTCAGGTAAGGTTCGTCGTGATAGAGAAAGACAAGAAGAGTTAGATGATTTCTTATGTCCAAATATTGATGAACCCATTGAAAAGGAGATTCAGCCAAGTGTAAGTCCATTAAAAACGATGGAATCAGATATCAAGGGCTTTAAAGATGCACAAGAAGATATTTTACCAGTAACATTAACATATGGCTTTGATTCTAAGGATGCGGCTAAGCAATTCCAAACAGAAATTGCTGAAAATGGTTTAACTTCTTCATATGATGATGAAGATAAAGTTGTAGATGTCATTTATCATGAAGGGGTAAATGAGAGTGATATTAAGATCTTATCCGATATACTTGTAAATGCATGTACAAACAATAGTGCAGAATATAAAGGATTTCATTTTAATATGGTATAATGGTTCCGTTTATGGTGGAGGATATGTGATGGAAGCAATTGAAGTTTCACATTTAACTTTTTCCTATGATGGGAAAAACGATATATTAAAAGATGTTTCTTTTTCAATCCCAAAGGGAAGCTATACAACAATTATCGGACATAACGGTTCTGGTAAGAGTACAATGGCAAAACTAATTATTGGTTTGTTGGAGGCGAAAAAGGGAAAAATTCAGATTTTAGGTCAAGAACTAAATGAAGAAAGTGTTTATGAATTGAGAAGTCATGTGGGGATTGTATTTCAAAATCCAGATAATCAATTTATTGGTTCCACAGTGGCAGATGATATTGCGTTTGGTTTAGAAAACCATTGTGTAGAACAAAAAAAAATGCAGTCTATTATTGAAGATGTCGCAAGCCGTGTTGGAATGACTGATTTTTTAAGTGCAGAACCAACTAAACTATCTGGTGGACAAAAACAACGTGTTGCGATTGCTGGTATTTTAGCTGTTGAGCCAGACATCATTATTTTTGATGAGTCAACAAGTATGTTGGATCCTCAAGGTAAGGCAAGTATCAATGAGCAGATTCGTAAATTACATGAAGAAAAGAATATTACGATTTTATCTATTACTCATGACATGGAAGAGGTTGCTCAATCTGAAAATGTCATTGTATTAGAAAATGGTCAAATTGCGATGCAAGGAACGCCAATGGATATTTTTAAACAGGAAGATAAGTTAGCTAAAATGCAGCTAGATATTCCTTTCGCGTTAAAGATTTCTAAGGAATTAAAGAAGCGTGGAATCTTTAAAGAAAATGTATGTCGTTTAGACGAGGTGGTAGAAAAGTTATGTCGATTGAAATAAAGAATTTAGAACACACATATAATGAAAATACTCCCTTTTCACATGCAGCCTTAAAAGGGATCAACCTTTCTATTCCAGAAGGAAAAGTAACTGCGATTATTGGTCAGACTGGATCGGGTAAATCGACTTTAGTTCAGCACTTGAATGGTCTATTGATTCCAACGGCAGGTACTTTGGATATTTGTGGTTTTCATATTCAGCCTTTGTTGAAAATCAAAGATGTGAAGCAATTAAGAAAAGAAGTTGGACTTGTATTCCAGTTTCCTGAATATCAATTGTTTGAAGAGACAATTGGTAAGGATATAGCGTTCGGGCCAAAAAACTTTGGCACAAGTGAAGAAGATGCTTCCCAACTTGTTAAGAAGGTTTTACCAGTTGTTGGTTTGGATGAAAGTTATTTAGAGCGTTCGCCATTTGATTTGAGTGGAGGACAGAAACGTCGTGTTGCGATTGCCGGTATTTTAGTATTGGATCCTAAGGTCTTAGTTTTAGATGAGCCAACAGCAGGACTAGATCCTCAGGGTGCTCAGGAAATGATGACTTTGTTTATGAACTTAAATAAAAAAGAAGGTAAAACCGTTCTTTTAGTCACACATGATATGGAGCATGTTATGAACTATTGTGATCATGTGATTGTGTTAAGTCATGGTGAAGTTACGCAGGAAGCGGATGTAAAGGAGTTCTTTAAACATCCAGAATATTTACAGGAAATTGGTATTAATCCGCCTAGTATTGTACGTCTAAAAATGCAGTTAGAGGAAAATGGATTTGAAATGGATCCAGATACTATGGATATGAATTCACTTGTGGATTCAATAGAAAAGCAGGTGAAGAAACATGAATAATGTTGCGTTAGGACAATACATGCCACTAGATTCTGTGGTTCATAAGATGGATCCTAGATCTAAGATCATGATCATGTTGTTTTTGATGGTCGCAATCTTTATTCCTGCAGGAGCCCTTGGGTATGTGGTTATTGGTGTTTTTATTCTGTTTAGTTTATATTTATCAAAATTAAATATTAAATATGCCTTAAGAACGATGAAGCCCATGTTGTGGATGATGGCTTTCTTGTTGGTTATTAACTTATTGGTTATTAAAACAGGAACACCATTATTTTCAATCAAGGGATTTACAATTTATAGTGATGCCGTAAACCAAACGTTGTATATTGTGGTTCGTTTAATGTTGATGATTATTATTACAACTGTATTAACAGCTACAACGAAGCCTTTGGATTTGACTTTGGGAATTGAAAAATTATTAAAGCCTTTTGAAAAAATTGGTGTACCAGCCCACATTATTGCGATGATGATTAGTATTGCGTTGCGTTTTATTCCTACGTTGATTGAAGAAACACAACGTATCATGAATGCGCAGGCAAGTCGTGGTGTGGATTTAGAAAATGGTAGTATCAAAGAAAAAATCATGGCTATCTTATCCTTGATTGTTCCTTTGTTTGTATCTGCCTTTGATCGTGCGGATCAACTTGCAAATGCGATGGAAGCCAGGGGCTATGATCCTTCAAGACAAAGAACACGTTATAAAGTGTTAAAGATGCAGACAATTGATTATGCTTCAATGATTTTAAGTGTTGTCGTACTTTGTGCTTGTATTGGTATTTGGGTATTATGATTGTAAAGGCAATCGTCAGTTATGATGGCTTTAATTATGCAGGCTGGCAAAAACAAGAGAATGCTTTAGGTATTCAACAGGTGATTGAAGAAGCTTTGTATAAAATCACAAAAGAGAATGTAGATGTTGTGGCGAGTGGAAGAACGGACGCAGGTGTTCATGCATTAGGTCAAGTTTTTCATTTTGAGACAAGTAAAAATATTCCTGCTATTCAATATGAAAGAGCATTGAATGCATTGCTTCCTAAAGATATTCGTATCTTAAAAGCAGAAGAAAAGCCTGATGATTTTCATGCGCGTTTTAGTGCAGTTGCCAAGCGATATGATTATTATTGTTCGTATGATATAAAGAATCCATTTAATTATAAGTATCGGAATCTACTTGCAAAAAGACTGGATATGGATGCGATGAAAAGTGCATCAAAAGTATTTTTGGGATCTCATGATTTTACGAGCTTTGCCTCAAGTAAAATCGATCCTAGAAAGCCTAGGGTAAAAACAATTTCAAATATTGAAATTAATGAAGAAGGTACAGATGTGCATTTCATTTTTGAAGGGACTGGTTTTCTAAGATATCAAGTTCGTATGATGACGGGTACTTTAATTGCGGTGGGTCAGCATAAAATTGATGTTGATGATGTGCAAAGAATGTTGGATGCGAAGAATAAGTCGGCATGTCGTTATAATGCACCGAGTTGTGGTTTATATTTAGTGGAGGTAATGTACGAATGAGACAGACAAATTTTCATACACATACATCTCGTTGTCATCATGCGTTTGGCAATGATGAAGAATTTGTTCGTGCTGCCATTCAAAATGGCTTTGAAGTATTGGGCTTTTCGGATCATGCTTGTTGGAAATATGATTCAAGCTTTGTAGCGCATATGCGTATGAAGCTTGATGAATTTGATGATTATAAAGATAGCGTTTTATATTTGAAAGATAGATATAAGAAGCGGATTGAAATTCGTTTTGGCTTAGAAGCCGAATACTTTCCTAAATATATGGATTGGTTGTTAGATTTCTGTATTGAAAATGATATTGATTACTTGATTTTTGGTAATCATTATTATGGCACAGATGAAGATCGTATTTATTTAGGTGGAGTCAAAGGTAAGTATATTAAAGGCTATTTTGATACTTGTGTGGAAGGTATGAAAACGGGTATGTATGCATACTTGGCTCATCCTGAATTGATTTTAAGAAGTACGGGTGGTGTAATAACACCTGAAATCGAAGAGGGCTTCCATAGAATTTGTAAGACAAGCCAAGATTATAATGTACCATTAGAGTTTAATGTATTGGGTATGCAGCATAATGAGTGTATGGGGTATGAAGAATATCCACATTCTAGATTTTGGCAGATTGCCAAGCAATATGACGTAAAGGCAATCATTGGTATGGATGCGCATGAGACTGGTGATTTAAACAAAAAATGGTATGATTTAGCATTAGAAAAACTATCTCAATTTGATATAGAAATCATTGATGATATACCTTCAATTGATTATAAAAAGATAAAAGAAAACAAGATCAAAGTTTAGCTAAAATAAAGCTAAACTTTTTGCTTTTTTTGAT
>NZ_QRVI01000049.1 GCF_003458715.1 Eubacterium sp. AF22-8LB
ATATAATTGTCGATTTTTTTGAAATGATTTTCAATCCATCATATTACTTGGCGCTTACGTCTAAAGTTTCGAAACCAAATGATATTAAGTATTTAGGATTTGGATTCTTTATGGACGAGAATGACGGGTTATGGAAAGCCAAACCCCATGCAAAATCAGTCGAGAAACTAAAACTTAAGCTTAAGAGACTTACCAGTAGAAGATGGTCAATCAGTTTAGACGAACGTCTTGAGAAAATTAAGAAAACAATCGTGGGATGGACCAACTATTATAAGATTGGTTATTGGAAGGATGTAGCACGAATTGTTGATGCGCATGTAAGATTTAGATTACGAATGTGCATATGGAAACAATGGAAAAAAGTGAACACCAAGAAGAAAGCCCTGATTAGTCTTGGAGTACCGAAAAGAGAAGCATGGATGCTTGCGAACAGTCGAAAAGCTTATGCAAGATGTGCAAGTAGTTTCTTAAATAACGTGCTTACAAATAAAAGACTAAAAGAAAGAGGCCTAGTATTCTTACTAGACCAATATAATTTAAAGCACTGTTAATATGAATTTGAACCGCCGTGTGCCGGTCGGCTTGCCCGGTGGTGTGAGAGGACGAAAGTTATTTACTTTCTCCTACTCGATTGTTGAGAAACTGATGAAATTCAGTAATTTAGCTATACCTTATATTCTCAAATAATGGAAGAGGAAAATTAATTTTGATATGCCTTTAAAGTTCAAATATTTTGGTATAATGATTATGAGAAATAGGATGAGGAGAATAATACTATGTTTAAAATTTTGTTTCCATCAAGTCTAATGGATTCTAATGAAGTGGATTTGGCATTAAAAAATGAATATAATGCCGCCATTCGAGCTGGATTTGATGTGCTATTGTTTGATCAGGAACAATGGTATATGTATCAAGTCTTGAAGATGAATATAACTAATTTGGGTGAAGAACCCATCAAAGTGTTATTTAGAGGATTTAGGATGCAGCCTTGTGCATATCGAGAATTTAGCGTTCAATTGAAGTATTTAGGTTATCATTTACTAATTGAACCAAATGAATATGAGAATATGTATGCATTCCAGAAGATGTATTCAACACTTAGAGAAGATTGTGTACCAATCATACGTTTTCCAATGGATACTCTTATTGATGTTGAATTTATAAAGCACAAATTAGGAAAATTTATGATAAAGGACAATACGATTTGTGTTAAGGAATGCGGCTTTCCAGCTTTCTTTGATCAAAGTACAACACAGGAAGAATTCGATTCTTGGATCACAAGATTGAGTAAATACCATAAGGATATGTCTACAGGTGAATTGTATGCGGAAAAGTATTATGATAACATTCAAAATGTATGTCGTGTCTTCTATTATAAAAACATGCCTTTGTATATGACTAACGATAGTGTACAGCCACCTGTTGAGTTGATACATAAATATGAAGTGTTAAATAGTCCTTTCTTTACAATCGATTTTGCCCAATTCGAAAATGGAACATGGAAAATTATAGATTGTAAGGATGCTCAGATTTCACTTGTTTCTAACGAACCAGAAAAATTATATTATAGCTTAAGCAAGAACTCCTAAATAGGAGTTTTTTCTTTTCATTTCATAAACATCACAATTCAGACTCTTTATAATTAAAAGAGCTATTCGTGAATCTTCTGAAAAAAGGATGATATCTTGAGTTCCCAAAGATTCCGATTTTGAAAGAGGAGGATGTCTTATGTATATATATTGATGTTGTCATGGTTTTATTGGCTTTAGTTGAATTACTAAAAATCACATTGATGATTATAGAAAAATGTAAAAGACACTAGTTCACCCAACACCAACGGATTAAACTAGTATCTTAACATTAGAAAATTCAGAGTGGCCACTGTATCCAGTAGTCTTTCTGTATATGTACCATATCGATTTATTGCGGCTTATGCAAATGAATTGTATTAACAAGTTTGCATACGCCATCACTTAGTAATTCGATATTTTCTTCATTAAAAATGATATCTCTTGAGGTGTGAATTCGATCGAGATAATAGAATAAACCTTTCTTAAGACTGCAGACTCCATATGCATATTTAAAGTTGAAGTTGTCAGATGGATAAAATCCAAATCCTTTGTTCATGTGTACATTTATATAATTTGTAGATGCAAATGTTTTTATAATAACTTCATGTTTTGATTGATCATTTTTGATTTGTTTTGTCGGAAAGAAAAATATATCATTGGCATCGGATACACAATCAAAATTAATGATAAGTTTATTCTTAATATATTCCTTATATTCTTTCGCAAAAGCAGCAGAACCTAATAAACCGAGTTCTTCATTGTCAAATAAAACAAAACATATTTCATCTCTGAAATCTTCTGGTAATTTGATGGCAGATTCAATGATCGTAACGACACCACTTGTATTATCATTTGCAGTATGTTTATTTGCCTTTCCAAACAACATCCAAATCATAATAATTAACCATGAAATAGAAGAAGCGATACTAAGTTCAAACCCATTGAATAGACCTGTCCAAACAAATAATTTAATGAAAACAATATTTATTAAGAATATAAGAATCAAAACGCAAATAATAATGGCTAATTGTGACAAAATCAGTCCAAACAAGTTATTAGGCACAATTAAATTGGGAAATGGTAAGACCGCCTGTGTATCATAGTGAGCTGTACAGAATATCTTAGCTTTTTCCATATTACCAATAATTATATTATTATTTATCCCTTTATTTTGAATTCTGGGGCAATACCCATATTGATTAAGTTCATGAATTATATATTTACGAAATTCCTCTTTTTGTTTTTTTGTTTTACGAACCTGATAGTAATCAAGAATTTTACAACTTATTTCATTCATTCTTATTTCTCCCTTAGTTGTATATATTTTATCATAAGGTGAATGGTTTTCGTATTTATGATATAGAATTCGAAAAAGTCAAGATAAATCTATCTAATGCGATGAAAATATTGCGATTTAGACAAGATAAGATCATTCGCAACAAAATGCTTGGAGTTAATAATGTTTTCACATTGGATCTTTATAATAGGTCTTATAGTAGATTTATAGTTTAAATTTGTTAAATTTCACCGTTTACTAACATAAAATGTAAGTACGAGGTGAAAACATGATAGTTACGTATGAAATGTTAAAGGAAAGTCTAACGGATTATAAGGCTAAAGATATAAAAATCAAACGTTTGAGTGATAATAAAGAAATTATTAAGCTTACTAGAAATTTGTATGAGACAAATAAAAATGCACCTGGCTATGTCGTTGCGAATGCAATCTATTCACCATCTTATTTGTCATTTGATTATGCCTTAGCACATTATGGTCTTATTCCTGAAGCAGTATATACATATACAAGTGCAACATTTGGTAAGGGTAAAAAGAAATCATATAAAAATGATTTTGGAACTTATACATATCGAGATGTACCTGCAAATATTTATCCTTATGGTTTACAAATTTTTCAAGAACAAGATTATTCATATGTCATGGCAACAGCCGAAAAAGCATTATGTGATAAGCTATATACTTTAAAAGTGGTACGTAATAAGAAAGATATGTATGATTTATTATTTGATGATTTACGCATAGATATGGACGTCTTAAAACGACTCGATTTTAATATTTTATATACACTCTGTGATAACTATGGATCTACAAATATGAAATACTTAAAAAAAGTATTAGGAGATCTAGATGAAAACAATTCTTGAACAAATGGTTGAGTCGTATCAGCCAAAAAAGCAATGAAGAAAAGCGAAATGTTGTTAAAGAAGTCATGCAAGAAATTACTCTTTGTGCTTTGAGTAAAGCAGGATTCTTTGATGTGGCCGCATTTTATGGTGGGACTGCATTAAGGATATTTTATGGACTTGATTGTTTTTCTGAAGACTTAGATTTTTCGTTAATGACGAAAAATCAAGATTTCGATCTTAGTACATACGTTCCAACTTTAAAATTGCTTGTTCAGTCATTCGGTTTAAATGTGGATGTTGAAATTAAACATAAAACTTTAGATTCTGCCATCCAATCTGCGTTTCTAAAGGGCGATACAATTGAACAATTTTTATTGTTTTATCCAAACGATTTAGTTACTGGCATAAATAAAAACGAAAAAGTAAAAATTAAATTTGAAACAGATACCATGCCTGCAGGTCTTGCGACATATGAAACAAAATATCGATTATTACCAATGCCATATAGTATTAAATTGTATGATGAAGCTTCCTTATTTTCTGGAAAGATACATGCAGTTATTTGTCGTTCATGGAAATCTAGAGTTAAAGGAAGAGATTTATAATTCAATCTAAGAACACTCGTGACTTTAGTCATGAGATGAATTAGATGTGCAGATGTTAAATAAATAAATTAACAATAAATGATAAATATAGTGTTTTAAGTATATACATATGTTATAATATTGATGAGGCAAAAACACATGGAAGTTGTTAAAGGAAGAGGCTATGTCTATTCAATACAGTATCATATCGTATGGTGTGTAAAGTATCGTCGTGATGTCTTGAATGGACAGGTCGCAATAAAATTAAAAGGGCTGCTGACTCAGATTTCAAAGGATAATGGTTTTCAAATTCTGGAAATGAATATGGAGGAAGATCATATCCGTATGCTGATCAATTGTACGCCGCAGCATTACATTCCAAATATTATAAAAGCTATGAAGGGTGTGTCGGCCAGACTCTTAATGAAAGAGTTTGGGGATGATCTAAGATCCAAATTATGGGGTGGACATCTATGGAATCCTTCTTATTTTGTAGCTACAGTTTCTGAAAATACAGAAGAACAGATTATAGAGTATATAAGAAGTCAAAAAAGAAAATAGCGAATCAATAAGGAGAAATCATCATGGAAAAGGCATTCAAGTATCGTATCTATCCAAATAGAGAACAAAGAATATTGTTGGCCAAGACTTTTGGCTGCACTCGTTTTGTATATAATCATTATCTGGCAAAGCGTAAGGATGCCTATGAAAAAGATGGAATCACATTCAGTTATTCGGCATGTGCTAAGGATCTAGTTTCTTTAAAGAAAGAATATGAATGGCTTAAGGAAGTGGATTCTGTGGCTCTACAGTCAAGTGTAAAGAATCTGGATACGGCATATATCAATTTCTTTCGAAAAAAGGCTGAATATCCTAGATTCAAATCGAAGAAGACACATCGTTATTCGTATACAACAAAATATACGAATGGTAATATTGAACTATATGAAAATAAGGTCAAGCTTCCTAAGATTGGTCTTGTAAAGATAAAGAAAACACGAGAACCAAAGGGAAGACTACTGAGTGCAACGGTATCACAAGTACCGAGTGGAAAGTATTATGTTTCATTATGTTATACGGATGTAGAAGAAGTCTTGTTTCCACTGACATACAATGAAACAGGTATAGATCTAGGTATCAAGGATTTTATCGTATTGAGTAATGGTGAAAAGGTAGGGAATCCAAAATATTTGAAGAAGTCGATTGAGAAACTGAAAAAGCTACAGAAGCAGCAGTCACGAAAAACAAAGGGCGGCCGCAACTGGATCAAAAACAGAATCAAGATCGCAAGACTTCATGAAAAGATAGCGAATCAAAGAATGGATTTTCTAAACAAACTATCTACAAGAATCATTAGAGAATATGACATTATCTGCATTGAAGATTTAAAAGTCGACAACATGCTTAAAAACCACAATCTAGCCCAGTCTATATCGGATGTATCCTGGTTAAAGTTTACAACTCAGCTAGAATACAAAGCCCAGTGGTATGGAAAGGTGATCAAGAAAGTAGACACATTCTATGCGAGCAGTCAGATCTGTCATTGTTGCAGATATAAGAATGAAGAAATAAAAGATTTAAAAGTAAGACAATGGACATGTCCAAAATGCCATTCAATTCATGACAGAGATGTAAATGCATCCATCAATATATTAATGCAAGGCATATTAGCCAATTAGCCAAAACAAAAACAACCGCAGGAACTGCGGGGATAGCTTGGTAAGAAAGGTTTCGATAGAAGCCTGTTCCCAAGAATCTCGTCACTTCAGTGATGAGAGGTTCAAATGACTATGTTTTCTATTTAACTAGAAACACAAGATTTAATTTAGAGCATTTAAGAGAAAAATTAATGGAATCACATATTATATCTCAAGAAGATAAATTTGATGTGGACTTTGTGAAGACATTACTGATCGTACGATTTGATGAAATTGATTTTAACGATGCGAAAAAAGATGTTTTACCATTCATTAAAGATACGAGTGTTTTGGATATTTGGAGTAAAGAATTTTTTATCGCAATCACATCCCAATTAACTAATAAATAAAGGACACTCGCTTGAGTGTCTCAGACTGTTGACAAAGTGACTGTCGACAGTCTTTTTAAAATCTGATAGAATATCT
>NZ_QRVI01000005.1:0-236 GCF_003458715.1 Eubacterium sp. AF22-8LB
TCTTCTGGATCGATTGACTTAGGAGTGATTGTTAACTTTCCATCCTCTACTCTGAATGTTACATTGCCATAGTTTTCATTGTTGTTTGTGAAATCTTCTGGCTTCAATCCCATATAGTATGTACCAGCTTCTGTACCCTTCACTTCATCATTTCCACTGAATGTGAAATCAGATTCTGTATATGTACTTCCTTCAGTAATAGATACATCATAACCTTTGACGCTCTTTTCAGTTCC
>NZ_QRVI01000005.1:246-111385 GCF_003458715.1 Eubacterium sp. AF22-8LB
ATTGACTTAGGAGTGATTGTTAACTTTCCATCCTCTACTCTGAATGTTACATTGCCATAGTTTTCATTGTTGTTTGTGAAATCTTCTGGCTTCAATCCCATATAGTATGTACCAGCTTCTGTACCCTTCACTTCATCATTTCCACTGAATGTGAAATCAGATTCTGTATATGTACTTCCTTCAGTAATAGATACATCATAACCTTTGACGCTCTTTTCAGTTCCAGTATATTCAAATGTATCTTTACGTCCAGTAATTACGACTACAACCTCACCATCTTCAGCTGTGACTGTCAATTTACCAAATTCTTTAGTAATAATGTAGTTAGAAGCTTTTGTATTTGACTTCAATTCATAAGTAAATGTGTTATTACTTGTACCTTTTTCAGTCTGGCTTCCAGTTACATTGTAAGTAGCACCTTCTTCTTTAACAAATCCATCACCACCAATAGTTACATTACTATTTGTCAATGGAGTCTTATCATAAGGCTTAGAATCATTTGCACTTGTCAATGTTACATTACGTTTAGTGATTTCATAAGAAGTCCTTGCTGTTCCTGTATAGTTTCCAATACCTGTGATTGTTACTTCAACTGTACCTGCGTTGACTGCTGCTGTATAAGACAATGTGTAATCTACATTTTCAACAAGTGTTGCACCTGTCTTTGTATCTTCTACAGTTGGCTTGTTCTTCTGCTCTTCGCCATTGTACATTGTATCGCTAGGCTTAGTTACCTTAATACCCGTCTTCTCATCTTCTGGATCAATTGACTTAGGAGTTACCTTCAACCAACCATCTGTTACTCTAAATGTTACATTTGTGAAGTTAGCACTTGTGTTATTGAATTGAGTTGCATTCAATCCCATATAAGAAGTTCCTTCTTCTTTACGAGATGCCTTGGCAGTTCCTTCAAAATGAATTGCTTCTTCTGGATATAATGCATTCGAAATATTTGTATACTCGTAGCCTTCTACTTCATGTGTGTTTCCATTATAAGTTTCAGTCTTTGTCTTACCTTTGATTTCAACTAGGACATTATCTGTCACTGGAGTAATGCTTAACTTTCCTTCTTTTACAACGATTGAATAGTTATCTGGATTGAACTTATTCTCTGTTTTATAAGTAATTGTATTTGTCACTGAACCTTCTTCGACATTTGTAACAGATCCAGTTGCCTTTACATCACTTACTTCACCATTCACAAAGCTTCCTGTCATCTTTACATCCGGTCTAGTTAATGGAGTTCCATCATAAGGTTTAGATTTTGTTTCACTCTCTAATGTAACACTTCGCTTATCAATAACTAATTGACCTTCTTCAGCAATTACAAATTCAACATTCGCAAAGTTTGTATTCTTGTTTTCAAAGTCTGCCACATTGATTTGCATATCATATGTACCAGCATTTGTTCCACTTACTTTTGCCGTTCCATTAAATTTGAAATCATCTGCTGTATACAGAGGATTACTAATAGATTTTACATCATAACCTTCTACCGTCTTCTTATTACCATCATAAGTAAATGTTCCACTATGTTCCTTAATATTAACAGTTACTTTTTCTGTAGAAGCATCAATACTTAATTTACCTTCATCTTTAACGATAGTATAGTTATTAGGATTGAACTTATCTGATGTTTTATAAGTAATTGTATTTGTTACTTTACCTTCACTAACATTTGTGACAGATCCAGTTGCCTTAATATCACTTACTTCACCATTCACAAAGCTTCCTGTCATCTTTACATCAGGTCTTGTTAATGGAGTTCCATCATAAGGCTTAGAAGCTGTTTCACTCGTTAATTTAACTTCACGCTTAGAAATTGTTAATTGTCCAGGCACTACATTGACAACAACTTTTTCTGTAACGTCCTTACCATCTTTTGTAACCTTAGCAGTACCCTTGATTTCAGTTTTATATTCGCCAAAATCAGTACCAGTAGCTTTTGCAGATAAACCAGTAATAGTATAGCCATCAGTTACATCTTTAAAGCCTTCAATCGATTGAGCTTCACCATTGTATGTAACTGTATTACTATTCGCAACTAATGTAATGACTGTCTTTTCAATCCAAGTCGCATATAGAACATTTTCACCATCTACATCTACATGTACGCTCTGTCCAGCTGCATAAGTAGCTTTACCATTATCCGCATCATCCTTAGATGTTGCCCAACCTGCAAAGTAATATTCTTTACCTTCTGTTTCTGGAGCTTGATAGCCTAAATCTTTTTCAGATTTTAATGTAACACTTTCGTTATTCTTAACTGGTACTGTCTGAACACTACCACGACCATTACCTGGATTATAACTCATTGTTGTTGAGGATTCTTCATTACCCCAAATAGCTTTCAATGTAATAATGTTATCATCATTTGCCAAATCCTTATTTACTTCAAATGCATCTCCAGGATGATATAAATTTCCATTTAACTTCCATCCTAAGAATTTCTTTTTTGAAGTTGTTGTCGCATTCTTAGCTACGGTAACCTTAGCTCCACCCGCATAGATATTACTATCCGTTGGAACTGTTGCCTTTGATCCTTCTGTACCAGGATCATAAACAACTTTTAATTCACCATTGTATAGCCACTTACCAATAACACTTGTATCCTTTGTGATTGCTTCATTTGTGTTATATGCATCACTCGTAATATTTCCATTACCATCTGCATAATACCATCCGGCAAATGAGTAATCACTTGTCGTTGTTGCACTTGGCAATACTGTATTGGCAATTGTACCAGCCGCAACTTTTTTAGTACCCTTATCTACTGTACCTTCAGGATTATTCAAGTTATAAGTTAAGCTGATCTTCTTAGCTGTCCATTTTGCGTATAGAGTCACATTTTGTGCTGGCATCTTCTTACCATTAAAATCAAATGCTTCCCCTTCACAAAGTTCATTATCATGCCAACCATCAAATTCATAATAATCCGGCAATGAGCCAGGTCTTACAGGAGTATAGTTCTCACTTGAAATACTTTGTTCATACTTCTTAGAAACAGTCTTATCTTGTTTACCATTGTTAATAAACTTTAAGTTATAAGAATTACGAGTATAGTAGAACTTAGCTCCATCATATCTTTTACCTATCTTTGTACTTGGCCCTTCATTGAAAGTATAACCTTTTAACGGATACTGATCTTCTTCAGTTACAGTAGTACCATAATAACTACCAGGAGAAGCATCTTTATGATCCAATTTATATTGAATACCATCCATTTGAACTGTGCCTGTTTCTCCAGGTAAGACTTGTACATAGTAAGATGCAGTTTCAGTACCATAACCTGTTTTAGGACCATAGAACTTTGCTCCATATAAAGGCATTGTAGCTATGTTTGCTTGGAATGTACTTCCATTTGGCTTAGTAAGCCAAGACGAACTTTCATTCTTTGTAGGCCATTGTTTACTAATATCCTGACCGTATTTAGCTTCAATAGTTAAATCTTTATATTGAGTCCTTCCTCTCACATCGAAGAATTCCACTTTATAAATATTTCTCTTATAGTAAACACTAACGATTGTAGATCCATCACCCTTGATTGTCTTTTTAGTTACTGGCTGTGCTGTAAATCCATCATAAGATTTTGTCTTTGCGTTTGCTTCTTTACCAGTCGTACCAGTTTTGTTTTCAGATTCATGGAATGAATATCCATCATCATCTGCATTTTCCCACCAGTGAATAACTGTATAGCTAACTTGTGCTTCTTTCCAACGTGCCTTTAATGTCATTGGAGACGTCACTGTTGCACCATTCTCTACTTTAGATAATCCATTGTACCAACCATCAAATGAATAACCAGGTTTTGTAGGTGTTGTAGATTTATTCAAAGTAAGCTTGTCACCATGTAATACGAATTGAGAATCAACAATAGATCCACCATCTGAATCAAATGAAATCCAATAACCTTCTTTAATGATTGCGTATACATTAATAGATGTTTTGTCTGTTGGAACTGCAATACTATCTGCAATATTTGCAGTACCATTCTTTTTGGCTGCCCAACCAACGATTTTATGCGTTGCATCTACTTCATAAGAAATATTCGTAAAATCATGTGCTTCATGATCGGATACTTTTTCAGTACGCATGATCTGTGTTCCAGCTGGATTATAGAAGTAAACATATAATGCATCTTCATATTTTGCTGTAATTTCACGAGTTGTTGTCTCAGTGATTGTTAATGCTGTATTGAAATCTTCAAACTTTGTTTCACCATCATACCAGCCAACAAATACTTTTCCATCCATATCTGGAGCTGTTGGAGTAATCAGTGTATCACCTGTTTTAACAGTCTGTGTACTTACGATGTTTCCATTCGCAACAAAATTAAATGTTGTTAGTGGAACTTCATTTTCACCCGTAATAACATAAATTGAGAAGTGATTTGTATTAAAGCTTTGTGTATTTGTCGCAACCTCAGTGACTGCACTCGCATCATCTGATACGTGATAAACATTGATTTCATCACCATTGACAGCTGCATTTTCAAAGCTAATATTTACAACACCATTTGGTTGAATTTCAACACCATCTTTATTAACGATAATTACATCTAAAGCAATTGCTGAATCAACCTCTTTATTCTTTTCAGAAACAGTTTCCTTAACTGCATTTAAAATAGCCTTTCTTGCAACATTCTTAACTACAAGCTTTGAGTCTCTTGGTAAAACACCCTCAGCTGCAGTTGCATGTACTGTTACATTTCCAGCTGTAGCACTTTCATCAAATGCAGGATACTCCGGCAATTCCTCTTTTACTTCCGTTTCCGGATCCGGGTCTGCCTCAGCATCATCTTCACTTGCTTCTTCCGTCTTTGTTTCTTCTGTCTTAGTTTCAGGTTCATCTACTTTTTCAACATTATTATTTTCAACTACTTTAGCCCTGTAAATGAACTTAACACTATTTAAAGCAGAAGTCGCATCAAGATTTACTTGATTTGCTGCCACTGTCTGTGAATTATTAATGACTACATCCTTTAATGTATAACCATCAAAATTCAACATTACACTTGTATCTGTATTTAAATTATGATTTAAATCAAAATCACGCAATGCAGCCGTCTTTAAGATGGTTCCATCTTCAGCTACATAACTTAATTCTACAGATTGAGTTTCAGCTTCAACAGGTGTAGCTACAGCATCCGACTGTGTATTTTCAGTCGTTACTGCTTCAGGTTCTGGTGCTTCCTCTTGTGGTGTACTTGTTTCTACAGTTTCATTCGTGTTAGCGCTTTCAACAATAGTTGAATCCGTCGCTTCTTCCACTGCATTTACACGGTAAGAGTCTGCTAGTCCAAACTGAATAGCCATCGCAAATGATAATGCGATTGATGCCGCTCTTTTCAAATTCTTTAGCATATAAAGCCCTCCTTTTCTAATTTATTAGGTAATGTTTCCTTTCCATCATCTGATTTTAGTATAGGCTTCATAAGGTTATAGACCGGTTATATAATCCGAAAATCATCTTTTTTTATAACAAATTTTAAACAAAAAAAGATCTATTGTCTTTAGGACAATAGACCTCATTATTTTCCTGAACTACCTAACTTTCCGGCCATTCTTTCAGACTCCATAGATTGAAGTTTTTCGAAAGAAATTTCTTCACTTTCTAACTGAGGCATTCTTAATAAAACGCCCTGACAAATAGCCTTTTCATAAGGATATATGATTGCTTCTTCGTTATATTCAGCATCTGCCTTTTTAATGACCACTCTTTTTGTATTCAAGTTTGTGACAGGCGCCATATATTCTCCACGATAACCAGAATCAATGACACCACTTCTCTGTGCAATTCCCTTTGTTCCTGTCGAACCACGCTCTTTTAAAATCATAACGAACTCTGGATCAAACGCACTCGCAACACCTAATGGAACTAACTTTGTTTCATGAGGCTCGATTACCATATAATCCTCGTCGAAGCATGGATATAAATCATAGCCTGCATCTTCATAGCGTTTTTGTGGCACCTTAGCCTCTGGCTTTACTTTTGCCCAATATAATTTATTCATAAATCTCCTTCTTGTATATTTTTACTAAGTCTTCTAAAGAAAACCTGGCATTTGCGCTGGAAGTCGAAGGACAATACACTGTTTTAATATCTGGAAAATATTTTTTCATAGTATTGTAGCTTGTTCTTCCATTACAAATAATCTTATCTATATTCTTATATGTTTCCAATAATCCTTGTATATCATTTGGCTCAATATCCTTAATTTCACTATCCGCACTTGTCTTTCTAATACAAGAATGACAAATATCCCAAAGTGCAATATGCGATGTTTTTAATAATTTTATCTTATCACTTTCCTGATAAAGCTCTTCTAAGACTTTCCAAAACCTATTTGTCTTATTCGCATAATACATCTGTTCCTTTAGACTAATGACACTTGGCATGGAACCCACGATCAATATTTTTGAATCCTCAAAGACAATGGGATCCAATCCAACTATTCGCTTACACATGTACCATAAACATCGTAAGATTTGGCATCTGTGATCTTAACCTTCACAAAAGTACCTAGCTCTAATGGCTCTTCACTTGTGAAGATAACCTGACCATCCACTTCATCCGGTGCATCCGCAGCACTTCTTCCACGATAACGATCCACCAAGCCTTCTTTTTCTTCAACCAAGACCTCAATGATATTACCAATCTTTTCCTCATTTTTCTCTTTAGAAATTTCTTCCTGCACAGCCATCAATCTTGCCAAGCGCTCATTTTGAACAGCCTCATCAATCTGTCCATCCATATCATAAGCTGGCGTATCCTCTTCTTGAGAATAAGTAAAAGCGCCCATACGATCCCATTTAATTTCCTTAATAAAATCTACAAGTTCTTCAAATTCCTCTTCCGTTTCTGTAGGGAAACCAACAATCATAGTTGTACGCAAAGTTGCGTTTGGAAACATTGTATGAATCTTATCTACAACCTTTAATACATCCTCTTTTGGACCTCTACGATTCATTAATTTCAACAAACGATTATTCGCATGCTGCATTGGAATATCAAAATAAGGAACGATTTTTTCACTCTCACTCATTGCCTGCAAGACATCATCCACAATTTCATCGGGATACATGTATAGAACACGAATCCAATGTAAACCTTCTACCTTTGATACTTGTCTCAATAATTCAGGAAGCATCAATTCTCCATAATTATCCAAACCATATTTTGTCGTATCCTGCGCAATCAATGTTAACTCCTTAACACCAATACTTGCCAAATGATTGACTTCTTCCATAATATCCTCAATTGTACGTGACTTTTGATCTCCACGAATCAAAGGAATCGCACAATAAGCACAACGATTTGAACAACCATCACTAATTTTCACATATGCCTGCCAAGGATTTCCTGTAATCACTCTTTCGGCCTTATCCAATAATGTATCTGAACCTAAGATTTTTTGTAGTTGACTCGCCAAAGTATTATATTCACGAATTGGGATAACCGCATCAATTTCAGGAATTTCTTCCCTTAAAGTATCCGTATATCTTTGTGCTAAACAACCACACACAATCAGCTTCTCTAAATTCTTCTCTTTATACTGTGCCATTTTGAAAATCGTATTGATACTCTCTTCTTTAGCACTTTCAATAAATCCACAAGTATTCACAATAATGGCTTGGGCATCCTTTGGATTGGCAACAATCTCATGACCACCCCTCTTGATCATACCCATGATTTGTTCAGAATCCACTAAGTTTTTACAACATCCCAATGATACAAAACCTATTTTCATTCTTCGTTATCTCCTTTTCGATGATAAATCATACGACCTTCTAACGCAAAGACACGAGGTCCAAAATGACCTGGCTGCGTTGTATCTAAACTTTGTTTCATCATATACATACGCGCATCTAAGTTATCTAACAAAGTTAAAACTTCTGCTTCTGGAATCATTGGCAGAACTGGAGAACCAAACTCCATCTTTCCATGATGGGATAAAACCATATGTTTCAATAATAAAATATTCTCTTTATCATTGACTCCAAGCTTTTCAGCCACACGATCCAAGCGATTATTCATAATACTGATATGCCCCAATAAATTTCCCTCATTTGTATATTCAGGTAGTACAGGACCGCTCAACTCATCAATTTTTCCAATATCATGCATCAAAACACCTGAAATCAACAAGCCTTTGTCTAACCATGGATATTGTTTACAAATATCTAAAGCAACACGCGCCATACTAATAGAATGGTAAGCAAGTCCACCTACAAAATTGTGATGATTTCTTGTTGCGGCTGGATATGTATAGAATAGATCCTTTGTTTCTTCTAATACTTGTTCAACAACACAATATAAATTTGAGTCTGTGATTTCTTCCATCAAAGACTTCACTTCTTCTTCCATCTCTTTACGAGTCATAGGAGCAAGTCTTACATAGTTTGAAATGTCTTCATCTTCTAAGACAGTCATCTTTCTAACTCTTAACTGAACTGCATTTCTATGAATAATTGAATCTCCAAATACATGCACGATCTGTCCTGCCTTATACTGTTCAATCTGTTCATTTGTCAAATTCCAGAATTTTGCATCTAGAACACCCGTTGCATCCTCTAAAATCAAAGATAAATAAGGTGTATCCTTAACTGTTTTACCCTTATCACACTTTGAAATCAAACATTTAATTTCTACTTTTTGTTCCTGAGTAATCTCATTAATTCTCATTCACTTTCCCCTTCCAAAACCTCTTTTATTGCTGATATACTAAAACCTTTTCTTACACAATACGTCTGAATCTTCTGATTTCGTTTTGGCTGATCAAAAGACGCATATAAACGCTTAGCCTTCGAAATCGTTTTTAATAAAGCCTCATCATCATTTTCATCTAATTCAATAGATTCTGATACTTGTTTGGCAATCTCCAATGAATACCCTTTTGTGACTAGCTTATTCACCAATGTCTGTCTTTGCATACGCAAAGATTGTTCCTTAATGGAATGTGTTAAGCGACGTGCTAATTTTACCGCATTGCTACGCTCCGTTTCTTCATCCAAGCTATCCAACGCTTCATCAATTAAGCTATCTTCAACACCTGCTTTTTTTAACTTTTGATAAATCTGCATTCTAGGCTGTCCATAAGAATGCCATACCTGTGCCTTATCAAATGCATATTCACGATCATCAATCCAATGACGTTCCATAAATTCATTCACGATTTCTTCAGCCTGATCTTCATCTAGACTCAAATATTTCTTGCCATATTGAACCATTTGATAAGAAGTATAATCATTGGAAAGCACGCGCTTCTTCATTAATTCAAACGCCTTATAGAATAACTGCATATCCAAATAATTGTCAATCATATATGCATCTAACATTGTATCCTTTGTGATTTTCAAGTCAAAGAAATCATCTGTAGGAATCATAACTTTAACCGGTTCTTTATCACAATCTCGAACAACTGTTAAGCGAACAAAATCATCCACCATACGAATACGCTCTACATGATAAGCACGTTTATAATCATCAATTGCCTGATTATAAACACTTAATGCTTTGTGCGCAAACATACTCTCTGTATATGGTGCTGTTTTAGAAACACAATAATCTCTTAATGCATCTCTTTCTTCTTTTGATTTACTGAAGAAACTATCCCACTTCTGACTCAATTCATTCGCATCATCAAAATAATAGCCTGACCTTCCTTCATCTACTAACTCTTTTAATACTTCATCACGACGACCAAACACTAAAAGGCCACTCGCTAAAGCTTCAATATAAGTCATACCTTGTGTTTCAGATAAGCTAGCCGATACAAAACAATCAAAGGCGGCATAATAATAAGCGATATTCTCCTTAGGAATCCTACCTGTAAAATGCACTCGATCTGTAACATTATACTTTTCAGCAAGATTCTGATAATACTCCATATCTGTACCACCACCTACAATCACTAAATGTAGATGTGGATCTGCATTCTTGCTAATCGCTTCAATCGGAATCTCGATTGCCTTCTCCTTGGCAATACGTCCTACAAAGACAACAATATGGTCTTCTTGACTAAAGCCTAATTCTTTACGAATACTTTGAACTCTATTTTCATCCAAATTCTTACGATCATATTCCGATAAATCTAAGCCTGTTGGCACAATATAGATTGGTGCTATGACACCATATTGTAGTAAAGCCTGCTTCGTCTTATCACTCGGTGCAATCACTGCCTGAGAACCATTCGCCATCACACGTGAAAAAGTACGAATCATACTCTTTCCTAATTTTTCCACCGAGTCAAATTCAAGCGGATTAAAATAATGCGTATAATCCTCGTACATCGTATGATATGTATAAACAATTGGAATATGTAATGCCTTCGCCATCTGACGACCAAACATACCTACTCCCGCTTCCGTTTGAATATGAATCACATCTAGATCCATCTTTTCAATATAGGCATCGGCACTGAACTGTAAAGGACTCGACATTTTATATCCATAAAACTTTTTAATTTCAAGACCCGGCAAACGAAGAATATGACCATCCTCATCCTCCACAATTTTTGAACCCTTATGATTCGTAATCACAAATACAGTATGCCCTAATTCTTCTAAAGCGTGTTTAAGGGTTGCCACACTTGAAACAACCCCATTAATATCTGGTAAATATGCATCTGTAAATAATCCAATTCGCATATACTACATCCCTTCTAAATCTATCTTGTTTTCTTTTCTTGCGTAATAATTCTTAACAAACACAAACAAAATTCCACCAATAATCAAAACAATATGATACGTAGAAAAACGCCACAAAACAAGTACTGCACCCGTTAGATTCTTCATCAAGTTATTAAATAAGAGTGAGAAAACAACTTCTGTACCACCACTTGCTCCTGGAATCGGAATAAAGCTATTGGCCATTGTGACAAAGCTTGATAAAGCCATGACATCAATAAACTCATTCATTTTAAGTGGAATGTGCAAGGCAATCGCAATCACAAAAGGTAAAGAATAATATAAGGATAAACGCACAACATTTATACATACACAAAGAAAAATACTTTTTTTATCTTTTGCGAGAACCTTAATCTCACGTGTAAAGCTTGTGACTTGTAAAGTCCATGAATCCAACGTTTTCTCTGGATTCTTTAAAATATGTATTTTAGAAAGTATTTTAACTAAACTACGCGAAAGCTTAATATAAATATTTGGAAATAACGCAATCGTATAAAGTGCAATGACAACGATCGCATTAATAATATATCCTAATAATATGATATTGAACCATGCGGACTGTGCGCTATAATAGGCAAATCGCAAAAGAAACAAAATCGAGACATAAACCATCATTGTCGTCTGATAAATAATAAAGTCAGCCCATAATAAGCTTGCTCCATCACTCACTTTAATTCCTTGTTTTTTCATAATATAAGCTTGAACAAATTGTCCACCCGTACTACTCGGTGTTATACCCGAAAAAAAGGAACCAATAAAAGCCACAAGAACACCTTTTCCCGGTGTATAGTGATCCGTATATTTTCTTCCAAGCACATAATATACTAGACCCCAGACCGCAGTAAAAAGAACTCCCCATAATAAAACAATGACAAGGCTTAACAGATTCATTTGTGAAATGCACTTTAAAACCTGATCAAAATTATCCTTTAGGGCAAACCATAGGGCAAAACCCGTCAAAGCAAGAATAAGTAACAGATTTAGTACGTATTTCTGTTTTTTCATAAAAACCCCTATTTTTTCTTACTTAACAATTCCTCTTGTTTATCCTTATAAGCACTTAAATAGAATTCACGCCACATATTCAATACATGTTCCTTCGAATAGAACTCACTCAACATGCGACTCTCATTTTGATACTTCGCATACACATCTGGATTTTCCTTTAACTCTTGTAAGCATTGTTTAAATCCATTATTATCATCTGCATGCATATAACGATCAAATAAAATATCTTTATATAAATCTAAATCACGAAGCACTAATGGCACATGTAAATTCACAGCTTCTAAAATAGTCATTGGAAATAATTCATTATAGCTTGGCACAAAAAGTACATCCGCCATATTATATAGATCCACCATTTCTTCTCTAGGAACAATACCCAAGAATTTACAATTTTCAGGTGGATTTTCCTGTAGCTTCTTCAATTCTTCATACCCATCCGTAATACGACCAAATGAGAATCCTCCTGCCCATACAAATTGAACATCTGGCATTTCTTTTGCGACATTCACAAAATCAAGAACACCCTTACGCGTTTGTACCTGTCCAGCTCCCAATACAACAAAGGCATCTTTAGCTACACCATATTTTTCACGAATAGAAGCGCATTCCTCATCGGATTTACGATAGAATTTCTCCTTAGATACATAATTAGGAATATAATAAATTTTTTCTCGATCAATACCATATTCTACTAATGCATCAATAAAACTAGGATTTACAACTACCAAACGATCCGCACTCTTATAGAATTGAATCAAATAAGAACGGAATACATTTAATAAAGGTGCTGGAATTTTTAGACTTCCTTCTAGTGTATCCGGTAAGAAATGGCAATATGCCACATTCACTGCTTTATGATTTTGCATCTTTACATAGAAAGTAGGGTCTACTGTATGGAAATGCTGAATATCTGGTGTTTTAATCCAGTTATTGATTCCAACTTCGAAAATGTCACTAGCTCCTTCTTTAATCAGATTCACCTGTTCTTCGTAGGCACTGCCTACGCCTTGGCCATCTACTTTATCTGCACTTGAATACATTATAATTCGTATTTTATCTTCCATAAAAATTACACTTCTTTCATCCTTATTATTATATCGCATCTACTATTTGTATGTCCAACTTTCAAGAAAGCAAATGAAAAGCCCCTTCAGCGGGGCTTCTCAAGAAAGTTTTAAGAAAGGGAATTTGATTATGAAGTGAGCCACTAACTTTGGCTCAACTGTATGTTACTAAACAATAAAGTGATAGATACGGTTATATTATGTGAAATTATGTGTCTAGATAACACAATAATTGTTGTTTTTAGTTAATAGCAACATTTTATAAACTAAAACAGATAAATCTCTATTTTTTTTCGTATAAATCAATCTTCTTTAATACACTCTTTTTCCCATTTCTATGAGAAATAAATCCTAAAACTGTAAATAAACCCGATAAAATCAAACCAATCAAAGCAATCCATTTAGCTACATTACGTACACTCATAGGAATATTAGGAAACATTGGATCTGTCATTCCTGACCATCCCCAATATGTAACGGCACCAAAAGCAAGTGTTAGAATAAATGCATTTCTGACCATTCTTCCCACTTTTAATACCATTTCATTTTCTCTTTGAATTACCTCAGCAAGCTGATCTCTTTCTTTGCGGCTCAAACTCATAATAAACGCTCCTTTTTCAAATATACACATTATTATAAGAAAAAAAGACAGGCCCAACAAGTTAAGCCCGTCTTTAATTGTCTTAAGTGATTATCCTAAGAATCCTACAACAGATCCTACGAATCCGATAACTACGAACAATAACAATACTTTAATTGGAGTAATGTTTTTCTTAGCCATCAACCACCAAGCAAACAATACGAATAACATTGTTAAGATCTTAGGGAAAGCTCCATCTAATTTAGATCCTAATGTTACGTCTGTTAATTTACCAGTTTCTGCATCATAAGATTGTGCAATTACTAAGTTAGTTGAAATTGATACCCAAGAAGCTGCCATCGCACCAACGATAACTTGTCCCATAACCAATACTGATTCACGGAACGCAGTTGCTTTTTGTCCTACTAACAATTCAACAGCACTACCACCTAATTCATAACCTTTGAAGTATACGAATTTTTGGAACCAAATTGAAGTTGCGTTCCATACGATGATATAGAATAAAGGTCCTAAAGGTGATCCACCTTCTGCGAAACCTAATGCGATACCTAATAAGATAGGAATGTAAGTACCAACGATCAATGAGTCACCAATACCTGCCAAAGGTCCCATTAGACCTGCACGGATACCGTTGATCATTTCATCATCGATTCCTTCAGCTCCGTTTGCACGAGCTTCTTCCAAACCAGCTGTGATACCAACTACGATAGATCCAATCTGAGGTTCAGTATTGAAGAATGGGTAGTAAGTAGTCATTTTTTCTGATTGTTCTTCGCGAGTAGGATATAATTCCTTAATAATTGGAAGCATTGACCACATGTAACCAAATGTCTGCATGTGTTCGTGTGAGAAACATGTTAAGTTTCCATACCACCAACGCCAGAAAGAACTATTTAATGTTTTCTTAGAAATCTTTTTCATAATTAAATGTCCTCCTCGTCATCATAGTCTGCAGATGCACCACCAACAGCACCTGTAGCTTTCATCATTGTCATTTGGTAGTTAATCAATGCGAATACACCACCAACAACTGTAGCAGCAATTAATGTTAATCCCATAGAAGCAGCTAAAGCGAATCCGAACATGAAGTAAATCAAGTCAGAAGTCTTAGATACTACTGATTTTAACAAGATACCAATACCTACGGCAGGAAGTACTGATCCTACTGATAAGATGGCTTTTACATACCATACTTCAGTATTCAAGCTCTGGAACAATTCAGCTACAGCTCCAGATCCATAGTAGCAAAGTAAAGTAACTGGCAAGAATGATAATACAAAGTGTGAAATTAGTGGGAGAACAACATCAACTTTTCCTAAACAATCTAAGTTTCCTTTATCCAATTGAGCCCAGCCCCAGTGTTGCCAAATAAGGTTCATCATAGCTGTTCCATAGAATAAAGTAATACCGATTACACCAGTCATGGCTGAGATACTAGATGCTAAACCTTGAGCATCAGTTCCTCCAAAATCCATACCGGCAGCTTTTGCTCCAACATAAGCCAATGGAATACCAATATAACTTACGGCACGTAAGTCAGATGCGACTGTTCCACCAGGTGTTACCAATGCGATCCACATAACCTGCATTGGAATACCAATTTGAATACATCCTGAAACATCACCTAGGATTAAACCTACGAATAATGATGCAACAAGAGGACGGTTCAACGTGTAGTTACCTACTGTTGTACCTAAGCAAGCAATTGTACTAGCAGCTGTACAACTCATAAGTCCAATTAAAATTGCTTGTAACCAACTCATTATTAATCTCTCCTTTTTTCTCTCTATTTATCTTAATTTGTTTACTATTCCCACTATTAGTAACCAAATTTAGATCTAAATTTGTCCCAAGTACCGATTGCAGTTTCTTTTAATAATGCAAACAATACTGTATAACCAGCATTTGTTAAAGCTTCACATGCGTCAGCTTCTTCTTGTGTAATTGACTGGTTTTGTCCTAATTTTGTAGCTCCTGGACGGTCATTACATGGTCCAATAACTACTGTTTTAACATCGTTAGGTACGAATCCATCGTCTACTAACAATTCTTTCATATCCACTGGGTTTTTAGTAATTAAGAAATATTTCTTGTTAGAGTTCTTAACTGTTTCTGCTTTTTCTCTCCAGTGTTCCTTTGTCCATACGAATACTTTCTTGTCTGTACTAGCCTTGAATGATTGTGTCAATACAGGAGTAGTTGCAGCTTTGTCGTTAACTGCGATAATTCCATCACAAGGGTATTCTTTAGACCATCTTGTAACAATCTGACCGTGAATAATACGATCATCAACACGAATAAAACTAATCATTATATGTCCTCCTTTATTCTGTTTATGCCTTCGCTATATGCGTTATAGCCAAATCCTATAGATCTTCGTCGTCATCATCAGAAGCAACAGTGAAATCTGTCAATCCTGTACGACCTTCGCTTAATAATGTATCTTTCAAATCTTGAACATTATCGAAGTTATCTTTCATCAATACAGCAGTAATCGCAAGAGGCATATTCATACCAGCAATAACTAATGTATTTCCAAGTAATCCTCTTTGATCCAAAACGTTCAATGCGTTTGTGAATGGAGAACCACTCAAGATGTCAGCTAATAAAATAACTTGATCATCTGCTTTGAAATCTTTAACCAATTCAGCAAAGTTAGATGCAAATTCGTCTGCGCTCATTCCGTCCTTTAAGCTTGTAGACAATACATCTTCACGATCTCCCGTCATCATTTTAACGGCACTGTGTAATCCAGGGGCGAATTCGCCATGGCTTACCATAACTACATATTTCATTATTTTTTCCTCCGCGTTTTCTTATACTCACATTTTATAATAAATATATTAGCGTTTTCAAGTGCTTTAGCACACAATTTCACATATTTTAGCGACTTTCAAACATGAGTATCACATAGAATACACATTTATTATAATCTCTTTGAAAACCTTTTCAATTTTCATATGTCACTACTTTTATGTGACAAATGTCATTTTCGAAATCAAACAAGAAAAAAACAGCAGAAATTTAACTTCCTACTGCTTCTCCAATAATATATTCAATTCATCATTCAAATTTTGCATTGCACTCTCAATATCTTCATTTGTATCAACGACTCTTCGAATTTCACTATCTGCCATCGAATACAATTGATCATAGCCATCCAGTTTTTTTATTGTGATTGCTCGTTCCATCATGTCATCAAAAAAATCTAAATTATAACTCGAATCCAATGGTGCGTCCTCCTGAATATACTTTGTCACATTTTTAGATGTCGAAACATTCTTCAATACTGAAACACCCTGCGAATATTTAAACAAGCTCTCCTGTGTTGTTTCATCGTAACAAAGTAACTTTAAAAATTCCCAAGCCATCTTTTTCTTAGAAGACATTTTACTAATGCCACATAATAAGCTATCCATTTGCGAAACATTATAACCACTTGGGCCTGCCGGCATTGGAAGACAATCCCATTCAAAGTTTGAATACTTTTTTACACTCCAAGGATATGGTTTATATGTTCTATACTCACTAAACATCATCGGACAAAAGGCGATTTTCCCATTATCAAACAATTCACTGGTCACGTTTTGTCCATAATTCAAGCGATTTAGCTTACGAACAAATTCAATAGCTGAATATACATCCGCATTCTGCAAAGTACCCTTCATACTTTTTTCATCATATAACGCCTGTCCATTCGAGCTTAATGCATTCTGCCAAGTGTAGCCATACTCGCCAAACTGATCGATTTCTCCATCGTCATCCGTATCCACAGTCAACTTTTCACAAATCGCATAGAAGTCATCCCACGTCCAATTGACATTCGGTATTTCAATTCCATTCTCTTCTAATAATGTTTTATTCACAAACATCAAAGTCGGTGAACTCTCATAAGGAAGTGCATACTGCTGATCATAAATATTACCCGCATTGAGTGTCGTTGAAAAATATCGCATTTTATTAAAATCAGGATCCGTCTGCATATATGTATCTAGTGATTCTAACATGCCTACTTTGGCATAAGTTGAAAGATCATCACTCAACACCATGAAAACATCGGGAAGCTTTCCATCTAGAGCCTCCTTTGAAAGCCAAGCCGAATAGTCATCTTTCAAGATACCACTGACATATTTCACTTGAACATTCGGATGTGTTTTCTCAAACCGTTTGATCGCATTATCAATGATCTTACCACTATCTGGACTTGGCACATTCCAATTACTACCCGCAAATACGCCAATCGTTAAAACAACGGGTTTTTGCGTATAATAAAATGTCCCTGCCAAACAACACACCAACATGGCTATCAAAAAAGTTCTTAATCTTTTTTTCACCATTATTTATTTCCCCTAGACAAATACCAAATAGCTAATTGTGTACGATCTCTTAAATCTAGTTTATCCAGAATCACACTTAAATAGTTACGAATCGTCCCTTCACTAAAACCTAATTTTTGTGCAATTTCCTTATTTGAATAACCATGACCAATTTGGGCAATAATCTTACATTCTGTATCACTCAAATCGATATGTTCATCTTCTTCATGTTCAAAATTAAATTTCCCATTCGAATTTGCCATCTGAGAAAAGAACTGTGTCACTTTACCCGCCACATTCGGGTTGAAACATGCTCCTCCCGCTAGAACATTATGAATAGCCGTACTTAACTCTTCTAAGGAACATCCCTTCAAAAGATATCCACTCGCTCCATATTTTAATGCATCATAAATATACTCATCATCATCAAAAGTCGTTAATATTATGACTTTTACATTTGGATTCTTCTTTTTCACTAAACGAGTACACTCTACGCCACTCATATTTGGCATACGCACATCCATCAAGATAACATCTATACTTTCTGTTTCCAATGTATCCAATACTTCTTGTCCACTGCCAACTACTTTTACTACTTCAAAATTCGGATCTGAATCTAAGATGATCTTTAAGCTTTCTCGAATGAGCTGCTGATCATCCGCAATCATAATTTTAACCATTATTCTCTCCTCTTCTCATCGGTATTTCTACAATCAATTCAAAACCTTTATCCCCATAATAACGTATTTTCCCCTGAAGTAAGTCAATACGTTCTGTCAAATGATGAATGCCAAATCCAGGTTTAACATCCTTACAACCCTGACCATTATCTTCTATAATTATAATCAAATTATTATCTGCCTGTGCAATTGAAACGTAAATTTTTGTCGCATGCCCATGCCTTACTGAATTGGTCATTCCTTCTTGAACAACACGATACACAATTTCTTCTTCGTCCGCATTCAAATTCACCAAAGGCAAATGACATAAATAAAGAATAGTCACATCGGTCAATTTCTGATAATCCATGATCATCATATCCAATGCTTCTTTTAAAGAATACCGCTCTAATGCATCTGGCTTCAACTTATCCACCGAACGCCTGACATCGGTTAAACCGCGTTTTGCGCTCTCTTCCAAAATACCCAATTGTGCTTTTGTGACATTGACATCCCTATCAATCATCACCTTACACGCTTCAAGACCAACACTTAACCCCGTTAAAGTATGCCCTAATGTATCATGAATCTCACGAGCAAGACGGTTCCTTTCTTTAGTTTCACCCATTTTTTCTCGCAAATTCGCATAGCCTTTTAATTGATTATTTAAACGTTTTAATTCGACATTTAAAGCCGCGAATTTCTGCGTTTCATCCATTTGTTTCTGTAAATACAAGAATATATAGGCAATAAACAACACAATATTTGAATTGCTAAAAGTCACTTCAATCCCCAGCAACAAGCCTTGTGTCTTTGAATTATACACCGACAAATATTCCTGGAATGAAATCATAGGAATATAGTTGGATAAATATCCATAATTGGATAGCATGTAAGCTAAAAAGACGAGTATGATGCAAATTGAACGATCAACTGGTTTATCCACATAGAGTAGGCTATCCGCAATAATCAAAAATAAAATACACGTTGTACTAAACGATATATTCTTCATGATCAATAGGCTCAATCCAAGTTCAATTAAAATCGGAATAATTTGATGACGATTAAAGAATCGAATTTTTTTACGCATGCTCACGAAACAAAACAATCCAATAAAGCCAAATACCGCTACATAGAAGGATCGAATGGGAACATTAGAAAGTGTGGAAATATTCTTAATAAAATCTGAGGCATAGCCACTTTGTGTAACATGCACCAATGTATAATACATCACAATCGCTATGTACCAAACGGTAAAAAAACTAAAGATCCACATACAGACGTAGACAATCCATACATTATATTTTTTTATATCTTGTATCATTGCCAGCCCTCCGTAGAATAATCATGAACATTGTCTTTTGTGATAATTTGCACAGGACTCACTTCATTTTTATTCTTGATTGTCTCTTGCGAAAACATCTTATAAATAGCTTCTGACGCCTTCTTTCCAAATGTTTTGGGAGATTGAGCGACCGTTGCCTCCATTTTACCTTCTAACACCATTTTTCTAGCTTCTGACGTTCCATCTATGCCATACACATACTTGCCTTCCAACATATTGTTCGATGAAAGTGCGGCCATTGCGCCCATTGCGCTTGGATCATTCAAACACATCACTACATCAAATTCTATTCCTTTCTCAATAAAAGACTCCATTTTTGGCATGGCCTTCTCTAATTGTCCCTCGCATTCCATTCTCTGAACCACTTTATAATTTGAGTTGGACTGAATCGTATCCTCAAATCCCTTAATTCGTAAATAGCCAGAACGAGTTGTCGAATGTTGAAGCAAGACAATATTGGCATGATCCAACTTACTCATCATATCTTTAGCACATTGTACGCCCGCATCATAGTTATCACTGACAATACTATAGGTCACATATTTATTATGTTTAACTTCCGTATCCACTACAATTACAGGAATACATTTCTTATAGGCAAGCTTTAAAGAATCTTTTAATCCTTCATAATCCACCGGCGTAATCACTAAGGCATCCACTTGTTGGTCCATTAAGTATTGGATTTGTTCCTTCTGCTTCTTTAAACTCATGGCCGAATCCAAAGTAATCAACTGATCTCCATGCTCTTTGACCACTTTTGAAATTTCCTCATTCACCACCGAATAGAACGTATTGTTGTAGGTCATATATGTTGCGCCAATCTTACGTGGCTCATTCGAATTGTATATCATATTCGATTGCGTAGTCGTATTGATCAAATAGTTGCTTCCAATCGCAAAAGTTAAACAAATTGTTAAGCAGAAGATGATATACACAAACGATTTTGGCTTCTCCATTCAAATCTCCTTTCCTTACAGAAAATGTCGCATTACTGCGACACTCTTTTATAATAATACTTTTTGTAGAACATAAACAAGGATCGCAATGACAATAGGAACAATAAAAATCATTGAATAACCACGTACAAACTTTGTTTCTAAAGCTTTAAATCCTAAATCATCATAATAGAATTTATCATCCTGCGTTTTTCCAACAACGCCCTCTTCCATCAAATTGGAAATTGTATAACTAATTGTTGAAGATGCATAAGGAAGATTTTTAAATGCACTTACATCTACTGCGTGCGCCTCATCAATTGCCCCTCTTTTTTTCAATGTATCCATTACCATAGAGGCTGCTGTCGCCTTTGCACCTTTTCTTCTCTTTCTAGACATGTTCTTTCCTACTTTCTATATTAATTGCTTGTGCTACACTCATTACACCTACACCATACGCCTTAACTATATCTGGTGCATGATTCATTACATAGGTATCTTTCAAATTTTTTAATATACACAAATCATTTTCTCCATCCCCAATAAAAATCGCATCATCTATAGGTAAATGGCAAAAGGCCTCCCACTTATTTGTGTCTTTTCTTGTAATTTCAATATAATCCCTAGAAGTTGCCATCACTTCATAATCTTTAAACAATCTTTTAAAGTGATCCAACAATAATTCTAAATCTGCTTCAACATACATACTAATTTTAGCCAAGCCCACAGTACGATTCTTTAAATATTCTAGGATGTCTATATTTGAAAATGTACCTAAAGATGGTTGTTTCTTTTCAAAAACATGTAATCGATCCACTCCATACGCTTGAATTGGATAATATCGATTCCCTTTTTCATCTGTATAGAATACATCTACTTTAGAATCCAAAATCTTTTTGCACATCTGCATTCCATCATCTAAATCAATTAGGGACGAATATACATTTTCTTGTTTATAAAACGCATTTGCCCCATTATCCGTAATCATACAATCGCATGTCAATTGATATTTTTGAGCTAATTTATCACAAAAAGCCTTATCTCTACCTGTTACAAAGCCAAAGGCATGTTTTTGCGTCCAACGACGGATGGCTTCAACATCTTCGATTGTAATTTCACCTTTTGAATTCATTAAAGTTCCATCTAAATCCGATAAAAAAATCATTATTTACGACGTTCTTTCTTCGCTTTTTTAAATTCTTTTTGTTTTGTCTGTAACAATTCACCAATCTTTTTTGTGACAACAATTTTATCACGATTACTCATTAACACGCTGCAATTGTGTGCAATAATACCATTTTTAAATTCAAAATTGGCAACCATTCGATAACGATAATACGTATCTTCAAAAAAGAATCCTTCTTCTGTTAAATAAACACGACGATGTGTATATGAATCAATAGCTAATCCCAAGAATACCAATCCGATACATCCGTATGCTAGGTAGTAGTAATATGTTTGATCATTTTGAGCTAATTTTGGTGCCATAAACATCAACACAAAAGCCAAGACTGCCATCGCAACCATGATCCATACCCAATATCCGCCATCAACTACTGTTTCATAATGCTTATGTGAATTCTTAAAATTTTCGAATTCCTTTTTATAGGCAATTCCACCTTTTAAGCTTTGATAGAATATGAATGCCATATATCCAACCAATATAACACCCACAATGACTTTAAACCATATATTATTTGAATCCATAAATCATTCTCCTTCTTAATCACAATAAGCATTATAACATCATTTCATGTTATAATAAAAGCATTGTTGGAGGGTGTTTATGGAAGAAAACATGCAGGCTTTAATGGAACGTCTTAATAGTTCGAGTCAATTTCTACAAAGCAATGATATGCGCGTTACGGAGGTACGACATGGTTTTGCGAAAGTAGAAATGATTATTGATGAACAAATTTTAAATATACATGGCTTTGTCCATGGTGGTGCCCTTTTCTCTTTAGCCGATACAGTAGCAGGAGCTGCAAGCTTTGCGACAGGAAGAGATAGCGTCACACTTACAGGAACAATCAATTATATCAAGCCTGGTCGTGGCGGTAAATTAATTGGAATTGCCCAAGAGATTTCAAGTGGAAGAACAACGGGAGTGTATGAAGTGTTTATCTTCAATGATGAAAATGTACTTCTTTCTCGTGCTACATTTACAATGTTCTTCTTGGATTCTGACAAGATGAAGAAAAAGAAAGAGCAGAAAGCTTAAACCATTTTAAACTTCTGCTCTTTTTTCTATTTAAATGCTCTTTTAAATCTTTCGAAAGGAGATTCAGATTGTCCTGATTTTAATTCTTCATATAGTTCTCTTTCTCTACGAGATACTTTACGAGGAATTTCTACCTGTACTTCTACAAATTCATCCCCTTGACCTGAACGAGCTTTTACACCTTTTCCTTTTAAACGGAACTTCGTATTTGGTTGTGTTCCTTCAGGAATCTTCAATTCAACATCACCATAAACGGTTGGCACTTGAATTGTGCATCCAATTGTCGCATCAATTGAACTAATTGGAACTTTAATAAAGATGTTGTTGTTTTCACGTTTGAAAGTTGGATGTGGTGTAACCATAATTTCGATATATAAATCGCCATTAGGTCCTCCATTTGTTCCTCTTTCACCTTTTCCTGGAATACGAATCTGTTGACCAGATTGAATTCCTGCTGGAATCTTAATATCTAGTTTTACACGACGGTGCTCATAGCCTTTACCATGACAATGTGAGCATGCACGCGTAACCTTTTTACCTGTACCATGACAATCTGGACATACACTTTGTTGCTGAATCACACCAAATGGTGTTCTTTGTTGAGACATAACATATCCAGAACCATGGCATGTAGGACATGTTTGTACATCACTAGGGCTTTCTGCTCCAGATCCATTACAATGTTTACATGTTTCATCTACATCCAATGAAATCGTTTCTGTTTTACCAAAAATTGAATCCATGAAATCAATGCGCATCTGCATGTAACGGTCTTGTCCTTGTCGAGGCTGGTTACTTGAACGACGGGATCCTCCACCGCCAAATCCTCCACCAAAGAACGAACCGAAGATGTCTCCTAAATCGCCAAAGTCTGTGAATCCTCCAGAGAATCCACCACCCTGTCCAAAGGCTCCATCCATACCTGCATGACCAAATTGATCATAGGTAGCGCGCTTTTTCTCATCGCTTAATACTTCATAAGCTTCATTGATTTCCTTGAACTTATCTTCAGCTCCAGGTTCATGATTTCGATCGGGGTGATATTTCATGGCCAATTTTCGATAGGCCTTTTTAATTTCATCTGGTGTCGCACTTTTACTAACACCAAGCACTTCATAATAGTCACGTTTTTCTGCCATGTGAATCCCTCCATACGATACGAAGAAGTTCTAGCAAGGCTAGAACTTCAAATGTTGCTTATTTATTTTACTTCTCAGTGTATTCACCGTCAACTACATCATCACCTGAATGAGTTTGTGTTGATTGTGAAGCTGCATCACCATTTGGCTGATTGTACATTGCTTGACCTGCCTGCATTGCTGCTTTTTCAAGCATATCTAATTTAGACTTCACTTCTTCCATGTTATTTTCGTCTAAAGATTTTTGTAGATCATCACGCAATTTCTTAGTTTCTTCAGCTTGTTTTGGATCAATCTTATCTTTGTTATCTTCTAACATACCATCGATTTGTGCAATGAAGCCTTCTGCTTTGTTACGTAAATCGATTTCTTCTTTACGTTTTTCATCTTCAGCCTTGTTATCTTCAGCTTCACGAACCATACGATCGATTTCTTCATCACTTAATCCACTAGAGTTTTGAATTGTGATGTGTTGTTCTTTACCAGTACCCTTATCTGTAGCACTTACATGTACGATACCGTTGGCATCAATATCGAATTTAACTTCGATTTGAGGAACGCCACGACGAGCAGGTGCAATTCCATTTAATTGGAAGTTACCTAATTCTTTGTTGTCGTTAGCCATTGGACGTTCACCTTGTAATACACGGATATCTACAGCTGGCTGGTTATCTGCAGCTGTTGAGAAAATTTGTGATTTACTTGTAGGAATTGTAGTGTTACGAGGAATCAATACTGTCATAACTCCACCCATAGTTTCAATACCTAATGAAAGTGGTGTAACATCTAGTAATAATACATCGTTAACATCACCTGAGATAACTCCACCTTGGATAGCAGCACCCATAGCTACAGCTTCATCTGGGTTAACTGAGTGGTTAGGATCTTTTCCTAATGCTCTACGTACAGCTTCTTGAACAGCTGGAATACGAGTAGATCCACCAACTAATAATACTTCGTCGATGTCTGATTTAGACAATTTAGCATCTCTTAATGCATTGTCAATTGGAATTAATGTACGTTCTACTAAATGCTTAGTCATATCATCAAATTTAGCACGTGTTAATGTTGCATCAAAGTGCAATGGACCAGCAGGACCTGCTGAGATAAATGGTAAGCTGATTTGTGTCTGCATTACACCACTTAAATCTTTTTTCGCTTTTTCAGCAGCTTCTTTTAAACGTTGCATAGCCATTGGATCTTTTGACAAGTCAATTGCGTTATCTTTCTTGAATGTATCAACCATCCAGTCTACTAATACGTTATCGAAGTCATCTCCACCTAAGTGAGTATCTCCGTTTGTTGATAATACTTCGAATGTTCCATCCGCTAAGTCAAGGATACTAACATCGAATGTACCTCCACCTAAGTCATAGATCAATACTTTTTCTTCTTTATCTGTTTTATCAATACCATAAGCCAATGCTGCAGCTGTTGGTTCGTTAATAATACGTTCTACTTCTAATCCGGCAATCTTACCAGCATCTTTAGTTGCTTGACGTTGAGCATCGTTGAAGTATGCAGGAACTGTGATAACAGCCTTTGTTACTTTTTCTCCTAAGTAGTCTTCTGCATATGATTTCAAATATTGAAGAATCATTGCACTAATTTCTTGTGGTGTATATGATTTTCCTTCTGCTTCTACTTTTTCACTAGTTCCCATTAAACGTTTAATTGAACTAATTGTATTTTTGTTTGTGACTGCCTGACGTTTTGCAGCATCACCAATAATACGTTCTCCATCTTTGAACGCAACAACACTTGGTGTTGTACGATTTCCTTCTGGGTTAGGAATTACTTTACTATCTTTACCTTCCATAACCGCAACACAGCTATTTGTTGTACCTAAGTCAATACCAATAATTTTACTCATGATAATTACCTCCCTATTCGCTAACTTTTACTAATGCTGGTCGTAAAATACGATCCTTCAACATATATCCTTTCTGTAATACTTCAATAACCATTCCACTTTCAACACCTTCTTTTTTCTCTTGCATTAAAGCCTGCATCGTGTTGTGGTCAAATGGTTTATCCGTTGCATCTATTTCCTGTACGCCTTCTTTTTCCAGCACACCTTTCAATTGCTTATGAATCATCTCAAAACCTTTGACATAATTCTTAATTGTTTCATCCTCGGTTTGTACTTTCAAAGCCATTTCCATTGAATCAAGAATTGGCAAGATTTCCGTTGCTGGCTGTTGGAAGCGATATTTTCTTGTTGCATCTGCATCTTTCTGTAGACGTTTCTTCATGTTTTCTGTATCTGCATAAGCACGTGCTACATCATTTTTTGCCTTATCAAGTTCTGCCTTCAAGCCTTCAATGATTTCATCTGAACTTGGTTCTTTTTTTTCTTCAACTACATCTTCAGTTGTTTCTTCAGTTACTTCTTCAGCAACTTCTTCTTTTACTTCTTCTTTTACTTCTTTATTTTCTTCTTTGCTCATCATTGGCACCTCCTTCATTTTTGTCTGTTCCAAAGACGTCTTCGATGACATTTGACATATAATCCATCAAGGCCACGACCTTGGAATATTGCATTCGATTTGGACCAACAACCATTAATTGTCCTTCCTCATCGCTGTTATAATGGAATTTTGTCGTTAATACCGAACAATCTCCAATTTGTAACAACTCGTTTCTTTCACCAATCTGGATTGCAACATTTCCTTCTTGATCCGTCCATTGATGGAATAAATTTCCATTTTCTAATATACGCATCATTTGTTTTAATTTGTTGATATCACTAAATTCTGGTTGATACAACATATTGCTTCGTCCAGAAACCGCAACTTTTTCTGTCGCAAATCGCATAAAGGCTGAAACGAACGCTTCAAACAAAACTTCATGTCGAACAAGCTTAGCCGCCATCATCGGTTCAATTTCTTTCATCTTATCAACGACATCTTCAATCGGCGTTCCCACTAACTGGTCATTCAACAAATCTGTACAATTTTGAATATCTTGCATAGAAACATCTGTGCCAAACTGGAATACCTTATTTTCTGTATGCCCTTGATCAGTCACAATAATCGCAACCGCACTTTGATTATTGATAGGAATCAACTGTACATGTTGTAAAGTCTGATGCCTGCTATCAGGTCCTAGAACAACACTGGTCAAATTTGTCATATGTGACAAAATATCACAGCTTTTTTGAACAACCTCTTCTAACGAATAATGTCTTTCACTAAAGACTTGCTGCAAAGCATTCTTTGTAGAAGAATCCAAATCCGCTTCCATAAGATGTTCAACATAGTACCTATAGCCTTTTTGACTTGGAATACGACCACTCGAAGTATGGGTTTTCTCTAATAACCCGAGTTTTTCAAGCGTTGCCATCTCATTACGAATAGTTGCTGATGAAACCGGGAAATCTAGAAGCTCCATCAAAGTCTTCGAACCAACTGGTTCTGCACAACGAGTAAACTCCTCAACTATCGTTTTAAAGATTATCTTTTGACGTTGTGTGATTTCCATTGTGAAGACCTCCTTCTAGCACTCATTTTCCTTGTCTGCTATTAGTATATCACAATTTTTAGCACCGTCAACAGTTGAGTGCTAAATTTCAAATAAAAAAATAAGGACACGAACATCCGTACCCCTATTGCTTATCTTTCACCAATAGCTTTTCAATTAATTCTTCACTCACTGAAAAAATCGATGCGATAGCTTTAACACTAAATCCTTTATCTAACATAGTTTGGTATACTTCTAATCGATTTAGTTCAATACCTTGTTTGATACCTAACTGGATTCCTCTGTTTGTCGATTCTTCAAACATTTCATCTAATGCTCTGCACACTTTTACATCACTCTTTTCACTTTTCTGATAAATATTCAATAACTCTTTGTTCTTAGTCACTACATACGCAAAATACAATGCATCACGATTAAACTTTCAATCTAGAAATCTGCCTTCTATAGATCATACGCAATAGATCAAAAAAGTCCTGCGTTGCCTTTTCACCTGTATTTTAGTTTCAATTTGTGTTTAGCTCAATCATATTCAGTTTAAACTCATTGAACATATCTTCAAACCCAAGATGAATGATTTCTAGTTCACTCAATCTTTTAGCAACATTCCACTTGGATTCACCCACATATAGGACGACTGTTAAAATCATCGGGAGTCTTGTATGCATGGGTACATGCTTTTTAAAGTTTTGACGAATTATAACTCTTGCGACCCTGGACTAATCGACATAGCTTTGGCTTTCAATCACGAACAAATCCAAATATGTACCATCGTCATACCGCTTGATGATATCCACATGCTTACTAGAAACATTCATGACAAGTTCACTGCTTTCATCCTTAAGATATTCAGACTTTAACACTTGTTGACCATCAAATAAAAGTAGACAAAGTTTTTGGGTTATTCTAAAAACTTCTTAGACTCCATATCAATCGAATTCAAGATAACTCCTCCTTCCCTCTCTCTAATACGAATAAAAAGAAGGATTTTCTAAATTTTGATAATTTCACATAATTATTTCTGATTTCACAATATTTACCAAAGTTATACTAAATTTATGACAACATGGAATGGTATTCTATAGATGTCTTAAAGATAAGACAAATGAATATAGAAAATAAACCAATATTCATATCTCTTTCCTAAAAATAATAATAAACAAAAAAGAAGCCATTCTAGATGCCAACACTAGAATGGCTTTCTTTACTATGCGAATGCATTACATACTTTAATCACAAAACGCATCAATACATATAAATCTTTGTAACTCTCTTTTTCAATACGAACTGTACAATCATCCATCTTTTCTACATTATTCATTTTCTTATGTGATAAAATTTAAATACAGGAAAGAAGGTGACCACTATGTGGAATCGACAACAAGTTAAAGAACAAGCTAAAATAATCATGAAAAGAAACTATTGGAAAATGTTTGTAGTTACGCTACTTGCAGGATTGCTAACTGGTGAAAAAACAACGATCATTGAAAGAGTGCAGAACTTTGCGTCAACCAACATATCTTACGATACTTCACCTATATTTTATTCATCTAATTTCCAATATATATTTTATTCATTCATTTCAATCGCAAGTATTCTAGGAATACTCTATACAATATTTATTGGTAATGTCATCGTGGTTGGAAACAAAGGATATTTTCTTAAGAATCATGATGAAAATCCAGAACTTAATGAAATATTTAAAGGCTTTAAAGGTAACTATTTAAATGTTGTAAAAATCATGTTTTTAATGAATTTAAAAATACTACTATGGCTATTTCTATTTATAGTACCTGGAATTATTAAAGCTTATGAATATTCTATGATTCCATATTTATTGGCAGAAAACCCAAACCTTTCTGCTTCCCAAGCCTTCTCTTTGTCTAAACAAATGACTACTGGACAAAAGATGGATTTATTTGTCTTAGATTTATCTTTTCTAGGATGGATCATTCTAGGTTTAATTTGTTGCGGAATTGGCATTCTATTTCTGCAACCATATCCAGAAGCTACAAGAGCTGAAGTATATTTGATTTTAAAACAACAAGTATAGGAGGAATTATATATGTTTAAAAAAGTTGATATTCATAGTCTAAGTTTCAATCCTTTTGATAAGATTGGAAAAGACTGGCTACTAATCAGTGCTACAAAAAATGGTAAAACAAACACTATGACCGCATCATGGGGAACTCTTGGTCATTTATGGAATAAAGATGTTGCGATTATCTTTATTCGACCACAAAGATACACAAAAGAATTCGTTGATGAGAGTGATACATTTACCCTATCCTTCTTTAATGATAAACATAACGAATTATCTTACTTAGGTACAAAATCAGGTAAGGACGAGGATAAGGTTTCGAACGTGAACTTCCACGTTGAAATGGTAGATGGAAATCCTACATTTAAAGAAGCTAAAGAAGTCTTTATCTGTAAAAAAATCTATGTTGGAAAATTAGAAAAAGAACATTTCTTATTGCCTGAAATCTACAAAAAGAATTACCCACTTGATGATTTACATTATGTATATATAGGAGAAATTACGGATGTCTATGCGAACAAATAAAATTATTTATATCAATAACGAACACATATTCGGTGCTACTACACTAAAAGATATTGCACTTCCTGAAAAGAACAATACCGCACTACATGTATGTATCGATTCAGAAGCTGTTATGAGCAATCGCAAAAGATTGGCCGAAGAATTAAATATGCCCCTAGATAACTGGGCACTTCCTTGGCAAAAACACACAAACAACATGGCTCATGTTACAGCAGGTGATAAAGGTAAGGGTGCTTACGATAAAGATACGAGCATTATGAATGTAGATGCCGTATATACGACAGAGCCAAATATTCTAATCGGTGTATTTACAGCCGACTGTTTAGGCATTCTAGTCGTCGATGAAACAACACCATGTATTTGTGCGATTCATTCTGGATGGAAAGGTACAACCCTAGAAATCACAAAAAAATGCTTGAACGAATTAATTGAGAAAGAGTTAATTCACCCCGAATCATGTCACGTGTATTTTTCTCCAAGCATCCAATATGATTCTTTAGAAGTAGGCATGGAAGTTGTTGAACAAATGAAACAAATCAGTATAGACACAACGCCATTCATTCGTTATATGCCAAATGAAAAAGCTTATATTGATAATCAAGGTATTAATATTGCGATGTGTAAAGATTTAGGTATTCCAGATAAAAACATTCATCCAAGTAAATATGACACAAAAAAAGAGCTCGACATTTGTTTCAGTTATCGTAATGATAAACAAACAGGCGAACACTTTACTTTTGGATACATTAAATAAACCCAAGTTAGCAGCTTGGGTTCTTTTGTCTTTCTCGAAGACGATTATCTAAATTGACCTTGCGATAGATTTCGGCATGCAGTTCATAGAAATCCATAGATTTCAGCATATCCTTTTTTTCCTTCGAACAATCCGGCCTGTCCAAGTAGTATAGGAAATGTGAATCTTGACACATATAGACGACCACGGCAAGTCCACAATCGAGGACATACGTTCTGGCATAAACATTTTTTTGATTATGAACTAATTCTCTTGCGAAATCTTCTGGTTCAAGATGGACGACAGTACACATTTCTTACACCCCCTTTGACACTTGCATTATGTATGAATTATAGATTCTTCTCAATAGTCTAGTTTAAACATTTAGCTTTCCAATTTTTTATTTACGATTCAAAAGATTTTGTTTCAATTTGAGTTGGCTACAAAAATTTTAATCTTTAACGCTATTTCTTGTCTCAATTCCATTACATTCATTTTTCTTAATTCTTCTTTTTTATAAACATCGACATCAAGTCGATCCAAATAATAAAAATCCTCACCTTCATAATATCCATACACAATGCCAGCAATGCCATTATCTAAAACAATCGGCGTGGGAATCAATTGTTCCTTCTTTTTCATCATTGCCTTCGCAAAATCAACCGGATTTAATCGAACTACCATATCAATCACACACTTTCTTTAGACAATCTCATTATGTGCAAAAACAATATTGAATTCATTACCAACTTTCAAATTATTTGTATTCCCACTTTTTTATTCTGTTTTCAAATAAATTCATCTATAATTTAATTGGATTCAAAAGGAAAAAGGTGAAAATATGTCAAAAAAGAAAGAAGAAAGACAACTTCAAATTCGTAAAATTATTGAAGAAAAAGAAAAAATAAAAGTCGCAGAACTCGCTAAATTACTTTCTGTTACTCCAGAAACACTACGTAAAGATTTAGATGAACTACAAGAAAGAAAAATATTAGTTCGAGAACATGGCTACGCCAAGATTCAAAGTTCTTCTGTCGAAACATTTGTCGAATTAAAAGCACAAAAAAATAAAGAAATGAAAAAAATTGTGGCTCTAGAAGCATTTAACCGAATTGAAAATGGCATGACCATATATTTAGATTCGGGAAGCACGATTTTAACTGCCATAAGCGCCTTACGAAACAAAAGCGACATCACTATTGTCACCAATTCTATACTTGTCGCTTATGAATGTGCCAACATGAATTTAAATATCATTATGGCTGGCGGTTTATTATTTAATATAGGGAAAAGAACCTATGGACATTTCGCAACCGAAATCATTGACCATTTAAACATTGATTTAGCCATCATGGGAACAGATGCTTTCACTGAAAAGAGTCATGGATTTACCACCATTTCTGCCGATGAACTTGGTTTTAAACGTCACGTTATGAATCAATCCGCAAAAAAAATCATGATCAGTGATGCAAGTAAAGTCAATAATAAAGCAGATATTGCGCCTTATGCCTTTTGTAAATTTAATGAGTTTGATGAATTCATCACAAACCATTTAACACCAGAACAATATGATGTTGTAAAAACGGTCAAGAAAGTCACACAGGTGTAGTTTATGTCAAAAAAGAAAGATGAAAGACAATTCAAAATTCGTCAACTGCTACAAGAACACCCAAAAATCAAGATATCTGATTTAGCTGATTGCTTTCAAACTTCAAGTGAAACCATTCGTAAAGATATTATTGAACTCGAAGATTCTAAAATCATTAAAAAAGAGCATGGCTATGTCCTGCTCTTAGAAGAGCCTGATGAAATGCCCATTTCACTAAGAAATCAAGAATATATTGAGGAAAAGAAACAAATTATGAAACAAGCCTGCACCTTTATCAAAGAAGGAATGGTTGTCTATTTAGATGCCGGTAGTACATGTCAAGCAGGCATTCCTTTTCTTCAATCTATCCAAAATATTACGATTGTGACAAACTCCATCTTTGTAGCCTATAAATGCGCAAGACTTGATATGCATGTCATTTTAATTGGTGGAAACATTTCAAACAATGCTTACCGATCTTATGGAAGCCTTGCTAGTGAAACTATAGACTATATTCATATTGATGTTGCGATTTTAGGAACCAAAGGAATCAAAGACAACGATGGATTTACTACCTATGAAAATGAATATGAATTGAAACGACATATTCTTCAACAAAGCGAACAAATTATAGTAGTATCTGATGAAAATAAATTTAATGCACCGGCTGAATACACGTATAGTAAATTCAAAGAAGTGGATGTATTTATTTCAAACGCATTAACTAAAGAAGAAAAATCTCAAATCCAAGTTATCCCAGAAATAATTGAGGCAGAAGTTTAAATACTTCTGCCTTATGCGTATGGATGATCAATTGTGAGTACTAAATAAATCTTTTTATCCGATTGAATATGCTTTAGAAGCATTGCTTCAATTTCTTCCTGCGTATACTTTTCTTCAAATGGAATGACCAAATCAAACACCAAATTCACATGTGTAGGACCAGACACAATTCTAAAGTCATGAAATCCCCATTTTGGATCAATTTGATGAATGGCTTCCACCACTTTTGCACGATACAATTCAGTTTCCGGATCATTTACCTTTACTGGATCCATATGTAATACTAAATCAATATTCATATTCTCCTTGACTTCACGTTCAATATTATCAATATGATCATGCGTTTCAAAAATATCTTTTGAAGAATCCACTTCTACGTGGGCACTCGCAAAAATCTTATTTGGACCATAATTATGCAGCATCATATCATGTACACCTAAAATTGCTGGATGGGCCATGATCATATCTACAATATTATGTACAAGTTCAGGATCTGGGGCTTCTCCAATTAAAGAATTAATCATATCTCTTAATAAACCATAAGCTCCATAAAGGATAATTCCTGAAACTACAATACCCATATATCCATCTAGATTGAAGTGAAGAACTGGAGACAACAATGTCGATACTAGAACGGCTGTTGTTCCACATACATCACTAATTGAGTCCAATGCCGTTGCTTCTAATAGACTTGAATCATATGTTTTAGAAAGTTTCTTATTATATGTATACATCCAGAATTTAACTATGATAGAAACCAAAAGAATAATGACCGATGCCAATCTGAAATCAATACTTCCAGGATGAATCACTTTAGAAATACTTTCTTTTGCGGTTTCAAAGCCTAAAACCAAAATCAATATTCCTACAAATAGAGATGCGATTGTTTCCGTTCTTTCATGTCCGAAAGGATGATCTTTATCTGCTGGTTTATTTGAGAGATGGAACGATAAGATTGAAATAATATTTGAGCCAGCATCTGTCAAGTTATTGACGCCATCCGCTTGAATAGATACTGAGTGAACAATTGTACCAATCACAAATTTAATTACAAATAAAAACAAGTTATTCAATATACCAACAATTCCAGATAGTTTCCCAACACTCGTTCTGACATTTGCATCCTTTGTATCTTGATAATTTTTTATAAATCTACGTACTAAAAAATCCATTATAAATCACCTTCACGTTTTTAAAGTATATCTCACACAAAGATAAAATACAAAGCGAAACAGGTAGTATAATTTAACTTTACAGTTGCACCTTTCATTAAAATCAGATACATTTTAAATAACGGAGGAACATATTATGATTAAGAAAATTGACATCTTGGCTGCCGATGTAGATATGACACTCAGCGCCAAAAGTAGTCCCTTACCTGAAATCACAATACAAGCTTTAAAAGAACTCCATAATAAAAATGTAAAAATTGGTCTTGCGACAGGTAGAGAAATCACTGAAATGGAAAAGACTAAAGGAATATTTTGGAAACTAGGCTTTGAATTTGATTTTATTATCGGTCTAAATGGCGGTATGTTGTATGATCGCAATCTTGATAAAATGTACACAATGGACATGTTAAGTATCGAAGAAATGAAAGAAATTCTAACTTTCTTAATGCCCATCATTGAAGAAAAGAAAGTATCTGTAAATGTAGAAGGAAATCAGCTTCGCAATGTTATGAATATCAGTGAAGATTTATTGGATATGTCAAAACGCAGGAATATTCCACTCATCGATAAAACAGGCGATATTGATAGTTTCTGTGAAAAACCTGTATATAAGTTCTTATTTAGGACAGACCCAGAAACAACGCAACTTATCCGTGATCAAGTAGAAGAACAATATAAAGGGAAATACCAAACTATTGAAACATTCCCAGGCACTATCGAATTAATGTATAGTGGTTTCTCTAAAGGTAGAGGTTTAGAAATGTATTGCGAATGGAATCAGATTCACTTAGGAAATACAATTGCGTTTGGTGATAATGAAAACGATAATTCTTTACTACTCACAAGTGGATGGGGAGTCTGCCTAAAAGATGGCAATCCAAACACAAAGGCATTGGCCGATGATATCACAGACTATGATTGTCTTGATGGGGGTGTTGGGCATTATATATTTGATCATATATTAAACAACAAGGATGTGGAATTCTAGAAATCCACATCCTTTTTCATTAAGAAAGACTTTTTCTGTGAAAAAGTCACACGTCATATTATTTTTCTCCTGTATTCTTTAAAATTAGTGTACACCAATTTAAAAGAAAGAAAACCCAATCAACATAATGTGGATTGGGTTAACAATACTTAGTTATTAGAATGTAGTAATTTATTTGGAATATACATTAAACCTCGTTTAAACACATCCCAAAAGCTTAATGATCGAAGCATTCGATCTGCAGGTACATACTCTCTTATAGCACGCAGTGTTTTTTTGTTGTCTTTTGTAGAGAAAGTAAAGTATGTTTTCTCATTTATGAAAATCACAAATCGAGAAATACTTTTATTAAATAAGACACTTGCTTCTACTCGATCAATTGTATCCCATGGAATTTGAATACAATCTTCAACATTTCTTTCATTATAGAATTCAAACGCTTTATTTCCAACCATGACATTTCCATTTGCACTTAATCCTGCAAAAGATGTTGCCTTAATTGTTAAATCTACTTTTGAATTTAATGATTGTGCCATATGTACCTCCTTAAGCTATTACATAATTCCAATTACACGACCAACAATACCAACTACGAATAATGCGATGATAATTGTGATTGGAGAAACTTTTTTCTTCAATAATTTGCAGCATAATAAAGTTAATAATAAAGCTGCAAGTCCTGGAATCAATGAATCTAAGTTTTGTTGTAAAGTTGTAACTTTGATTTGATTTAAACCAGTAGCTCCTAATGAAGAATATTGTTCTAATGCACTCTTAATTCCGTCAGCGTTTCCTTGAATTTGTGACCAATCAATATATGCACCTTCAGATTGAGTAACACTTGATACAACTGGAGTAAATGAAATACTTACCCAACGTTGAACCAAGGAACCGATGATAAACATACCTAAAATACTTGCACCTTGAGTGATTTTTCCAAGAAGTCCACCTGACATATCTTTAGCAATTTTGGTACCTACATTGTAACCAAATTCTTGTGTATACCACATGAATGCTAAACGAATTACGTTCCATAATACGAAGAATAAGATTGGTCCTAAAATGTTTCCACTTAATGCCAAAGAAGCACCTAATGCTCCTAAAATTGGACGCATTGTGAACCAGAATACTGGGTCACCAACACCAGCTAAAGGACCCATCATACCAACTTTAACGCCTTGGATTGCAGTATCATCTACGTTTTCACCATTTGCTTTTTCTTCTTCCAAAGCAAGTGTAACACCCATTACTGGACTTGACACATAAGGGTGAGTGTTATAGAACTCCATGTGACGTTTTAAAGCAGCAATTTGATCTTCCTTGTTAGAATATAATTTCTTGATCGCAGGAATGATTGAATAGCACCATCCACCATTTTGCATACGTTCATAGTTCCAAGAACCCTGAAGGAATTGATGACGCCACCAAACTTTTTTACGATCTTGTTTAGTTAATGTAATTTTTTCAGCCATTTTCATTTACCTCCCTCAAAATCCTAGTAGTCATTCAAGATATCGCCTAATGGATCACCAGAACCAGTATTTGATCCTCCACCATTATTTTTAGCAGCATCTTTCAAACCTAAATAAACGATTGCGATAACAACACCAATAACACCTAAAGCAATTAGTGTGAATTCACTTACACAAGCAAATACGAAACCTAAAGCGAAGAATGGCCAAGTTTCCTTTGTAGCCATCATGTTGATAACCATTGCATAACCAACAGCGGCAACCATTCCTCCACCAACTGTCATACCACCTGATAACCAAGCAGGCATTGCATTTAATACACTTGTTACAACTGAACTAGGTACGAAACATAATGCAGCAGCAGGAATCGCAATACGAACACCTTGTAAACAAATACCTACAATTTGCCAACGTTCAATTGCTCCAAAATCACCTTTTTCAGCAGCAGCATCCATGAAGTGAACAATTGGAATTGCAATTGTACGGCAAATCATAGTTAAGAATAAACCAGCTACTGATAATGGAATAGCTACGGCAATTGCTGTAGAAATAGCAGTTGTAGTATCTGTTGTTCCACCATTTAAACCTAAAACCATGATAATTGCAGAAGCAACTGAAGCTAGTGCAGCATCGGGTGCAACAGCTGCACCAATGTTTGCCCAACCTAAAGCCATCAACTGCAAAGAACCACCTAACATAACACCTTCTTTTAAGTGACCAGTAACCAAACCAATTAATGTACATGCTACTAATGGTTGGTGGAATTCAAATTGGTCAAGAATTCCTTCCATACCGGCTAAGAAGGCAACAATTATAACTAAAATAATGCTAATCGCTGACATAATAATCTCCCTCTAAAATTACTTTAATTCTGTTTTTGCTTTTTTAAGAATTTCATTGAAGTTTTCAGGTGAATCTGTTGGCACCTTACGAACATCAATCTTAATTCCCATTGCTAATAATTCATCAAATGTTTTTACATCATCACTTCCCATAGAAACGGCCTTTGTACAAACTACCTTTCCTTGAGAGTGTGCCATGGAACCTAAGTTCAATTCTTTAATATCCACTCCACCTTTGATGGCTCTTAATGCATCCTGTGGTGTTTCAAACAATAACATTGCTTTTGTTGCTCCAAATCGAGGATCCTTCGCAACCTGGATCATCTTATCGATTGGAACGACATTCGCTTTTACTCCTGGAGGAGCTGCCTGTTCGATCATGCTCTTTCTTAATTCGTCATGAGCTACATTGTCACTAACAACAATAATACGATTTGGTCCAACTGTCTTTGTCCAAGCTGTCGCTACCTGACCATGAAGCAAACGTGTATCAATACGTGCCAAACCATATTTGATATGTCCATCTCCAAGGACTGTTCCTTCTGGAATCGCTCCTTGAGGGGCTGCACTTACTTCCGCTTTCTTTTCTTCTTTTGGTTCTAATTCTTTTGGATTGATCTGTACACCCTCTTGTGCCGTCTGCATTACGTGTGCTGCAATTTCATGTGCTTTCTCCATTGAGAATCTTGATGCATACGTTTCAATCAACATAGGCAAGTTCAATCCTGTGACAATTGCCCATTTGTCTTCGTGACCATCTAACAAGGCACTTGCCTGATTGAATGGAGTTCCTCCCCATAGGTCAACTAAGAACAATACTTCTTCTTGATTTTCAAAAGAAGCAATCGCATCTTCCATCTTCTTTCGAATGTCTTCAGGTCCTTCGCTAGGCATCAAAGTACAAGGCTTAACATTGGCTTGTTCACCAAAAATCATAGCACCTGACTGGAAAATACCATTCGCAAATTCACCATGACTTGCAAGAATAATTCCTACCATATATTTTCATCCTTTCTTAGAACTTCAATACGCAAAAAAAGACAGACATATACATTTAAACTGAAGATATACAATAAACCAATAAAGATTATATCTTCAATCAAAATAGTAAATGCCTGCCTAACCAGTTACACGCTATTGAATATTCACTTTTTACAGTTGAAAATGTACCACTATCTGAAAGCGTTGTCAACTTTTTTTATGAAATACTCGTACTTGATAAAATTCTTTCCAAGTGCAAAGCCAAATAACCCAACTCTGAATCCGGCAAATTTTTATGTAAAACACGGCTCAATTGCTCACATAAAACACGGGCTTGTTCATAAGCAAATGGAAATTTTTCTTTTGTGAACTCTGTAATATCCATTTGTAATTCCTCATCATTATTTAATCTCAATAATAAAAACTTAATATGATTCATCAAACGAATATATGACAATGAATTCGCATCAATACGAACATTTAAATCAGCTTGTAATTTTTTGAAGAATTCACGAATCACACGCATAACTTCCATCGAATCTCCTACTTTATTTACTGACACAGCCGAGTGAATATGTAATGTAATAAACGCAATTTCATCTTCATTAATTTCTTCATGCGTATATTTTTCAATAACATCCTTTGCCTTTAATGCCACTGAATACTCATCAGGAAATACAAGTTGAATATCCATATTAAACGGATTCGATGGAAAATCTTTCTCTTTAATTCTTTTTATCGCAAAATAAATATGATCCGCCAATGACAATAATATATCATGTTCTACTTTACCAAATTTCTCTTTTGTCAAAGTAATAATTTCAGATGAAATTTCAATATACATCGGGTCAATGTAATCAAAAATATTATTCGACTTCTGCTTTGCCTGATATGACTTTTGCATCTTATACTGCTTTGCGTTACGAGGAATCTCCACATTTTCCCCTTGCTTTTTACCAAATCCGATTCCTTTAGACATCACAATTATTTCTTCATTTTCTTTTAAAACCAAGATTGTATTATGATTCAAAACTTTTACAATTTCACACATATTCATTAACCCTTTACCCTTAACATCATATCATGACATTGCATTTTTCCATACTTCTTTTCTAATTCTGCACCATCTTTTATCTTTGTGAATACAACTATGATATTTTCATCCAATGTATTCTCTTTGATATACATAAGATCTGCATTCCATAAAACATCTCCAGCATTCACTTTCTGATTTGCTCTTACCAACAACTCAAATCCCTTACCATTAAGCTTTGCCGAATCCGTACCAAAATGAATTAAGATTTGTGTATTGTCATCAATTGTAATACCAATCGCATGTTTCGTAGGATAAATCATTGAAATAACACCATCACACGGTGCTACAACAACACCATCACATGGACGAATCATAATGCCATCACCCATCAACTTATGTGCAAACATGGAATCGGATGCATCCTCTATAGGCATAACCTCACCATTTACAGGGCATTCAAGTTCCAGCTTTGTTTTTGTTTCTAAAACAACTTCTTTATCCTCAAAATCATAACTTTCCGGCACATTCAACATATACTCATCCAGTTTTGTCTTTATATTCGAAGCCTGAGGACCATAAATAATTTGAATCGCATTTGGCTGACACATAATAGCTGCAGCCCCCGATTTTTTTAACAACCTTTCATTTATTAAAGTATCATCTTTGATTGTCGCTCTTAATCTTGTGATACAACAATCCAAATCCGTAAAGTTACTTCGTCCACCTAAGCCTTGAACAATCATCTGACTTCTTGGATCAATCAACGATTTATCAAAACTAAAATCATACTTTTTCTTATCAAACACCTTAATACTTTCGTCTCTTCCTGGCGTTTTTAAATCATATTTCACAATCAAGAACTTAAACACACCGTAATACACAAAGAAATAGACAAAGCCAAGCACAACTACAACTATCCAATTTGTCTTCGCATTTCCTTGTAATATTCCAAACAATGTAAAATCAAGCAATCCAGCTGAAAAAGTAAATCCAATCGCAACCTGTAAAGCTTGTGCAACCACAAAACATGTGGCAGCTAAGAATACATGAACAACATATAACAATGGTGCCACAAACAAGAAAGAGAATTCAATCGGCTCTGTAATTCCTGTTAATGCACTCGTTAAAGCTGCCGAAAGTAATAAGCTTGCCGTCTTTTTTTTAGCTTCTGGATTTGCACACTGATACATGGCTAAAGCTGCTCCTGGCAAGCCAAAAATCATAAATATAAATTCTCCCGAGAAAAATTTAGTTGCGTTCACACTAAAATGAGTCACACTTGGATCGGATAATTGCGCAAAGAAAATATTCTGCGCTCCAGATACCATTGAACCATTCACCATTTGTACACCACCTAAGGCACTCTGATAGAATGGCATATACCAAACATGATGCAAGCCAAAAGGAACTAAACTACGCTTAATAACTCCATAAATAAAAGTTCCAAAATATCCTGAATTCGATATCAATCGTCCTAAATTATAAACGCCCTGTTGTAATGGTGGCCAAACAAAATACATAAGCACACCAACAAACACATATGTAACGGCACAAACAATCGGAACAAATCGTTCTCCTTCATAAAAAGAAATTACATTCGGTAATTGAATCTGGTAAAAACGATTATGCAAATAACTAACACCTAGTCCGACTATAATTCCGCCAAACACACCCATTTCAAGCGATAACATACCGCATACCGAAGTAATGGATCCATCTAAAGCCTGGCCTGAAACTACACCATTCACTATACTTCCATCTAAACAAAGTAACGCATTAATTGTGGCATGCATCACAAAAAAAGCAATAATAGCTGCAAGCGCAGCCACTTCTTTTCTTCTTTTCGACATTCCTAAAGCGATAGAAACCGCAAAAATTAATGGTAGATTATCAAATAAAATTTTGCCCACTTGTTTTAATAAAATTAAAACACTATATAAAAAGGTTCCTTGCCCTAATACTGAATCTAGATGTAATGCCATTATAGTTGTTTCATTGGTCAAAGAACTTCCTACACCCAAAAAAATACCTGCAACAGGAAGTACTGCAATAGGCAACATAAAGGATTTTCCCATCCTTTGCAAAAAGCTAAAAACATGATGTTGTTTCATTTATTAACACCTCTACTGTATTTATGATGATAAATGACATTTGTCAAAAAGTCCATAAGAAAAAAGGTAATGAAGATTCATTATCTTGAAATCTTCATTACCCAATAGCCCTTATCTCGAGCCATTTTTTCTACTTCATATCCTTTTTCCTGTAAATAATTGATTGCACTTTGTGCACCATGCTGCTTACGCATAACAATCCAGAAATGGCCATCTTCCTTTAAATGTTCTAAACACTGATCAAACAATGAATAAATCATAGTCTTTCCCGTACGAATCGGTGGATTTAAAAGAATACATGCATATTGGCCTTCACTTACACCTGACTGACATAATATCTTTGCCTTACGACGATACTTTTTCATATTTGAGTCCGCAAGCTGACAAGCTCTTTGATTCACATCAATCATTGTCATTGTGGTATGTTTCCAATATTCCATTAAAATCAAGGCAATCGGACCAATTCCACAACCTAGATCCAATGTACTTTCTGGTTCTGATTCATTGTTTAGGACTGTTTCTAAAAGAATGCGTGTACCTTCATCCAATTTATCTTTGCTGAAAACACCAGCATTGGAATTTAATTTATATGTAAAATCACGGAAATGTATCGTAATTTCTTCTGGTGCATCTTTTACAATATCATTTGTGAAATAGTGTGCCATACTACTTTGTAGCAGCTTCTACAATCGCATCTGCATCAATTTTGTATTTTGCGAATAATTCAGCTGGTTTTCCACTTTCACCAAATACATCCTGAACACCGACACGAACAAGTTTACATGCTGCTCCTGCTTCAGCTAAAACTTCAGCAACAGCACTTCCTAAACCACCAATAATTGAGTGTTCTTCACAAGTCACGATTGCATCGTGAGTTTTTGCAAGTTCGATAATCAATTCTTTATCGATTGGTTTAATTGTATGGATATTTACTACAGTTGGAGCTGTTTCCATTTTCTTAGCAGCTTCTAAAGCTTCCTGAACCATTAATCCAGTCGCTACTAAAGCCACTTTTTCACCTTTTTGAAGGACAACACCTTTTCCAAGTTCAAATTTATAGTCATCGCCATTTACACTTTCAACACCACTACGACCTAAACGAACGTAGCAAGGTCCATCGATTTCAGCTACAGCCTTGCAAGCTTGTTTAGCTTCATTGTAGTCACATGGAACGATAACTTTCATGCCTGGAATTCCACGCATTAAGCTAATATCTTCAATACATTGGTGGCTTGCACCATCTTCTCCTACACTAATACCAGCGTGAGATGCACAAATTTTAACGTTTAATTGTGGATAGCCGATACTGTTACGAATTTGTTCGAATCCACGTCCTGTCGCAAACATTGCGAAAGTAGATGCATACGCAATCTTTCCACTAGCCGCAAGACCTGCCGCAACACTCATCATATTTCCTTCGGCAATTCCCATGTCAAAGTGACGAGAAGGGTCAACTTTTTTAGCTTCTCCACTCTTTGTACTGCCCGCTAAGTCAGCATCTAATACAACGACATTTTTATTTTCAACCATTAATTCTTTTAAAGCATCACCATAAGCGACACGTGTAGCTACTTTTGCCATTATTCTGCCTCCAATTCTTTCATTGCAGCATGGTATTGTTCTTCGTTTGGTGCTACTCCATGCCATCCCTGTTGATCTTCCATAAATGAAACACCTTTACCTTTAATTGTCTTCGCAACAATTACAGTTGGCATTCCCTTTGTTTCACGAGCTTCTTTTAATGCAGCACGCAATTGATCATAATCATGACCATCAACATTAATTACGTGGCAGTTGAAAGCTTCGAATTTTTTATCCAAAGGATATACGCTCATAACTTCATCTACGTGACCATCGATTTGAAGGTTGTTGTTGTCAACAATAATACATAAGTTGTCTAACTTATAATGAGCTGCTGACATTGTAGCTTCCCATACTTGACCTTCTTGACATTCACCATCTCCAAGTACCGTATAGATACGGTGATCGTTTTTATCTAATTTATTAGCTAATGCCATACCCACAGCACAAGAAATACCTTGTCCTAAAGATCCTGTTGACATATCTACACCTTCTACATAATTCATATTAGGGTGTCCTTGTAAACGTGAATTGATAGCTCTAAAAGTAGTCAATTCTTCTTCAGGAAGGAATCCTTTTTCAGCAAGTACTGCATATAAAGCTGGACTTGCATGTCCCTTACTCAATACAAAACGATCACGATCTAATGTATTTAAGTTTTCCTCATTAATATCCATTTCTTCAAAGTATAACTCTGTTAAAATGTCAGTTGCACCTAAACTTCCACCCGGGTGTCCACTTTGGGCACTATACACTTCTTTCACAATATTTCTACGAATATTTTTTGCGTGCAATGCAAGTTCCTTGTTTTCCATAATATTTACGCTATCTCCTTTTTGCGCATACATTATAACAAACTTTTTGCCACAATACACCCCCTTCAAAAAATCAATTATTTCACAAGTTTACACTTTATCCAATCACAAAAAAAGTGAGAAACTAATCTCACTTTTCAACTTCATAAATCATAGCACCAAAACTAGGAACATTCACTTCAATCATATAAGGCTGATTATGTCTAGGCAAACGCATTGCCTGTACTTCCTGAGGTGTGTGATTTTTTAGATTTCCATTATATTCGTCCCACTCTGTATTTAAGATTTCCTTATATTTACCTTTACAAGGAACACCAAATTGTTGGTGATCATATGGATTTGTCGAGAAATTCATAATAATGACACAATCCTTCTTTGATCCTCTACGAATAAATGAGAATGTATTTTGTCCTACGTTATCTGCGTCAATCCAACAGAAACGACTTGGATCATAATCTTGATCATAGAATGCATCATTTTCTGTATAAATCTTACCTAAGTCTTCACATAAATGTTTAAACGCATCATGCATTGGATAATCCAATAAGAACCAGTCACAGCTCTTTTGTTCATCCCATTCACGCAATTGTCCAATTTCATTTCCCATGAAATTCAATTTTTTACCAGGGTGCGCAAACATATATACATATAAAGCCCTTGCCTGGGCAAACTTATCTTCATAGCTTCCCCACATCTTATCTACGATTGTTGCTTTTCCATGAACTACTTCATCATGACTAAATGGTAAAATAAATCTTTCTGAATAGAAATAAGCCATCGAGAAAGTAATATCGTGGTGATGCCACTTACGATAAATTGGATCTCTTTTTAAATAAGATAATGTATCATTCATCCAACCAAGATCCCATTTATAGTCAAATCCTAAGCCACCCGCATAACTTGGCTTTGTGACATTAGGAAAATCACTTGAATCTTCCGCAATCAACATGATTTTTCCTTGATGCGCCTCATTCAACAAGTGATTCATACGTTTCATGAAATCACATGCACCTTCATTCACACCATTATTCTTGTTTCCATGCCAGAAGATCGCATTACTGATCGCATCCATTCTTAAACCATCCACATGATAAACATCTACCCAGAAATTTGCTGCGGACATTAAGAACGAACGAACTTCTTCTTTCCATAAATCAAAGTTAGCCGTTCCCCATTCACTATTCGCATCTTCTGGTTTTGAATATTCATATAGAGGAGTGCCATCAAACATTCCTAAAGCATAATTATCCTTTACAAAGTGCACAGGAACAAAGTCCATAATCACACCAATACCCGCTTCATGAAGTGCATTCACAAAATGCATCAATTCATGATTTGTTCCATAACGAGAAGTACTTGAAAAGTAACCTGTACATTGATATCCCCATGAACCATCAAATGGATATTCACAAAGTGGCATTACTTCTACATGTGTAAAATGATGCTTCTTACAGTGTTCAATCAATTCCTTTTCAATTTCATGATATTGTACAAATTCTTCATTCTCATCATCTTTTTTCCATGAACCAACATGCATTTCATAAATATTCACTGGAGAATCAAATCCCTTATTTCTTTTATCCAACCACTCTTTATCTGTCCATCCATCGTAGCTTAAATCTGAAATAATACTTGCCGTATTCGGTCTTAGTTCACTATAAAAGGCATATGGATCCATTTTATCTACTAATTCACCATTTGCCTGCCACACACGATATTTGTAAGAATCCTGATTCTTTGCACCTTCTACAAAGCATTCCCAAATACCACGTTTATCTTTTTTCATTTTACTTGCTTTTTCATCCCAATCATTGAATGTACCAATAACTGAAATATTTTTTGCGTTTGGAGCATATACTCTGAAGCGAACACCATTTTCTTCTAGATGTGCACCAAATATATTATATGCATGTATATCACGCCCTTCGAAAAAGGCTTTTGTCTTTCTTTGATCCATAATGATATAACCTCCGTATATATATTTTATACCGGAACGCAAGAAACTTAAAGTGTATTTTAAAGATTTTGAAAACGCTTACTAGAAGACAAAAAAGATGCAACTATCGTTGCACCTCCAGAAATTGATGTAATATTGTTTCTAAATCTTCCAACGTATTCATTTGTGACATTTCATTTTTAAAGATTCTTGAGCTTGGAAGCCCTTTTAAATACCAGCTAGCCAATCCTCGCATTTCTCGAATTGCCACCTTTTCACCTTTTGTATCTGCCAAGCCACGAGCGTGATCCATACAAATTTCGATACGATCCTCCATTGAGAATTCATGTTTTTGCCCTGTAATTGAATCTACACACTCTTGAATTAAGAATGGATTTCCTACAATTCCACGTCCTAGCATAACAGCATCGCAACCCGTTTCATTCATCATACGATGAAAATCTTCAACACTACGAACATCTCCATTGCCAATAACAGGAATTGAAACTGCATCTTTAACTTGTTTAATATACGACCAGTCTGCTTTTCCTTCATACATCTGATTGCGTGTACGTCCATGTACAGCTACGGCACTAACGCCTATACTCTCCATAGCCTTAGCCATTTCAACACAATTAATATGATTTGTATCAAAACCTAATCGCATCTTTACAGTTACAGGTTTATTCACATTTTGAATAATATTTGATACAAGCTCTTTGGCATAGTCAATATCCTTCATCAAGAAACTTCCAGCTTGTGCTTTAATAACCTTATTTACAGGACATCCCATGTTAAAATCAATAATGTCACAATTAGTTTGTGTATCTAAATATTTAGCAGCATAAACAACCGTATCAATATCATGACCAAATAACTGAAAAGAGACAGGATGTTCATTTTTATCAATAGCACACATTTGTTTCGTCTTTAAAGAATCATAGTATAATGCCTTATCACTAACCATTTCATTACATACCAAGCCTGCTCCAAAGCGCTTTGCGATTCTTCTAAATGCGATATTGCTGATGCCGGCCATCGGCGCAATCACAACTGGATTTTCGATTTCTACATTTCCAATCTTAATCATGCATCTTACTCGCAATCGCTCTTAACTCTTCTTCTGTGAAATGATAACTTTCATTACAGAAATTACATGTAATATCGCAACCATGCTCTTTATCCGCCATCTCTAGAACATCGGATTTTTTGATTGTTCCTAAAGCTCTAGCCATTCTAACCTTTGAGCAAGGGCAATCATATGCCACTGGCTGTGTAGTTAATATCTTGGCATCTTCAAACATATCGTTTGCCAAATCTTCTAAGCTTGCATCATCATACTCCTGAATCAAAGTACTCATTGGTTTCAAGCCCTCAAGTACATGTTCACAAATTGAAATATCCGTTTCTGTAGCATCTGGAAGCATTTGTAGAATCATTGCGCCAGCACTTGCCACACGGCCATCTGTTCCAATCAACACACCACATGATACAGCAGTTGGTGTTTGTTCAGATAAAGTAAAGTAATAGGCAAAATCATCACCGATTTCTCCACTTTGTAGTTCTACAGAACCAGAAAAGTTTTCTTCCATGTTCAAATCTTTTGTGACTGTTAACGTTCCATCCGTACCGACAACAGCTCCAACGTTTAATTTACCCGGACGAATCAAGACATCCTCTACATGTGGATTAGACACAAAGCCACGCACATTTCCATTCGCATACGCATCTACCACAATAGAACCAATTGGGCCATGACCATTGATAGTAATTGACAACATTTCTTCTTCTGATTTCAACATAGCTCCCATCATGGTAGCTACAGACAAGGTTCTTCCTAATGCTGCACAAGCACATGGATGTAAATCAAAACGATCCTGTGCTTCTTGTACTAAATCAGTCGTACGAACAATATATAAACGAACATGCTCATTTAAAACAAGCGCTTTTAATAATTGATCTTTCATAATTTCCTCCGAATTCGAAATTCACTAGCACCATTCTACTTAATTCTTGTACCCATTTCAAGCCAAATTAAAAGCCACCAAACGATGGCTTTAGGTACTTAATCCTTTTTCTTTGTTAATTCGTTGAACGCATCATCCAAATCCTTTTGATCAACACCATTTACAGCTTCTGGAATTTCTGGAACTTGTACTGTATCTTGTTCTTTTTCCTCTACTTCAACTGTTTCAGCATTTGGATCTGTTAATTGTCCAAAATTCATTAAGTTAGTGATTTCTTCATTTGTTAATGTTTCATGTTCATACAAATTATTCGCAATCAAATCTAACAAATCTTTATTTTCTGTTAAAATCTTACGACAATTTGCATGACACTCATCAACAATAGCACGAACTTCCTTATCGATTTCTGCTGCTACACCTGCTGAATAATCACTACCCTTTGTATAATCTCTTCCTAAGAAGACATTTCCTTGTGGGTCGGCATATTGAATAGGTCCTAAACTAGACATACCATATACACGAACCATATTCTTAGCAATCTCAGTCAATTTTTCAATATCATTTACTGCACCCGCACTGATTTCTCCAAATTGAATTTCTTCAGCTGTACGACCACCAAGCAATCCGGTAATCTGTGCAATAAATTCTGATTTTCTATGGAAATACTTTTCTTCACGAGGCGTCATCAAGTTATATCCTCCCGCATCTCCACGAGGGATGATTGTAACTTTTTGAACCATGTCTGCATCTTCTAATTTTAGACCGATAACCGCATGTCCAGCCTCATGATAAGCCACAAGAATCTTATCTTTTTCAGTATATTTCTTACTTTTCTTAGCAGGTCCCATCATGACACGGTCAATCGCTTCATCTAAATCTGTCATTGTGACCTTTGCTTCATTTTTACGAACCGCTAAAATAGCACCTTCATTTAACACGTTTGCCAAATCAGCCCCTGAGAAGCCAGGTGTACGTTTTGCCAAATTTGCCAATGAAACATCACTCGCCAATTTCTTATTACGAGCATGTACATGTAAAATAGCTTCACGACCTTTAATATCTGGTAAGCTAACTGTTACACGACGATCGAAACGACCACTACGTAATAAAGCAGGGTCTAAGACATCTGGACGGTTTGTTGCCGCAATCACAACGATTCCCGCATTATCTGTCATACCATCCATTTCAACCAACAATTGGTTCAACGTCTGTTCACGCTCATCATTTCCGCCGCCCATACCAGCACCACGCTGACGACCAACAGCATCGATTTCATCAATGAAAATAATACAAGGTGCACTCTTTTGTGCAGTTTTGAACATATCACGAACACGACTTGCACCTGTACCAACAAACATTTCAACAAAATCTGAACCAGAAATCGAGAAGAATGGAACATTCGCTTCTCCAGCTACAGCTTTAGCAAGTAAAGTTTTACCTGTTCCAGGAGGACCCACCATCAAGATTCCCTTAGGAATATGTGCACCCATGTCTGTAAATTTCTTTGGTGAACGCAAATAATCAATAATTTCTTTAACTTCTTCTTTTTCTTCTTCACAACCCGCAACATCTTTAAAACGAACCTTAACATTCGATTCAACACGAGCTTTCGATTTTGCGAATTCAAAGGCTTTATTATTGCCTCCGCCTCCCATTTTAGCGAACATGAAATAGAAGAATACTGCAATAATCAAGAATGGAATAATTTGAGAAAGAATCGAAACCCATACACTACCATGATTTGGATCTTCTACATTTAATTTTCCACCATTACGCTGTAAAGCCTTCTCTAACTTTTCAATATTCTTTTCGGTTCTTGGAACAATAACCTTGTATCCAACTGTTTTTGAGTTCTGCTCATACGTACCCTCTAATTGGATTACTGTTGAGCTAATTGTCATTGAACTCTTTTTAAAATCAACTTCATCTACAATTTTCTCAAATTGTGTATAATTCATTTGTACAGTACTGCCCTGTGAACTATAAAAAACTAATGATAATACAATTGATAAAATGAAGATGGTTGGTAAATAATTTAACCATTTCTTCATAATCTTCCTCCTACTGATAAATTTCTGGTTTCAAAACACCAATAAATGGTAGGTTACGATATTTCTGATTGTAATCCAATCCATATCCAACTACGAATTCATTTGGTACTTCAAAACCTACATAATCCGCCTCAATTTCACAAACACGACGGCTTGGTTTATCTAATAATGTAACACAACGTACATCTAGACATCCCTTATTTTTAAACATTTTTTTAACTTCTACTAATGTTCTACCTGTATCAATAATATCTTCTACAACTAAAATTGAACGGTTTTTACAAGATAGATCCATATCCTTCAAAATACGAACATCTCCAATTGATTCAGTTCCATCATATGAACTAACGGACATAAAGTCGATTTCGCAAGGAAAAGTGAAACGTTTGATTAATTCAGCCATAAAAGGAACACTTCCCTTTAACAACCCAACTACAATAGGAACATCTCCAGATTCTTTATAATCTTCCTCTATTTGATGTGCTAGTTCAACACAGCGTTTTTCAATTTCTTCTTCACTTAATAAAACTTTTTCAATATCTTGACTTATCATACGGCGTTTTTCTCCTTAAGTTACTTAAACATTGTAACATAAACATTTAATCTAGACCATTTATTTTAAAGTAGAACTGTTGATTTTGTGAATAATGTTCAACATCACATCCAAGTCCTGGCACAAAAATGACATGACCCAATTTATTTTCCACAATCAACCAATATTTTCGTTGAATCTTACTGATTTTTCGATCTACAAAAAAGCGATGAACATTCTTATTTCCAAAACGCATTTTTATTGAATCATTCGCCCTGACTCTTCGTATAATCAAAGGAAAATCAGATGCTTCTACACTAAATCCTTCAATCCTATTTCCTTGAGATAAAATTGTAAAATCCTCATACTCTCCAACTCTCAAAGCATTCAATTTATAATTTACATCTTTTGGTTTGGGCAAAAAATACAATTTGTTATTATGCCTTTCCAACAAATAATTCTCAATCTCAATTAAAACATTACTCTTTAATTGAATGCATAATTCTTCCATATATTTACGCGAAAAATGATGATGCAAAGTATTAAACAAAAAACTATCTAAGTAGAGCCATGCATTTTCTTGATTCAATAGAAGTTGAATATCATAATTCCAACCTTTTAAAAACAAGTTGATTTGATTTCTCTGCTTTTTCCATACCGCATTTTCTTCTTCTATTTTTAAAATCCATTCTTCCTTCTCTTTACGACTCATCTTTTCAATTTGTGTATGACGAATCACATTTCGCGTATAATGATTCGTTAAATTGGACTCATCGATTCCAAATGAAACACCATTCTCAACACAATACATTTGTAATTCAACTTTTGTATAAGACAATAAAGGACGGATAATTTTATATCCATGTCTAGAACTTTCTTGTTTCAAGCCATAATAATCACAAATCATATTTCGCTTTTTCTGAAAGAAATATGTTTCAATCACATCATCCATCTGATGGGCTACATAAAGTAATTTTGTATCAAATTCATCTGCCACCTCTTCAAAAAAGGCATAGCGAACATCTCTTGCCCAAGCTTGAAAATTCCCCTTTTCATGAATTGGATAACACACACGAACAGGAATACCATATTTTTGACAATACTCCTTTACTATATTCTCATCCCTATCGGCTGTATCACGATGTTTATAATTTACATGTGCAACAACAATATCTCTTCCCTGCTTATTTAATTGATCTAATAAAGCCATACTATCAGGTCCACCTGAACAGGCTACAACACATTTTAACATGTTCCTATTATAGCATCATTTGTAAAACTCTTTTCTTTATTTTCTCAAACAATACTGAATCAGGAGAGATGTGTGCCTTCACATCAATCACTCGAGCTGAATTGATCCATTTCGCATCATTTAAAAACAATACACTCGATTTATTTAACCCATCAATCTCGGGTAAACGCATCAAATGACGCTTACCCATATGGGACACAGGATCATATGCCCTATTATAAGCATTTTTATTCCCACTCATAGGTACTACAAATATTTTCCCGTTTTTCATTGCCAAAACTAAACCAAAATGTTGATAACCAACTTCACTTAGATATGCCAAGCCAAAATCCGCAAAACATATATCGCCCACCTTTACATATACCTTGGCTTCTAAGCTTGAATACATTTGTTTTCTCTGACAAAAATTCAATTTTGAAAGCATATAATCATACACTTCACTTTCGTTTAATCCTGACAACAATTCTTCTTCGGCTATACGGGCCTGCGACGTAATTTTCTGAGTATACTCCGTCGTCTTATTATTTTTCTTTTTTTGCCATTCATTCGGTTCCATAGTTTAATTGTAGCAACCCTATGTGAAAACAACATTAAAAGTAGGCATTTTAGCCTACTTTCCTTAAAATTTTTTTATATTTTCTCTGAATACGATGCCATAATCCAATTAATGGATGAAATTTTTCACTGATCATAGCCGACTTTTCAATAAAAAGCTCAACCGACAACAATATTATAATCATGACTATAAAGCCAATGTTTCGATTGATCATATATGCGAAAGCACTCAATCCAAATAAAGAAGTCAGTCCACACATAATAATCACGGTATTACGATGTCCAAATTGACGCATTAATAAATGGTGAATATGGCTTTTGTCAGCCTCCATAAACTTCATACCTTTTAAAGTACGTCTTAAAATAGCAGAAAGCGTATCAATGATAGGCAGCATCAACAATAGTATAGGTAAGGCCAACGTAAGAATGGTACTTGATTTAAAGCCCAATAAAGAGATGGCTGAAATCATAAAGCCCAAAAACAAAGAACCACAATCGCCCATAAAAATACTAGCTGGATGCGCATTATAAATCAAAAAACCAAGTGTTCCAGATGCTAAAATAAAAGCAATACTTAATAAATCCGAACGTCTTTCAATAATCGCAATAGAACCAATCACAACAAGAACAATAACACTCATTCCTCCGGCAAGTCCATCTAACCCATCAATTAGATTTACTGCATTGGTGATTCCTGCCACCCAGATAATAGTAAAAATAAAAGAAATGATACCTGTATCAATTTGAATGCCCAAAGGTAAACGTATCACATCGACAGAAATTCCAAAATAAATCAGAACCAATGCCGCAATAACCTCTAATGTCAATTTTACTGGTGGTTTAATATCGATAAGATCATCGATCAAACCAGTAAAAAACATAATACTACTTCCAATAACTAATCCTTTGATTTGCCGATCCGCCTTCACAAAAATAGCCATCGTTATAATAAAAGCCAAGTAAATGGCAACACCACCAATACGCGAAATTTTTCCATGATGAACCGTTCGCTTATTTTCCTTGGCATAAGCACCGCAATAAATTGAATATTGCTTCACAATCGGTGTTAAAATCAATGAAATGAAAAATGGCAATAAAATCATTTTATAATCAATCATGCTGACTTTACCCCCTTTAACGCCTCTATCATATCGTATTGTCCGCTTTTTGTACAAAGAACTGGACAAGATATATTTTGAGAAATAAACTGCGAAGTACCAAAACAATCTGCCAAGCCACCACTCAATTCAATTCCATGCAATAAAAAATATTCTTGAGCCGAAGCTGGCAATCCATCAAAGCAATGCTTAACCCACAATGCGATTTGTGATTGCACCCTTTCAAAGGCAGGCCATAGTAGACTCGATTCAATTTGAATCTGATGCAAAATTTGTCTTGAATCAAAACCATAACACATCAATGAACTATTCTTTTGTTGCCAAAAAGCTAGACTTGCCAATTCCTTCAAATGTGCAGCATCCACCTTTGTGATAAAGCAACCCGTTTTCATATAAACGATTTTTTGTATCTGCTCATCAATCTGTGCACCCGCATAATTGATTGTCTTAGACACCAATACTTTATCATACACAACAACATTAATTTCTGTATAAGAATGTCCACTATGCACTAAAAAACAAGACCCCTCTGTCTGTAGTGCTTCTAAATTTGAAATAAACTCCACTTTACGCACACCACACTTCAAAAATGTCTGTTGCCAAAGCTCACGCTGTCTTTGGGATAATTCCGTTGGCACACTCACAAGTACACTTGGCCTTAAAAAACCATCATGAACATGTAGCTGTTCAAAGCCTTCCTGAATCAAAGATTCAATTGAATGAAGAATTTGACCATGTGCTATAGGATATTGAATTTGAACTTCATCTAAATCTTTATATAAATAAGTCAGTGCCTCATCCGACACACCTACTATTTTGGAACCTTTTTTTGCGATTATTGTTTTTAATGCAACCTGATTCTGTGTAGAAAAATCATAAAAACGAGCTAAGTAAGCCCCGATATCAAGGGCAATCCACTTTTCAAGCAAAGCCATTATATATTGTTAGCTGCAAAACAGCCTGACTTGTTATATAAGCAAGTGCAAGCGACAACAAAAACATTAATATCTGCACTTTTTTAGGATTTTTTACACTACACACCTTTTCAAATTGAATACTTGAAATCGCATAAAAGCTTAAGCCAAAACACGCAAAAAAAACAAAATACTGAATCACTGAAGCTACCATAAATTAGCCTCCCACATGCACAATTTGAACAAAGCTATACTTTTCTTTTAATCGTTCATATGCACTTTGAATAACATCTTCATCCACACTAAAACCTAACATACTTGAACCAGACCCAGACATCAAGATACGAACCAATCCTGCATCTTCCATATCCATCTTAACTTGATTCAATTCAGGCTCAATCTCAAATGCGATTGGCTCTAACGCATTCGCCATTGTCTGATATAAAAGATCCATATTCTTTTCTCGAATACTCGATTCAACTAGATCTACATCTGGATGAAATGGGCGAGACTCTTTCCATTTTGAAAAAGCATTGGCCGTTGAAATACCAAAATCCGGTTTTACAACTATAATATTAAACTGCCAATCACTTTCAATGGGAGTAATTTTTTCCCCAATACCCTTGACTCTTGCCCACTTGTCATGGATGCAAAAAGGCACATCTGCCCCTACTTGCTTGGTAATTTCGTATAGGTTTTCTTCTGTTTCCTCGATACCTTCCATTTGTAGAATTGCTTTACACACAGCAGCTGCATCGGCACTTCCGCCACCAAGCCCTGCCTGAGCTGGAATATGTTTTTTAATCGATATTTTATAATTTGAGCTTAAGTGATAAAGCTCTTTTAAGACCTGAACCATTTTTGAAACTGTATTATTTTCAGGTAATTTCATACCTTCACACGTCACTTCATCACATGCACTTTTTTCAATTTCAATCTCATCACAAATTGAAATAGGTGCCATGATCATGTCCAAAGAATGATAACCATTATCCATTCTTTCCACGACATCCAATGCCAAATTAATTTTTGCCCTTGCCTGTACCTTCATACGTCACCTCATATAATCGAATAAAATCCTCTAACGTACATTGCTGCGCACGCGTACTCGGTTCTATATTCGCTTTTTCTAATAACTCTTTTGCCAAATTCTTATCTTTAACAAACCCTTGGAAATTATTGTAGATTGTTTTTCTTCTCTGTGTAAAGCATGCCTTTACCAAACCAAAGAAATACGCTTCATCATCCAAATGATACCTATGATGGAATGAAAACTGAACAACCATTGAATCTACATTTGGACTAGGCCAAAATACTCTTCTTGAAACATCCATCACTTTTTTCACATCACAACGATATTGTGTAATCACACTCAATGCATTGTATTCCTTATCGTTCTCACGAGCTAAAAAGCGTTCTCCCACTTCCTTTTGCATCATAACTGTGATTCTTTCAATCTCTTCTTTTGCCTCAAATAATTTAAATAAAATAGGCGTTGTTATGTAATAAGGAAGATTCGATGCGAAAACGACTTTTTGTCCAGGCTTTCTAAATTCACGAATCTTTTCATCAATATCCACCTTTAGGATATCTTCTAAAACAATCTGAAGATGATCAAATCCAATTTCATTTTCCAAAACAACTGGTAATCTTTCATCAATTTCAAAAGCTATGACCTGATTGCTTTTTTCACATAGAAACTGTGTTAAAGCACCTATTCCAGGACCAATCTCAAATACAAGCCCATCCTTAGATTGAATGGCGGCATTCGCAATTTTTTCAACAACCCCCGGCTCAATAATAAAATTTTGTCCGAAGCTTTTTTTCGTGAACACCTTATATTTTTCTTGAATCTCTTTCGTCTTCTTTACTGTCGCAATCGCCTGTTTCATGAAAGACTCCTTTCTATTATATCTTTTTTTGTGATATTCATTTGATTCAAACGCTTAAAACACGTTTTTGCGTTACAAGGACCGATATGAAATGCTTCACATACCTGAAAGCGCAATTCTTTATTACCTACCAAGCCTAAATCAATAAAATCTTGCCAACTCAAGACTTCTTCTTTATTTTCAAAAGTCACATAATTACATAAAGCATCCCATAAATCTTCTTTGCTCGCATGCTCCACACCTACTTTTTTGGGTGTTTTTGCCTTTTCCTTATTTATAAACGCATGCTTACATCCACTCACATTGCTTCCTATCAATCTTCGAATATGCTCCCCTGGCGTATCCGGATCCGTAAATATAATCACGCCTCTGGTCTTTTGAGCTTGTCTTACACGCTCAATTGTTTTCTCATTTACTTGATCTCCACCTGTTTCAATTGTGTCACAATCAAAAAAGGATTGTAACGTATTTGTATCGTTTTTGCCTTCAACGACAATAATTTCTTTAATATGTTGTTTCATCTGTTTCCACCACATGTTTCGATGTGAATCCTGCACCATGAACCTGGTGTACATCATTCACAATAATAAAAGCCTTAGGATCGATTTCTAAAACACTAGACTCCAATAATGGATATTGTTTCTGCTTGATTACACACATCAATACAGGCTTAGGTGCCTGTGTATAGCCCCCACTTCCATCTAGAATCGTCACACCACGATCCACTGTCTCTAACAGAATACGACGAATCTGTTTCCATTCCGTCGATATAATCATAACATTTTTTGCCGATTGCATTCCAAGCATGACTGTTTTGTCGATTGCCACACCACAAACAAATACAGACATAATACCGATTAATGCAGGTGTTAATCCATGTGTAATCACACCTAATAAAACAGTTAAGCCATCAACAATCATAACACTTGTTCCTTCTGGAATTTTTAAATATTTATGTAATATCAACGCTAAGATATCTATTCCACCTGTACTTGAATTCACTCTGAAAACCAAGCCCAAACCTATTCCTACAAGAACTCCAGCATAAATCGTAGCTACGTATGGAGGCATCACAAATGTATCCTTAGGAAACATTGTAGCAATACGCGATAAACTAGTAACGAAAATTGGATATACAATTGTTGAAATCACAGACTTCATCGCAAACGACTTACCAAGTAATAAAGCTCCTAGAATAAACAAACCAATTGTCAAACCATCAATCATCAAAACTGTATCAACAGGAAGAATCGGATGTAATGCGACAGCCACACCGGCTACACCTCCCGTTAATATATTATTAGGAAGTATAAAAAAGGAAACTGAACAAGCAACTATAAAGTTTCCAAGTAAAATCATTATCAATTCATGTATTTTATTTGTATTCATAAGCATACCTCTTCTCGCCTAAATGATTATAGCATTTTTTCCTATAACAACGCATTTTTAATATATACATTTTTTTAATTTATCGCTTGCAATAAAGATACTTTATCCGTATAATAGTCCGGGTTATATAAGTTCATGATATGGTTGAACGTTCATACCTACTACCGAAAACAGTAGACTATAGCTTTCAAGCAGGAGGAAAAAAGATGCAATACGATATCATTATTATTGGAGCTGGGCCTGGAGGAATCTTCTCAGCATATGAGTTATTAAAAAACAAACCTGAATTAAAAATTGGTGTATTTGAAGCTGGTGCACCATTAAACAAAAGAAAATGTCCAATTGATGGAAAGAACATCAAATCTTGTATTCACTGTAAATCATGTGCCATTATGAACGGTTTTGGTGGAGCTGGTGCATTTAGTGATGGAAAATATAATATCACAAATGAATTTGGTGGAAACCTATATGAATATGTAGGTGAACAGGAAGCTATTGATTTAATGGAATATGTCGATGAAATCAACTGCAAAATGGGTGGAGAAAAAACTCGTCTATACGCAAATTCTGATGCAGCTATCGCTAAAAAATGTCTTCAAAATGACCTTCACTTATTAAAGGCAAAGGTTCGTCACTTGGGAACAGACATTAACTATGTTGTTCTTGAAAATTTATATAATGAATTAAAAGAAAAAGCTGATTTCCACTTCTTTAAACACATTGATATGGTTAATAAAGTAGAAGATGGATTTGAAGTTATTTGTGGTGAGGAATCATATACAGGTAAACAATGCATCATCTCAACAGGTCGTTCAGGAAGTAAATGGATGGAATCTGTATGTTCAAATCTAGATATCGAGACAAAGAGTGATCGTGTAGATATTGGCGTTCGTGTTGAATTAAATGCCGATACATTCTCAGAATTAACAGATTCTTTATATGAATCAAAAATTGTATATCGTTCAAAGAAATACCAAGACCGCGTTCGTACATTCTGTATGAACCCTAGAGGAGTTGTTGTAAACGAAAATACAAACGGTATCATCACAGTAAATGGACATAGCTATGAAGATCCAGCTCGTTTTACAAACAATACAAACTTCGCTTTATTAGTATCAAATCATTTTACTGAGCCATTCTCACAAAGTAACCAATATGGTGAAAGCATCGCCCGTCTATCCAATATGCTAGGTGGTGGCGTTATCGTTCAACGTTTTGGTGATTTAATTCGTGGACAACGTTCTACTCCAAGTCGTATTGCACAAGGATTCGTAACTCCTACATTGAAGGCAACTCCAGGAGACTTATCTCTAGTTATTCCTAAGCGTCAACTAGATGACATTATCGAAATGATTTATGCCCTTGATAAAGTATGTCCATCAACAGCTAGTGATGATACATTACTATATGGTGTTGAAGTTAAATTCTACAACATGCAAGTAAAAGTTGATAAGAACTTAGAAACAAAACACAAAGGATTATTCGTTATTGGTGACTGCTCAGGTGTAACGCACTCACTAAGTCATGCCAGTGCATCTGGTGTATATGTCGCAAGACATATTGCAGAAAATCTATAATATACAAAGTGGATCGTGTGATCCACTTTTTTTCATTAACTCCACAGTTAATAACTCTCGAGTTAATCATAATAATGATATAATAATCTAGGTGATAATTTTATGATACAAATTCCAGATAACAGTACAATATTAGCTCCGGCTACCCTACATTTATCTTTATACAAAGAAATTCTAAAACAAAAAAAAGATTGCCTAGGCATACAAGTGTTAACTTTATCAAGCTGGCTATCTTCTTTTTATCATGGACAACCAAAATCAGATATTGAATTACTTTATTTATATAAAGACGCATTAAAAAATATATCTGTACAAAATGCCTTCTACTCAAGTAAAGAAGACTATGACTTTTTAAATGCTTGTTTAGACTTTATTAAAATGGCTAAAACCTACCAAATTCATGATTTTCCTTGTTCAACCCAAAAAGAAAAGGATTTAAATGAAATTTTAAATCTTCTTTATCCTATCGAAATAAAAGAAGACCAAACAAAAAACGTTCTTTCTAAATTACCAGATTTAGAAAATATTTATATTCTAAAGAAAGAATATTCCCAATTAGATAATTATTGGATTCAGACATTAATCTATCATGGGGCAAAGTGGCTAGGTGAAAAACAACTATTAAATACGCACTACTACAGTGTTGCCAATGCGCGAAAACAAATGGAAGTCATTGCGAATCTAATCATTGAAAATAATTATACAGCCGATGATATCTTTATCGCATTAAATAACGCCAATGATGAGAATGTTTTAACCCAAATTCTTTCCGCTCATAAAATTCCATTCACAACCATGCAAGAAGTTCATACAACATCTATATATAATGAATGGATCAGCTACTTAACATGGGCAAAAGACATGGATTTAAAGAGCTTTATCAATTTAGTTCAAATTTTATACCCAAACGACGACTATCTTATTCAATATTACACATTGTTTCCCGAACAATTCTTAAAATTTGAACCCCACCTAAGCATCCTTTCCTATGAAGAAAATGAAATTATTGATTCATATCAATTCACATCGTATCAAAGGCTTGAACAACAAACATTAGAATGGATACAAAACCATGCTTTCTTATTTAATGATTTAGATTTTATTCAAATCGCAAAACACATTCAAAATCTACATGAACAAGTTACAAGAGAAGATCTAAATGCTTTTAATGAAGTCATTTCTCTAGTTCAAGATATTCATACTTACATTCATAGTACAAATGATTTAAGTATCTTGATTCACCAGATTCAAAACCTTTCTGCAAACCAGAAGGCAAGCTTTATTGAAGGAATTTTAATCGGATCAAGACAAGATGTGACTTTTTTAAGACCCATTGTCTTTTTAACCGGAACAAATGCGAATTCATTCCCTTCTTTAAAACTGCATTCCGGCATTTTTGATGAAGCTTATGTAAAAAACACAGCACTTCCTGATTTGGAAACACGTATTCAGCATCAACAAACGCAAATCTTTGATTGTTTATCCTTATGCGAAACACTCTATGTTTTATATCCACAAAGCGACTATCAAGGAAAGAATTATGAGCCAAGCTCAGAAATAGAAAATTGGCTTAAAACAAAATCAACATTTATCACAACTCCAGATTCCTTTAATTGGATTACGCCAAACATTGATTTAGATACTAAAACAGCTCAATCTATATTCTTCAAGGATGATCATTTTAAAAGTTCCATTTCACGACTGGAATCCTATGCTCGCTGTCCTTTTTCTCACGCCCTTAAATATGGCTTATATTTAAAAGAAAAAGAGGATATTACTGATATTCGTATACGTGGAAGTATTTTACACCATGTGCTTGAGGTCATCTCTAAAGAAAAAAGTGATTACACTTCTTTATCTAAGGAAGAAATCCATGACTATGTTGAAAAAGAATTCTCATTCGCTAAAAAAGTACTTCTGCAACAAGTCACATGGTTTAATTCCCAAATAGAAGAGATTACAGAAAAGCTTGTTTTGATTTTCGAACAATTACACAATTTTGAATCCAACTGGCATATGAGTATTGATAAACAAGAACATAAATTTTCTTATTCCTATCCATGGAATGAATTTACGATTGATCTATATGGATATATCGATCGTATTGATAGTTCAAATACATCCTTCTGTATCTTTGACTATAAATCGAGTGACAAAGATATTAAGCTTACAGAATTTGAATCCGGACTTTCTTTGCAGCTAGCCACATATACCTTAGCTTATGAAAAGGAATCCCATTTAATTCCTGTGGGGTGCTTCTATATTGCCTTAAAAACAACACCAGAAGCATTGACATATGGTAAATTAAACTATCGTAAAAAGATTCCCGAATTGTCTGTTACAGATGAAAAAGAGGTTCTTGATACATTTAAAGTTAACCGCAGACTTAAAGGATGGCATTTTAGTGATGCGAGTATTTATTGTGATAACACCAAACAATATCTACCTACTAAAAGAGATAATCCAAGTCTAGAAAAGGTTAAAGATGAATGGACGCAAGTAGTTGATAGTTTACTAGAAGATATTTCCAGCGGACAAGCCTTGCCAAACCATGTGGCCGATGCCTGTAAATATTGTGCTTATAGATCCATTTGTAGAAATCTTGCAAATGAAGTTGAGCCGAAGCTTCGCGTAGAAAAGGAGGAAGAATAATGGATTTTTCTATACCCCAACAAAGAGCCATTGATATAAGAAATACAAATGTCGTTGTTTCAGCAAGTGCAGGAAGTGGAAAAACCGCTGTATTAGTCGAACGCTTATGTCAGCTGGTACTAAAAGACCATATTTCTATCGACTCTATCTTGGCCATGACCTTCACAAAGGATGCAGCAGCAGAAATGAAGGCTCGTTTACTTTCAAAATTAAAAGAACAACCCCAAACTGAATACATCCTGCAACAAATGGCTTTATTAGAAACTGCTAGTATTTCAACCATTGATAGCTTCTGTTTGTCAATTGTACAAAATTATTACTATAAAATCCCCATCTCATACACGATGTCAAAGCAAACCGCATCCAGTGCACAAACTCGTATTGCCTTTGAAAATGCCTATAAACATGCGATTGAAGCTCTAGATTTAAATGCGTATACCCAACTAAAAATGTATTTTCATTCTTTTGGCAAAACCGAAGAAGATATCCAAAGGTATATTGAAGATATTTTGGCTATTCTTAATTCAAAATCCGAAGACGATGCCAAAGTCTGGATCAAAAATATCCAAGCATCTTATACTTATTTAAATCCAACATTAATGGAATATGCCTTAAAATATTTTCATAACCACTGTCTAGCTATGTCCGAAATCTTAGATGAAGTTATTCCTATGATTACAAAATCTGAGGATTATGAAATCAAACAGGATTATCTATCGAAGTGTTTAAATGCTTCAACTTATTCGGATTTTAAAGCACAGTTCGAGCTTTATTTAAAAAATACAATTGTATTTAAAAAGACAATCGACAAAGTGGATTATTCTAAATATCAAACTTCTTTCAAAGATCACGAAACAAGTATTGTCGAAAATTTATTTGATGAAGAATTTTATCTTAAAGACATTCAAAGTCATAAACATTTAATTGATACCTTATTTGAATTAACTAATAAAGTTAAGTTGTACTTTCAATTAGAAAAGAAAAAAATGGAAGTCATTGACTTTAATGATATGGAACATTTTGCCTATCAACTCCTTCAAGATCCTATGATCAAAGAGGAAATGTACAATAAATATCAAATGATTCTTGTTGATGAATTCCAGGATACCAATGAGCTACAAGAAAAAATCATAGCGTCTTTCTGTCACGAGAACAATGTATTTCGAGTGGGTGATATTAAACAGTCTATTTATGGCTTTCGTCAGGCGAATCCTAAAATTATGCAAAATTGGATGAAAATGAAAGATATTAATAATACGCCTTTGTTGCTGCAAGAAAATTATCGTTCTAACGCAAGTGTGATTGAATTCAACAATGATTTCTATAGTAAAATCATGAACAATGAATTGTTAGGCCAGCAATTTGAAGATATCGATATTGCCAATGTAGGAACCGATGGACAAAAAGAACAACCTCAATATCCTGTGCGTTTCTTATATACGGAATATAAAGATGATGAAGGCAATAAAGCTACCATCAAAAAGAACCACAACGAAAATCGTTTTGATTTAATTGCCCATGATATCATAGAAAAACACAAAGAGGGAATTCCATATAAATCTATGTGTGTGCTAACACGTAATCATGCTCCACAGGAAAAATTAAAAGCTGTTTTTGAAGCCTACAACATTCCGGCTATGATTACTATTGATCATGGATTTTATACAAATCCTGCCATTCAAATCGTGATTTCTACATTAAAAGCCATAGAAGATCTTACAGACGACATTTCTTTATGTGCTTGTTTGATGTCACCCTTATTCAATGTACCTTTTTCTAAGATTGCGAATTGCTGCATTGACAAAGAAAAGGGATCATCGTTATTTGTAAGTATCAAAGAACAAGATTTTATGAAGTCTTTCTTTGAGTTATACGCAAATAAAAATAAAACAATTATGCAGCTTCTTCAATATATCTATGCCTACAATGATTTTTATTATGCATCCACAACAATTCAAGATAAAAATAATTTAGATTATTTATTAGAACTAGCAGGTCAATATGAAAATCAGAATGACATTCATGGTTTTGTCCTACAATTGTCAAAGGATGCCAACCAAGATCAAACACAAGAAGCAAGTTTATATGGTGAAGAAGATGATGTGGTTCAAGTAAAGACAATGCATCAATCAAAGGGTCTACAATTTCCTATTGTATATATTCTTTCACAACACGAACAAAGAGATAAGCATGGAAATTCGTGTATCTTACTCGATTCTACTTTAGGACTTTCTTTAAAGGGATTAAGCAATGACTATAAGTTAAAGTATAATTCAATTTATCATTTGGCCCTACAAACAAAAAAAGAATTAGATGATTTAGCCGAAGAAATGCGTGTATTCTATGTTGCGACAACGCGTTCTCAAAAAGAGCTTGTGATTGTGGATACAATACAAAGACTAGAGGATTTTTACAGTCCTTTAAATGCTTATACTTTATTAGAGGATGAAAGCTATACAGGATGGCTTTTGCATACTTACGCAAATCAAATTAATTCGTTAGTGGTTTTTGACAAAAAAGATGATTTATATGAAAGACCATTAAAGGTGCGTCAAAACAACAAATCCTATACGCTTCCTGTATACACAAAAACATCAAGGGCATTCTCAAGTCAAACAGCAAGCAGTGCCAAAATAAAATTGAATTGGAAAGAAGTAACATTGTCAAAGAATATAGGTACACTTCGTGGTACTTTATTCCATGAAATTGCTGCTCAATGTTCTTATCCCTATCAAGAAGAAGAAATTATTTCTTATGCGAATTCTTATGGCTATCCATTAAAGGATTATGATACCAAACAAATTCTTGCCTTAAATGAAGATTCAATGTATCAAGCTTGGATGAATGAAAAGCATGTATTTGAACAAAGCTATATTATCGAAGAAAAAAATCAAGTTGTTCATGGCTTTATGGACTTCGTTGTCTATAAAGAAAATGAGATTATTATCGTTGATTTTAAAACAGATACAGTAAACAACGAACAGGAACTCATTGAGTTATACACAATTCAGCTTCAAACTTACAAGCAAGCTATGAAAAAAATAACGGATTTACCTATAAAAACATATATTTACTCTTTTTCTCTATCAAAGTGCATCTATTTAGAATAACTTATGCTACAATGGTAAAGTCTTTGAAAAAAGAGAGAAGGAGAGAGAATCGTGGAAAAATTCTTTAAATTGAACGAAAAAGGTTCAAACGTTAAGACAGAGCTTATTGCTGGTCTTACAACATTCTTGGCCATGGCCTACATTCTTGGGGTTAACCCTGCTGTTTTAGCAGATGCTGGTATGGACAAAGCTTCTGTATTCCTTGCGACAGCAATTTCAGCTGGTGTTGCAAGTATTATTATGGGACTTGTTGCCAACTATCCTGTTGCCCTTGCTTCTGGTATGGGAGTTAATGCATTATTTGCCTACACAATCTGTGGTCAAATGGGATTTAGCTGGGCAGCTGCATTAAGTGCTGTATTTATTTCAGGTATTATCTTTATTCTTATTTCTGTTACTGGTGTTCGTAAAGCGATTATCAATGCGATTCCTGTACAATTAAAATTAGCAATTGGAGCTGGAATTGGTTTCTTCATTGCGTTTGTTGGTTTAAAAAATGCAGGTATCATCGTAGCGAGTCCTTCAACATTTGTAACAATTGGAAACTTAACAGATCCAACTGTATTACTTGCGATTATTGGTTTATTGATTACTATTGCGTTGGTAATTAAAAATGTACCGGCTGCCGTATTCGTAGGTATGGTTATCACAGCTGTGATTGGAATCATTCTTGGATTCATGGGAATGGCTGGCATGCCTACTTTACCTGAACATTTCATTTCGTTTGATTTTGAATTAAAAGCCGCTGGAGCTTGCTTCTCAGGAATTTCTGAATTATTCGCAAATCCATTCCAGGCTTTCGTTGTAATTTTCTCATTCTTATTCGTTGACTTCTTTGATACAGCCGGAACACTTGTTGCGATTGGAAACCGTATTGGTTTGATCAACGATAAAGGTGAACTAGAAAATGCTGAACAAGCATTGCTTGCAGATGCTATTGGTACAGTATTCGGTGCTGTTTTAGGTACAAGTACAGTAACAAGCTTCGTTGAATCTAGTTCTGGTGTTGGTGTTGGTGGACGTACAGGTTTAACTGCATGTACATCAGGTGTATGCTTCTTACTTGCTGTATTCTTATCACCATTAATTTTAAGTACAGTCACAAATGCCGTTACAGCTCCAGCTTTAATTGTTGTTGGTATTATGATGGCTCAACAATTAAAGGGCATTGATTGGGATGACATGATTTTTGCAGCTGCTGGATTCGTTACAATCATTATGATGATTTTAATGTATTCTATTTCAAATGGTATCGCATGCGGATTCATCGTTTATACAATCGCAATGATTGCTGCTGGTAAGGCAAAAGAAGTTCACCCAACCGTTTGGGCATTAATGATTATCTTCGTACTATATTTTGCTACACCTTATATTATGTAAAACAAGAAGTCGGAATTCCGACTTCTTGTTAGTACTTATTATCTTTTTCATATTGATTTTCAAAGGCGTTCTTAAATGTAAGGATGCCTTTTTTCGCATCATAGAACGATGCCAACAAACGAACCACATCCTCCGTACTCATCTTTGATGTATTGACCATCAATGTATAATTATGTGGATTGCCCCACTTTTGATTGGTATAGAATTCATAAAATCTAGATCTTTGCGTATCTTTTTCCTGTAATATCTTTTTCGCTTGTTTGGCCGGAACCTTGTATTCATCAATCGACCATTGAATACGTTCCTCAACATCGCTATAACAAAACACAGATATCACATCAGGATTATCTTTTAAAATATAATCTGCGCATCTTCCAACAATTACAGCATCTTCTCTTTGTGAAATTTTTTTAATAAAATCACTGGCCATATCATAGATTTGTGTATTTACACTTAATTCTGTAATATTTCGAAGTCCTAAAATACCTCGCGATTCGATAGTAAATAATCCATTTTCATCTTGATTCTGGTCCTTAAAAAAATCTGCACAGACTCCCATGTTTTCTGCGATTTTTTCTAAGATTTGTTTATTGTAATAACTAATATCTAAATATTCAGCCAATTTACGTGCAATTTCTCTTCCATTTGAACCAAATTGCCTAGATATTGTTATGACGACATTCTTTTCCATATCCAATCCCTCTTTTTCTTATATCATACAATAATATGTTAGAATAGTGTAGGGAGGAAGGATATGAAAAAAATTATTTTTTTAGATTTAGACGGAACACTTTGGACGTTTGAACAGATTCCTAGTTCTGCATTAGAAGCGATTGAACTAGCAAGAAAAAATGGTCATAAAATTTATATAAACACAGGAAGAACGCGTTGTGAAGTTCCTCAATTCTTACTTGATTTAAATTTTGACGGATATTGTTTTGGTGCTGGAAGTGAGATTATTATAGATAATAAACAAGTGCTTTTTAAACCTTTAGAAAAAAGAGACACAAAGTTTATTCAACACATTGCCAAAGACACTGGTCATTCTTTAGAAGGAAGTCAAATGACATTTACCAGCGAAAAAAACAGAGAAAGAATGCGTAAATTTCATGTAGACAATCGTATGGGGAATCGTTTCTTGTCTTTCCCTGACATTTCAGAAATTACAGATAATGATTATGAACAAATCATGAAAATCAGTATTCATTTTGATTCAACCGCACAACGCGAAGAAATCTTAAAACAAATTCCGGAATATTTAACATTCACAAATTTCATGCATTTAGGTGGAGAAATCACACACAAAGAATACAACAAGGCTACTGCTATCCAATTTGTCAAAGACTATTATAATGAAGAGTATGAAACTGTTGCGATTGGTGATTCAGAAAATGATTTAACAATGTTAAATTATGCCGATATTTCTGTTGCGATGGGAAACGGGGTCGATTGTGTAAAAGAAAAAGCCGACTATGTCACAGATAAGATTGACAATGACGGCTTGTATAAAGCATTTAAATATTTAAAGCTTATTTAGAATCAGAAATGATTCTATTTTTTTTACTGTTGTTGTTCCTTCATTACATCTGCGTATTTTCTACGACCTGGATGTAAATTGTCAACATAGTAACGAACTGTTAAAGTTCCAGCAACCTTAGTACGAATCTTAGGTTCTACGATAAAACCATCACCCTCTAACATTGCATCCAACATTGCTTTGCAGCAACTTGCTAAATTTTTTACCCCTGGTTCACATTCATTCATAAACTCTTTGGCATTCACTTCGATGTATAACCACATTTTATCATGAGCTTCTTGTTTCATTTCCTGTAAACGAGCCGCATACTGTTCTTGAGTCCATTTTTCCATAATCCACAACTTCCTTTCTTTACTAAATCATACATCATTCAAATAAATAACTCAAACTTTGACATTTATTTTAGTTTACATTTGTCACTTTTTTAACATTTTAAATCGTATGTATAATGAAAACAAGAGGAATTGTGACTACACAAGCCACACTTGTCATAAATATAGCCTTACTAGCAAGTGTTGCATCTTCGCCATACATAAGTGCATAGACACTCGAATTGCTCGCAACCGGCATGCACATGATCAAGACAAGCGTATTTTCAATCAGTGGATCAATATGAAACAGTGACAATGAAAACATATAAAACAATGGTAACAGAACCATCTTAAATAAAGTAAACTCCCATAGCTTCAAATCCAACAATTCCTTGATATCCATCTTAACTAATCCAGCTCCAATAACCATCATAGAAAGTGGTGTCGTAACATTACCAACATATGTACATGTCTGTCCTAAAATATATGGCAATTTAATATTAAGAATACAAAGAATAAGTGCAACTACAGATGCGATCATTGGTCCATTCATAAATTTCTTAAAGGAAAATCCTCCCTTACGAAATAAACTTTCTCCATATCCATACATCAAACAGTTTAATGGCAACAAAAATAATGCTCCATAAAGCATCGCTTTATCCCCTAGAATTGCTTGAATAGCTGGTAACCCCATAAAACCAGCATTGGTAAATAGAATCATAAATTGCCAAAGGGCTTTATTCTCTTTTATACGTAAGACTTCTACAATAATTTTAGAGACAATGCCTGTGAAAATCACAAATATTGAGAAAATAACAAGTACATTGAACAGTTCATTTCCTGTAAATGGTGATCCATTTTTCACTGAGCTTATAATTAAGCCTGGAATTCCAATTTTTAATAAGATATTGGATGTATATACATTTACTTCATCATTAAAAATATTCTTTTTAGCACCTACAAACCCGACAATCATCAATAATAATAGAATTGTCATTTGTGTTACAATCGTCGTAATATTCATATAATCCCTTCCTTAAAACAAAAGGACAACAACAAGTTGTCCTACTTTCGTATAGATAATAAACTCCTATTTGATGATTGTCAATTTGGATTAACCATCGTTAATTGAACCTTTTGTTTCTCCTGATCAATATTGTATACCCATACCGTAACAATATCTCCTACAGAAACAACATCACTTGGATGTTTCACTCTATTTGAACTCATCTTTGAAATGTGAACCAATCCATCTTCGTGTAACCCAATATCTACAAAAGCCCCGAAGTCAACGACATTACGAACCGTTCCTTCAAGCTTATCATTGATATGAAGATCTTCGATTTCCAAGACATCTTTTCTTAGTAATGGTGCATCATATTTATCACGATAATCTCTTAGTGGAAGACAAATCGCATCTAAAATATCCTTCAATGTATAACTATCTAATCCAGTGTCTTGCATCAATTGTTTTGTATCACAATTAGAAATTACATCCTTTGCCTTTTGTGTTCCCAAATCCGAAGTAGAAAGCCCCAATTCCTTTAATAATACTTTTGTGGCTTTATAAGACTCAGGGTGAATGCTTGTACGATCCAATGGTTCCTTTCCATCTTCAATACGCAAGAATCCAGCTGCTTGTTCAAAAGCTTTTGGACCGATTTTAGGAATCTTTTTAATTTGTGTACGCGATTCAATTTTTCCATTCTCTTCACGATACGACACAATGCTTGTGGCACTCGCATTATTTAATCCCGCAACATTTTTAAGCAATGAAACACTTGCTGTATTGATATTTACACCGACACGGTTAACCGCTTTTTCTACTACGAAATCCAAACGCTCTTTTAATCTTGCGGTTGGTAAATCATGTTGATATTGACCAACACCAATCGATTGAGGATCGATTTTAATCAATTCAGAAAGTGGATCCATCAGTCTTCTCGCAATCGAAATTGCACTTCTTTGTTCGACATGTAAATCAGGGAATTCTTCAATTGCTAATTTCGATGCACTATATACGCTGGCTCCTGCTTCAGAAACAATAGTATAGGATACTGGTAAATTAAATTTCTTAATTGTGTTGGCTACAAAAGCTTCACTTTCTCTACTTGCCGTACCATTGCCAATCGCAATTAAATTCACATGATATTCTTTACATAATTGAACTAATTTTTGTTCAGACTCTCTTACTTTCGCATTTGGCTGATGTGGATAAATTACATCTACAGTTAATTTCTTTCCAGATGCATCAATAACAGCCAATTTACATCCGGTTCTAAAGGCAGGGTCAAACCCTAGAATCACTTTATCTTTCATAGGTGGTTGAAGCAATAGTTTTTCTAAGTTCATAGAGAATACATCAATACTTGATTCATGTGCCTTTTCACTTAAGGCTGAACGCACCATTCTTTCAATCGAAGGATAGGCCAATCTTTTTAAACCATCTAATATTGCTGTACGAACATATTCACTTGTACCACTGTTATTAAAACGAATAAATCTTCGGCATACCCAGTTTTCAATATATTCTTCATTAAAAGAAATCGATACATTTAATACTTTTTCTTTTTCCCCACGATCAATCGCCATAACTCGATGTGGTGCTAATGTATTCACTCTTTCTGAATAATCATAATACATCTTATAAACTTTATGATCATCCTCATGATCCTTCTTTTCACTTGTAACAACACGCCCATAATTTGTCATTGAATCCAATATTTTATTACGCACATCCACATCGTCACTTACTTTTTCAGCAATGATATCACGTGCTCCTTGAATGGCAGCTTCACGATCTTTTACATTTTCATTGATGTAGGCATCTAATTCTGTTTCCTTAAAATAACGCGGAAAAGACATGAATGTATCAGCTAATGGCTGTAGACCATTCGCAATCGCAACGCTGGCACGCGTCTTTTTCTTTTGTTTGTAAGGACGATAAATGTCTTCTACTTGTGATAATTTTGTACATGCGTTGACATTCTTTACAATTTCATCATCCAATTTACCTAATGTTTCAATACGTGCCAAGACTTCTTCCTTACGCTTAGCTAAGTTTACTTGATATGCATAATTTTCTTGAATAACACGAATTTGTTCTTCATCCAAACCTTTTGTACGTTCTTTACGATAACGTGCAATAAAAGGAACAGTAGCTCCTTCTTCTAATAATTCCAATGTATTCTTAACTTGCGAAATTGAAATATTCAATTCTTTCGCAATTAAGGAAATTATATTTTCATCCATAATAAAACCTCATTTCAACTCTATTATTATACCAAGAAAACTCTTTAGAATACAGAATTTACCACTTAGCCTTTTATTTTAACCACTTACTTTTCAAGACTATACTTTTAAATATTCATATGAAATAATAAGGCCATGAAAGTAAGACTAGAAATTGATGATTCATTAAATGAAGATGAAATCGTCATACATACAAAAGAATATACTGAGGAATTGAAACAATTACTTTCTAATTTTAAATCAAAGCCGAGTATACAATTCTTTAAACAAGATACAGAGTATTATCTAGATTTAGATGCGATTCTATTCTTTGAAAGTGACAATGGAACGGTATATGCACACACAGTCAATGATATGTTTTCTACAACACAGAAATTGTATGAATTAGAAAATATATTGCCGAATTCCTTTTTAAGAATTTCTAAATCTACAATAGTGAATATTCAAAAAATTTATTCTCTGTCGCATTCTGTATCGAGTCATCTCATTACTTTTCAAAACAGTCATAAACAAGTCTATGTATCGAGAATGTACTACAAAGTATTAAAAGAAAGAAGGAATCATTTATGAAAAGAAATTGGTTTTGGGGCATTATTTGTATTCTAGGTGCCATATTAATTTTTGGGAATCTATTTGGTTTTCTACAATTTACATTCAGTCTATGGAAAATCATTGGAACTCTAATCTGTCTATCTGTTATTATCGATGGAATCAAAGAAAGAAGCTTCTACAGTCCTTTATTTGGGATTGCGATTATTTTCTATTTATTCAGAGAAGATTTAGGTTTTGAAAATATTTCTTTATGGCTTCTATTATTAGCTACTTGGCTATTAGCTTGGGGATTAACTAGTATTTTCCATCCTGAAAAAAGCCATATTAAAGTCAACAAACAAATTGAAATCAATTTTGGTGATGACGATACAGAAAATGTAGAATACTCAACAAATTCTATCATCAATATTACTTCTAATTTTGGTGAAAAAGTTCAATATATTCAAACCAATGATTTACAATATGTGACCATTGATTCAAAGTTTTCAGGATTGAAGCTCTATTTTGATCAGGCTACCATTCAAAATCAAGCTACGATTGAAATCGATGGAAATTTTACAGGTATTGAACTCTATGTACCTAAAGAATGGAATGTACAGAGTCATGTTCGTTCCTTTTTTGGTGGTGTTGATGAAAAAGGACAGCCATCATCTAGTGGCTATCCTACATTAAATATCACAGGTCACATTCATTTTGGTGGAATTGAAATCCATTATATTTAAGAAAGACAATCAACGTCTTTCTTTTTTATATATTAAGATTTTGGTTTCGGAACAGGGAAATGCAATATGTGAAATAGCACTAAAATATCACAAGATATGAATTATCAGGAACGACAAAAAGGACTATTGAAAAATAGCCAACATTTTGTATTCGTCTTTAATTGTTGAATTATTTTTTTACAATCATCTTATGATCACATTCAGGGCAGTGCATCATATAGTTTTCTTCAGATTCATTTGGAAATAATTCATCAATCAACCATCTAGATACTTCTTCTTTGTAACCGCATTTTGTACATTTCATTAATACATCTTTTTCTGATGATCTCTTTCCTTAATTAAATCAAGTGTATGTGAAAAAGAAATTAAAAGTCAAAAAAAGAAGTCATTTTATTGACTTCTTACCAAGCTAATACTTCAATTCCTTTTTCTGTAACTAGAATCGTGTTTTCCCATTGCGCCGATAACTTTCCATCTTTTGTATAAGATGTCCAGCCATTATCTTTATCAATATATAAATCACGCGTTCCTTGATTGATCATAGGCTCGATTGTGAATACCATACCCGGTGCCATAACCATACCTGTATTACGGATTCCTACATGATGTACATATGGATCTTCATGGAAAGCATTACCAACACCATGTCCACAAAAATCAACAACGACACTGTAGCCATTTTTATGTGCATGTTCTTGAATAGCAGCACCAATATCGCCAATATATCCCCAAGGACGTACAGCTTCTTTACCTATTTCTAGACATTCTTTAGTAACATCGACTAAACGTTTTGCCTCATCACTTACATTTCCAATACAAAACATTCTAGATGCATCCGCAAAGTGTTTATGTACAATGGTAGTACAATCTACATTTATAATATCGCCATCTTTTAATACGACTTTTTCACTTGGAATACCATGACAAATTTCATTATTAATAGATGTACAAACACTCTTAGGGAATCCTTCATAGCCTAGACATGCAGGAATTCCACCATGACTTGTTGTATAATCATATACTAATTTATCGATATCTTCTGTAGTCATACCCGCACAGATTTTTTCTCCAACTAAATCAAGTACGGCATTATTGATTTTAGCTGCTTTTTTGATCCACTTAATATCTTCTTCCGACTTAATTAAATTATGACTTGGAACTATTTTACCTTGTAGTTTTAATACATTAATTGTATTGTCCCATTCTTCATGACAATGTTTATATTTTTTACCAGAACCACACCAACATGGACTATTCTTACCAATCATTTTGATCCTTCTTTCTATATATTCGTTAGACACAACTTATTATACACGAAAACTACGATTCTTAAAGAAAAAAAGCTTCTGATCAATTCAGAAGCTTCTAAATGCATTATTCACCAAAATAACGTTTTAATAATCCAGCAAATGCCTTACCATGACGAGCTTCATCACGAGCCATTTCGTGTACTGTATCATGAATTGCATCTAAGTTTGCCTTTTTAGCACGAGTTGCTAAATCAACCTTACCTGCAGTAGCTCCATTTTCTGCTTCTACACGCATTTCAAGATTTCTCTTAGTTGAATCTGTAACAACTTCACCTAATAATTCAGCAAATTTTGCAGCATGTTCTGCTTCTTCCCAAGCTGCTTTTTCATAATACAATCCAACTTCTGGATATCCTTCTCTGTGAGCGACTCTAGCCATTGCCAAGTACATACCTACTTCTGAGCATTCACCTTCAAAGTTAGCACGTAAGTCATTTTTAATGTCTTCAGCAACATCTTTTGCGACTCCTACTACGTGTTCAGCAGCCCAAGTCATTTCGTCTTCTACTGGAACAAATTTTTCTTTTGGTTGTTTACAAGTTGGACATTTCCAATCTGCAGGAAGATCAGCGAATTTTACGCCTTCCTTTTCCTCATCATAAATGTGTCCACAAATTAAGCATCTATATTTCATAAATAATCCTCCTCTTGAAATATATTATTTCCTCTTACGCATATACTATCGCATATTCATTTCAATATTTCAAAAGTATTGCTCAAGAAATTTTAATTATAATTCAATCGTCAACATACGATCTTTTCCTGACATATCCTTATGTACAGTAATCGTTGCAGATTCAAAGTATTCACGAGCTAAATTTGATAAAGCTTCACCTTGATCCCATCCCATTTCAAAGGCAAGAAAGGCTTTTTCATTCAATACAAGATGTGCTTTTTCAAATACATCACGATAGAATTTTAATCCATCATTACCACCAAATAAAGCTACATGTGGTTCATAATCTACAACACTTCGTTCCATCTTTTCTTCACTTGGAATATATGGTGGGTTACAAACTAAAATATCACAATGTAAATCTCGATCAATAAATGGATCTAACATACTACCACAAATGAAGTTTACGTTTGCGCCTAGCTTTTCATTGTTTTTTTGTGCAACCACTAAAGCTTCTTTAGATATATCAGATGCGATTACATCCATTCTTGGTTCTTCAAGATTTAAAGTGATTCCAATTGCGCCTGATCCAGTTGCCACATCAAATACATTGACATGTTCTCTGTCTGAAAAATAATCATCAAATTTAGATAACACAAGTCCTACTAACTCTTCTGTTTCGGGTCTAGGAATTAAAACATCTTCATTCACAATAAAATCATAACCATAGAAGCATTCATATCCTAATACATATCCTAGTGGTTCTCCATTTTCCATTAGATGAATACCTTCTAAATAATCCGTCTGAATTTGTTCATCCGCCTCTTCATCCATAGAAATATATAGATTTACATCCTTTTGACGACATAATTCCACCATGTAAAGTTGAGCAGCCTGTTCACCTTGACCAGCTTTGTAAAGACGTTCTTTACCTTCATTGATCAATGAATGATATGTACTCATTATTCTTTTTCTCCAGCAATTTTTGCCTGTTGATCTGCAAGCTGTAATGCAGCCATCAAATCATCTAAACGACCATCCATAATACGATCTAACTGATTCACTGTATATCCAATACGGTGGTCTGTTACACGGTTTTGAGGATAGTTGTATGTACGAATCTTTTCTGCACGATCTCCCGTACCAATCTTTGTACGACGTTCTTTTTCATTCTTTTGATCCAATTCACGTTGTCTTTCTTCATATACACGTGCACGAATTGTCATTAATGCAGTTGCACGGTTTTCATGTTGACTACGACCATCCTGACACTTAACTACAATACCTGTAGGTTTGTGGACAATACGAACCGCTGAATCGGTTTTATTGATGTGCTGTCCTCCAGCTCCACTTGAACGCATTGTTTCGATTTCTAAATCGTTCATATCAATATCGAAATCTTCGGCTTCAACTTCTGGCATACACAACACAGTAGCTGTAGAAGTGTGGATACGACCTTGTGATTCTGTCTTTGGCACACGTTGTACACGGTGAGATCCAGATTCGAACTTCAAAGTTCCATAAGCACCTTCTCCATTGACTTTAAATGAAACTAATGAGAATCCTCCAGCTTCACTATCTTCAGTTTCGATAACTTCTGTTCTCCAGCCTTTTGCCTCAGCATATTTTGAATACATTCTGAATAAGTCTCCGGCAAAGATATTTCCTTCGTCTCCACCAGCGGCTCCACGAATTTCTAGAATCGCATTGTGTGAATCATTAGGATCCTTTGGTACCAAAAGCAATTCTAAACGATCTAAATACTCTTGGATTTTTGGTTCTAACTCTTCCACTTCCATTTGTGCCATTTCACGAATTTCTTTATCTTCTTCTTTAGAAAGGACTTTTGCCTCTTCTAATTCTTCAGTTGCCTTTTTATATTCTTCGTATGTTTCGACAATAGGCGTTAACTCATTTTGTTCACGACCCAATTTTGCCATGGTCTTACGATCTGATACTACATCACTTTGCATCATTAAATCATTGATTTCGCGATAACGTTCAACCATTTTTTCTAAACGCTCATCCATTTTTGCCATAAATATACTTCCTTTCTCCATATTCTTTATATCTTGAGTGTTTTGCCACTTAAAAAACGCTTTATTTTAGCGATATACCCCATCTATTTTAATATAAAGTACACTTATTGTCGATGGAAATTGTCCTATTACGCAATTTTTGAAGATAAGAGTATAATATAAGGTATGAAACAGAAAAGAAAAGTTAAAAAGATTCCATTTACTATGGTCTTAATATTGCTCATTCTCGTATTTGTAGTCATCCCCTTCACCATTTTAAAAATCACTGAAGACGGACAATACTATGTAGAAGATTTAAGTACAAGTGAAGTACAAGCTTCCTATAAACATTATATCTTCGCATCTTTTAAGATGGATACAATTGATTCTAAGTATGTTTGTATAAAAGATGAAAACGGAAAAATCTTACGGCTTCAATCTGGTATCGTTAATTTAAAGACGAAAGACATAACTGAAAATACAGAATACACAACAGATACAGATGAAACTGGATATGTAAATGGCAATTATGGAGCTGATGCTCAATATTTAGGCACAAGCTTTAATGGAAAAGAAGTACACTTCAAAATCAGTGGTGTGCAGGCATGGACAGATATCAACAATGTTGAATTATGCTTTTATAATGATTCCTACACTTTATCTACCTATTCCGTATATAATAGCTCCCTCATTCATACGATTTCGACAGATATTGTACATGGAGGTGTAAATTCTATATCGATTGGTCCTGCTCCAAAATTTCTAAAAAAAGACACCATCTACTATTCATATGATGGACATTATTTCTATTCGAGCTTTAAAGATTTAATAGAAGATAAGAAAATAAATGAAGAGCCTTATTACAATTATTATCAATACACACCTCATAGAACTACATCGTATTTAAACAATATAGTCTACAATGATTTTTTATCTGAATATGGAATCAACAAAACAGCAGAAACCTATCCTTGTATGGATAATGAATCTGTACTCTATAATCAAGCTAATGTCTTCTTAACAACACAAAAAAATTATTCAATCAATGCTTCCATGATGTTTGCGCTAGCCTTAAATGAAAGTGGGTTTGGACAAAGTCAATATGCGATTGAATACAATAACTTATTTGGGCATGCTGCCATAGACGAAAACCCAGACAATGCCAACCTATACAATTCTTTAGCAGATTGTATTCAACAGCATGCCTATAATTATTTACAAAAAGGTTACTTAAATCCAGAAGATTCTAGATACCACGGCTCTTGGTTTGGAGATAAGGCAAGTGGTATCAATGTCGATTATGCATCTGATCCATACTGGGGAGAAAAAGCGGCTAGTTTCTACTATCGCTTAGATAAAAATAGTATAGATAAAGAAAAGAATCCAATTAGAACAGTTCAACTATCTAAGGATTTAAAAGTTTATGCTCCAAATAAAAAAGATGTTCTTTATTCCTATAAAAAAGGCAATATCATATCTATTCATATATTAAAGGATGAGCATGGATACTATAAAATATCAAGTGAAGCTCCAGTAAAAAAGAATCATTTAGAGATAGATTCTAAATACAAAAATAGCTATGCATATATTAAGAAATCAAATTTTAAATAAACAATCCAACTCCATTTGTGAGTCCAAAAATGGCTAAATTATAGATTAAGAAGAACTTATTAGCAACAGTTATGGCACTGATCGCATTCTCTGAAATTCCCCCAACCATAATCGTATCCGTAATAGCAAATAGATTGACTAATAATTGTTGAATCACAACTGGGATTGCTAAACCAATAAATGATTTATCTTTTTTCATCTGCATCCCCCTCTTTGTTTCTATGAACCAAATATAAGAACTTACTTTTATTTTTCTTGATATCTTATAGATAAGTAGTTAAAAATATAAGAACTTACTTTTATTTTTCTTGATATCTTATAGATAAGTAGTTAAAGAGGTTTTGCCAACAAAATGTATCAGCAGACCAGGAACACCTTAAATCACTATATGAATTCCTTCTAAAAAAAGCCCATATCAAAATTTTCAGGGCTTTTGTTCTACAATTATACATTCCATATTTTAGCTTTTTTATACCACTAAATCCTTTTTTTAATAATCAAATTGATGATAGTAACGACGATATTCTAAATTATGTTTTGTGTAAACTTCATAGTGTTTTGCTAATCTTTCAGTCAATAAAGCCGTTACGATCCAAGGAATGACAAATGGTCTAAATTCTGAATCTACATCTAATGCAAATTCCTGTGTATCTAACACTGTGTATTCTGCATTAATTTTTTTACAGAAATCTTCTACACGTGTATCTTGTTTACGGAATTCATCTTCTCCCTTAACAATAAATACAGGCACATCCTTTTCAACCAATTCTAAAGTTCCATGGAAGAATTGTGCACTTGTAACTGGACGTATTCTTACCCATTGCATCTCTTCTAGAATACACATTGCGAATAATAGTGTTTCACCCCATAGCGCACCTGACCCTGTAAAAATTGTGTATGGTTTATTGTAGAACGTTTTTGCGATTTCATCCGCCTTAGGCTCATATACTTTACGGATATCCACTAAATTTTTGAAGATTGTTTTGATTTGATCCGCAAATTTAGTGTAATTAGGGAAGAATCCTTTTTTATTCAACAAGCTATAAATCAAGAAAGATTGTAATACATAAGAATATTCACATTGTCCTGTTGTTACTTTAGCTTCAATAACAGTTGTACATAATCTTCCTACTGGACAATCCTTTTTTGTGAATCCTACAATATGAGCTCCTGTTTTTTGAATCCATTCTAACGCTTCAACAATTTCAACCGTAGTACCACTTGCACTAGCCGTAATAACAAGAGAATCTTTTGTAAGATTTTTTGGATGCACTGTATTCGCGTCTGCTGCATTGATTGCATATAATTCGATATCTGAGTATTTCTTAACTAAATAATCAAATTGAGCGAATTCAAATTCGGTACCACCAATACCCAACAAGAAGATATTACTATATCCTGCTTTATCAATTGCATCTGCAATTGCCTCTACTTCTGCTCTTTGAGCGTAAACTGCATCGCCTTCTTTTAGATACTGTTCCTCATTAAATTTAATTAATTCAATTTTTTCACTGACTGCCATTTGTCTTACCTCCTGATGTTTTGAAATATGAAATACAGAATATAAACAAGTGGTTTCTTATATATTCCACTTTACATATTTAATATACCAGAATTCAAGTATAAATGCAACCACTTTATTATATTTTTATACCAATATTTTTACTTATAAAAAAGACTGTAACTCTCCGTTACAGCCTCTTACCTATTTCTAAAGCTTATCATATCCCTCTTTATATTTTGAACTTTTGATTTTAATAACCGTATCTTCCACTACCTTTGCCAATGGATGATATTGCCATTTATTTAAATCTGTAGTTATCTTATAAGCTAAATATTCAAACACTACCACCTTATAAAGCATCGATACATCTTCACATGTTAAATCGTCAATTCGAAGCACATGATCTCCCTGTATTCTTTCACTATTTGATATAATAAAGCAACGATCTGTAACTGTACTATATCCTTCATAAATATCTAACAAGCGATCACTAGTTTCATCCTCATTATCAATAAAAAATAATGTGTAATTTGGAGTTAGCTGAAAGTTTGGTCCATGTAAAAACTCTTCTAATTCATATGCTACAGAAACAACCTGAATTGTTTCACTAAATTTCAGCGCTCCTTCTAAAGCCGTACCAAAATTTGGTCCCATACCTACTACATAACAGTTTTGCATAGAAAGAAGATTTCGTTTATTCAACTCATAGAAATCTTTGACCTTCCCCTGAACATCTTCATGACATTGTGCTGCTTTATTTAACTCTTCTAAATAATATGTATATTTTTCTTCTGTAAGTGTTTTTCCTCTAGCTACATTTAATGCGAATAACATAAAATATAGAACTAGTCCAACCATGCCTAATGTAACATAGCCCACTGTCTCAATACCAATTCCATAATCAACAACCACATCACAAATGCCATCACCAAAATCGCTATTCACATTAGATGTAATTCCGATTGCACGATGTCCCATCGCCTTTAATTTTTTTAATGCTGAAATTGAATTTGTTGAACATCCACTTTGACTCACCACCACAACAAAGGGATTTCCATAAAGTTCACTTTCATAATGTTCAAATGTAAAAGGAGTAATAACATCTACATTCATTTTCGTTATCTTTTTTAGGAATGGACGTGCTCCCATACTCGCATTATAGCTTGATCCACTCGCTATAATTAAAATTGAATCAAAATGATCCCTGTTAAATTCATCAACTAACACTTTCGTTAATTCTTCATTTTTTTGAACATTTTTTCGAATCATATCAGGTGTTAATTCAATATAATCCTGCATTGTCTTTTTTTTCTTTTCCATTTTTCCTCCTTACCGTTTATATTGCATACCATATTTCTTTTTTACTATACCACTTATTAAAGACAAAAAAAGCACATTTGTGCTTATTTCGATTCTATTGCGAATGTATAAATTCCATATTCACATTTCAAAAAGGTTTTTGTGAATTCTACAATGTTATTATCTGCATCTCTACCAATGTGTTCCATCGCGTATACAAAATCATCATCTTGTAAATCCATCACTTTTTTAAATGGACGTCTAGGTTTTTCTACAATCATTTTTTGTTCAAATTGAACAGGACAATGACCCAATGTATCCATATATGCATATAGACTCGCATTTTTGAAATTATGCTCATCAATTCCAGGAAAATATTTATAAGGTAAATAGCTAAATTCCAACGCCAAAATATTCCCTTCTATTTTACGCAATCTATGTAAGGCATATGCCGATTCTCCCGGTTCTAAGTCAAGCTTATATTCTATGTACTTACGTCCTGAAACAATTCCTTTTTCAAGAACATCAGATTCAACGGTATGACCACTTAACTTTAAGATGGCACCTAAACTTGTACTCGATATTTCATTCGAACTATTTTTAAAATAATACATTCTTTGGTTATCTGACTTTGTTACATACACCCCTGTATTTTTTACTTTGTAGAGAATCCCTTCTTCAACCAGCGCATTAATCGCATTTTTAACTGTATTTCGATTAATTTTATAAATCGCCGCCATTTCCCTTTCACTCGGTATTTTTTCTCCTGGCAAGTATTCCCCATCTGCAATTCTTTGAAGAATCATCTCTTTAAGTTGTATATATAACGGAATTTTATAATCCATATAAACCTCCTAACATGCCACATATTCAAATGCACCTATTCTTGAATATGTCTCTGAAAATTCGACCAACTCACCATTCTGATCATACACAATTCCACTTTGTAGAACGACATGATCTTCTGTAGTGAGACCTAAATCTGTACAATAATTTTCTTCTGCACGCACTACGATAATATTTTGAATACTCTTTTTTAAGATAATTCCATACTCACTTTCTAAAATTTCATAAAGCGATCTATTTTCTAAATTAAATTTATCTAGATTAGGCGTTGTATATTTCGGAATAAATGAATAATCCATACTGACTGGTTTATCATCGATAATTCGAAGTCGCTTAATTTCATACAACCTTGTTCCTAGTGGAAGCTTCATTTCACTATATAAATATTTATCAATTTCTCTTTCCACAAATTTAATTATTTTCGTTTCCATTTTATGATTAGAAGTCTGAATCTCACTTGTTGTAGAAACAATGTTATCGGCCGATTTTTGAATTCGATTATTCGCAACATAATATCCATTTCTTGGTATTGAATATATTAATCCTTCTTCCTCTAACATTTGTAAACCGGATCTTAATGTCAATCTTTGCACATTAAAACGCTCACATAATTCTCTTTCACTAGGAAGTTTATCCCCTATACTCAATGTACCATCTTCAATCATACACTTAACTTCATCCGCAACAATTAAGTCTAACGTCATTAATTTCATTATTATTCTTCCTTCTTATCCAAACAACCATTTTTCGATATGATTATACCATATATTTTTCACCTAAAACGACAAGAAAACCATTCTAGTGTTGGCATCTAGAATGGCTTCTTTTTTTGTTTATTATTTTTAGGAGAGAGATATGAATATTGGTTTATTTTCTATATTCATTTGTCTTATCTTTAAGACATCTATAGAATAACATTCCATGTTGTCATAAATTTAGTATAACTTTGGTAAATATTGTGAAAATCAAACCAATTATGTGAGAATCTCACATTATTCAATGCGATAAAACTTCTTCTGTTTATCTTTTAATACAGTATATAATATATCTAGATATCGGCAAAAACAGGAGGGTAATATGGAATTTAACAAATATTTCGATCACACATTTTTAAAGGCATTTGCCACAAAACAAGATATTGACACGCTTTGTCAACAGGCAAAAGAATTAAACACCGCAAGCGTTTGCGTTAACGAAGAATGGGTAGCGTATTGTAAGAACGTACTTAAAGATACAGAGGTAAAAGTATGCAGCGTTGTTGGTTTTCCATTAGGACAATGTGGTTTAAACACAAAAATCTACGAAGCAAAAGAAGCTTTAAAGGATGGTGCTGATGAAATTGACTACGTTTTAAATGTTGGTGATGTGAAAATGGGTAACTTCGACAAAATCAAAGAAGAAATGGAAATACTGACAAAAATCTGTCACGACCAGCATAAGGGAATCAAAGTTATTTTTGAAAACTGTTATTTGACAAAAGAAGAAATCAAAAAATGCGCCAAGATAGCCAAAGAAGTAAAACCAGATTTTATCAAGACAAGCACTGGATTTGGAACTAGCGGAGCTACAGTAGAAGATGTTAAATTAATGAAGGATACAGTAGGTAAAAATGTTGAAGTCAAAGCAGCTGGTGGTATTCATTCATATGCTGAAGTAAAAGAAATGATTAAGGCTGGCGCTACTCGTATTGGTGCTAGTGCAACAGTACAAATCATTGAAGAATTTAATCGATAATATTTATCTTTCAAAGGGAATTTAAGTTATTCTTAAATTTCTTTTTTTGTTTTATATATAAAAAATTGATACAATACTTCTTGTATGAAAAAAAATCAAAGTATTGACCTTTTACATGGCCCTATATTTCAATCGTTAAGTTTATTAGCTATTCCTATTATGGCAACCTACTTTATTCAAATGGCTTATAATCTAGTCGATATGTTGTGGATTGGATATTTAGGTTCTGGAGCCGTTGCTAGTATTGGTGTATCTGGTAATTTTATGTATTTGGCAAATGGACTTGTCAATATGCCTAAAATCGGTTCTCAAGCCTTAGTTGGACAAAGTCTAGGTGCTAATAACAAAGAGGAAACAAAAAATTATATTCAATCTGCCTTTCAAAGTGCTATTTTATTTGCGATTGTATACGGAATTATTATTATTCTTTTTCAAAAGAATTTAATACAACTCTTCAACCTAAATGACTCCTCAATCATTCAGGATGCACAAAATTATTTATGGATTACATGCGGATTTATTATCTTCTCATTCGTAAATCAAATTTTCACAGGAATCCTAACAGCGGCTGGACATTCTAAAAGTACTTTTATCGCGACGACAACAGGTCTAGTATTAAATTTAATCTTAGATCCTATATTAATTTTTGTCTTCGATCTTAAGGTGGTCGGTGCTGCCCTTGCGACAATTATTGCTCAAATGGTTGTTACGATTGTATTTATATGCGATGCCAAAAATTTTGATTTATTTAAAAATCTAAACTTGTTATCGAAACCCGATAAAACTCATATATCTAGAATATTAAAAATAGGCTTTCCTTCTTCTGTTCAGAGTATGTTATTTACATGCATATCCATGTATATTGCACGCTTAATTTCTGCTTTTGGTGCTATTAGTGTCGCCGTTCAAAAAGTTGGTTCGCAAATTGAATCTATATCGTGGATGGCTGCCGATGGATTTAGTGCTTCCATCAATGCCTTTACATCACAAAACTATGGTGCTAAAAATTACGAGCGTGTCCATAAAGGATACAACACAGGAATGCTTGTGGTAGGGCTTTGGGGATTATTTACTACATGCATCTTGGTCTTTCTTCCTGGACCTATTGTTTCATGCTTCATCCATGAAACAAATATCTTGCCATATGGAATTGACTATTTAAAAATACTTGGATATTCTCAACTCTTTATGTGCATAGAAATTGCTACACAAGGAGCTTTTAACGGATTAGGTAAAACTCTACCTCCAAGTATTGTTTCCATTGTATTCACGTCTGCACGAATTCCTATGGCCATTTTATTTTCACTTTATCTAGGTGTAAATGGTGTATGGTGGGCTATCTCTGTTTCTAGTATTATCAAGGGGACTGTTTTAGTTTCTTGGTTTATTTTATATTCTAAAAGGAGGCTGGTCGTATGAAAAATCATTCACTAATACAAGGAAGTATCGCAAAAGGACTCTTATTCTTTGTGATTCCACTTTTCTTTTCAAATCTATTTCAACAACTATACAATACCATCGATACACTGTTAGTTGGTCATTATTTAGGTGATAATGCATTAGCTGCTATGGGTGCTACAGCTGCTGTTTTCGAACTGATTGTTCAATTTTCTAATGGATGCGGAACCGGATTTAGTATTGTTGCCGCCCGTTATTACGGATCTAAAGATGAAACTGAATTAAAGAAAAGTGTGGCTACCTCTTTAGTACTAGGACTCATTATTTCATTGGCCATCACAATCGTTTCTTATTTGTCTTTACCAACTCTTTTGCGTGTTTTACACACACCTAAAAGCATTTATACTGATTCATTAAATTACATTCGTTGTATATCTGCTTTCTTAATTATTACCATGTTCTATAATCTAGGAGCTGGTATGTTACGTGCTATTGGTGACAGTCTTAGACCTTTAATTGTACTTTTCTGCTCTTCTATCATCAATATTGCACTTGATATATTTTGTATCACAATACTCGATATGGGCGTTTTGGGGGCTGCCGTAGCTACTGTTGTTGCACAAGGTATATCAACCATCATCTGTTTTCTTTTGATTCTAAAAAAAGCTAAAATATTAATCCCTCATAAAGAACACTTTCATATTAAATCCTATATGGTCAACGATTTACTAGGACAAGGTTTCTCAATGGGATTTATGTTTTCTATTGTATCCATTGGAACCATTATTCTTCAGTCTGGAATCAATGGTCTAGGAACGCAAATTATAGCTGCTCATACTGCTGCTAGAAAACTAATTTCATTATTTTGCCTGCCTCTTTCTACTTTGGCAGCGTCTATGGCAACCTTTGTTTCTCAAAATAAAGGCGCTCAAAATTATGATCGTATTCTAAAAGGGGTTCGACTCGCAAATACATGTGGTGTTATCTACCCTATATTTCTAAGCATATTTATTTTTCTTACAGCTAGATATTTAGTACATTTCTTATCCGGATCTACCAATCCAGTTGTATTAAATAATGGAGCCATGTATTTAAAAATCAACATTCCATTCTGTATGGTTCTTAGCATTCTTTTAAATTTAAGAAACGCTATTCAAGGCTTTGGCTATAAAATAACACCACTGATATCAAGTATCATTGAGCTTGTTGGAAAAATAGTCTTTACCGTTTTACTTGTTCCAAAATTAAAATATATAGGTGTGTGTTTTTGTGAACCTGTTATATGGTGCTTAATGACATGTCAATTAGTATATTCTTATCGAAAAATCACAAGTATATATAAAACGCAGCAACTTTAATAAGTGCTGCGCATTTTTATGCCTGTATATATTGTTTTAAATAATCCACATCCAAAATTAATATTTTTTGATAAACCATTGTGATTACATTTGCTTCACGTAATCCACGTAAAATACGATTCACACTATTTCTTGTCGAAATACCACAGAAACCTGCAATATCATCGTTCGTGATTTGAAAATCGATTAAGATACCATGTTTCACTTCACGCCCAAACAAAGGAATCAATTGATAAATAAAAGCACATACCGCTCCATTTTTACCATTCATAGTCATTAACTGCTGTCTATAAATAGCTTCTGATAGTTTGTTTCGATAATATGCATTTACACATTCTTGTAATTCTTTATCATTATTCACAAATTCCCAAAATAAAACTCTTGGAACACGATAAAAAGTTGCTGTATCACTTTCAACACGAACATTAAATGGTGCTGAAGTATATTGACTAACTTCATCTTTTAAAAGTGAAATGATATCAGGAGCTTTGATATAGGATATATTAAACTCTCGACCATCTCTTAAAATTATACTTGTTTTAATAATGCCTTCCTTTAATATATACGTATCTTGTTGCTCTAACCCATAATACGTTAAATAAGTGTGTCTTTTTTTTGTGATTGTAGGCATATCTTGATTTTCAAGAAATTTTAATAAGTAATTATCGCCCATAACTTAACCTTCCTTTATCAGTTAAACAAGTATAACACAATCTATAAAATAATTAGGTAACATATGTTATTGTCATCATCGGTTAGAAAAAGAAAAAGGGCAACAGTCCTAAAACTAACCACTGCATACCCATTTTTCTATTATTATTCTTTCCCGTGTTTTGAACAAATTGCTACACCAACACCAATTGTTGCCATACAAATCACAGAGAACCATCCAGTATGTGTAAAAATTTGATTACTTGAATTGATTCCTGCGGCATATAGAGGCATTGGAACAAATAACAATGATGCCCCTGCTAAATAACCTAACTTTTTCATATCCAATTCCTCCTTCTATCGTTGGGTTAAAGCTTTTCTACAACAATTTTATAACGCATCTTCATATAAAAAGAAACCAAGCTGGAAAACTTGGTCTATTTTTTGGAAGAATTAGTTTTTTTCTTTCGCTCATTCAAAATGAATTTTTCGACTTCTTTTAACATCTTTTTTGCTTTTTTAGCCGATTGCTTCTCAGCCATTTTTTGTCTCCAGGCAGGAACTTCTCGAGAAGATACATTTTCATATTCTTCTTCATAAGTCACTTTTATTTTTGATTCATTTAGAGATTCAATTTTATACGTAATTTGCGTATGATCAATAGCCGTTGTAAATGTCGCTACATATAATTGATTTGGAACCAATCTTTTTATATGAACCGTTATCTCTGATCCAACACCTTTTCTTTGCGTCGATTTCTTCTTATACTTTAATCCTTCCTTAAGTTCTAAAACTTTCTTATTTGAATTTTTAAGGTCTTCATTTAATGAATTTACCATCATATCATAAAACTCTTTATCACTTACATTTAATTCAATACTTACTTTCATGTTGCACCTCTTTTAACACAATTATATACTAATTTAAGAAAGAAGGTTATTTATGTTTACAGATAGTCATTGTCACATTACTTGTGACCGTTTATATATGCGAATTGATGAAATTATTGAAAATATTAAAAATAAAAATATTACTTCATGCATGATCATGTGTACAAGTCCTGAGGAGTTAGATCGTGCAAAGAAATTAAAGAAAAATTATCCATTCTTTAAAATTGCATTTGGTTGGTTTCCTTCCGATGCAAAAGAAATTGGGAATAAAGAAATCCAATATTTAATTGATCAAACCTCATATTTAGATTGTTTAGGAGAAATTGGTCTAGATTATTATTGGGATACTAGTTTTAATGATCTTCAAAAAGAATTGTTTATTAAACAAATTCAAATTGCGAATGAACACAATCTTCCGATTTCCATTCATATGCGTGAATCTACAAAAGACTGTATGGATATCCTGAAACTATACGCAAAGACAAAAATCATATTTCATTGTTTTAGTGGAAGTAAAGAAACAATGATGGAATGTTTAAAGATGAATTCCATGATTTCTTTTGCCGGACCCATCACTTTTAAAAATGCTAGACACGCACCTGAATGTATCGAAGCATGTCCAATTGAACGAATCATCACAGAAACAGACTCTCCTTATTTAACGCCTGTTCCATATCGTGGAAAAGAAAATGAACCTATGTATGTAGAATATGTTGCAAAGAAGATTTGTGAAATTAAACAATTGGATGAAACAAGTGCATGCAGACAAATTGAAGATAATTTTAATTCAATATTCTCAAAGTAAAAGACCTGTCATCTGACAGGTCTATTTTTGTAATGTTTCATATTCAGAAACCTTATTTCCTATTATAATTTTATCCCCTTGAATCACAATGGGTCTTTTAACTAACATACCATTTGATGCAAGCAAATCTATCAATTGTTCCTGTGTATATGTTTCACGTTTTTCCTTAACATTCAATTCACGATACAACATACCACTCGTATTGAACAGTTTCTTCAATTCCACACCTTTATCAATCCAACTTTGAATTTCTGCCTTTGTTGGATTTTCTTCTTTAATATTTCGATATGTAGCTTCAATCCCTAAATCCTGTAAAGCTTTATATGCCTTTTTACAAGTGGAACAAGGCGGATAACCAATAAACAATGTTTCCATTTTAGTCATCAAAAGCGTGAGCTAAAACTTCAGACAATGAAGAATTTTCTTCAACCGCATGAATTAATCCAGCTAATAATGGTGCCATTGAAAGAACAGTCATTTCTGGATACTCTTTTTGGTGCTCTGTTTGATCAATTGTATTTGTACAAACGAATCCAGCTAATTCAGCGGCTTTTAAACGCTCAATAGCAGGACCTGAAAGGATACCATGTGAACATGAAGCATATACAGCTTTTGCACCTTTGTCTTTTAACATTTTGATACCAGCAGTCAATGTTCCAGCAGTATCTACCATATCATCGATGATAACTGCAGTTTTACCATCTACATCACCAATTAAATTCATAGCTTCAGCTACATTTGGTCTAGGACGACGTTTATCAATGATTGCGATTGGTGCACCTAATGCATTTGCTAAATTACGAGCACGTACAGCTCCACCATGGTCAGGAGAAACAACTACGATTTCACCTAATCCTTTTTGGTGTTTAAAATAATCTGCAATTAATCCATTTGCAGTAATATCATCTGCTGGAATATCAAAGAATCCTTGAATCTGTGTAGCATGTAAGTCAACTGTTACAACACGATCAGCTCCAGCTCTTTCTAATAAACTAGCTACTAATTTAGAAGTAATTGGTTGACGAGGTTTTGCTTTACGATCCTGACGTGCATATCCAAAATATGGAATGATTGCAGTAATACTAGCAGCACTAGCACGTTTACATGCATCAATACCAATTAGAATTTCCATTAAATTTGCGTTTACAGGTTTACTTGTACTTTGTACAAAATATACGTGTTTTCCACGAACAGATTCACCTAATTCAACTAAAATTTCTCCATCCGCAAAATGTTTAACTTCACATTTCCCTAATTCTAATCCTAATTCCTTACAAATATCTTCTGCTAAACCAACGCTTGATGATAAAGCAAATACAATAGTGTTTTTCATGATTTATCCTTTCTCCATACCCTATCAGGTTTATTTTTTGATTTGATTATTGCTTACATAAGACATAGGTCCGACATAAGAACCTTCTTTTATGCAAGAATTAACGACTTTACTTGAATCTACAACCGCATGAGCTTCAACTTTTGAATCACTCAAATAGGTACCTGGTAAAATTTCAACGAAATCACCAATTTCAGTATTTCCCAAGATTTCAACATTTGGATGAATAATTACATCGTGACCAATCTTGACATCTTTTCCAACAACTGTACGCATAGGATCTACAATCTGTACTCCTTCTTTCAACCAGTTATTGTTGATTCGATTTCGCATCCATTCATACGCTTTATGTAATTCTACACAATCATTGATTCCCATAACTTCATCACGATCCTCAACAACTAATCCCTTAACAACTTTTCCTTGATTTGCCAAAATTTTAACTAGATCTGTTAAATAATATTCATTTTGGGCATTGTTTGTTGTTAATTTATCAAGATTATCAAATAAATCTCTGTTTTTAAAACAATACATACCTGCATTGATTTCACAGATTTGTTTTTGTTCTTCTGTACAATCTTTTGCTTCTACAATCGCTTGAACATGACCATTTTCATCACGAACGATACGACCATAGTGAGCTCCATCATCCAATACAGAAGTCAATAATGTTAATGATGCATCTTGATTTGTTTGGAATAATTTTTCCAACGTCTCAGGCTGAATATATGGTCCATCTCCATTGATAATTAAAGTGTCCCCATCTTCATCCTTTAATTGTGTAGCTTGCATAACCGCATGACCTGTTCCTAATTGTGGTTCCTGCAAAGCAAATTCAACATCTGGAAAAGCTTCCTTAATGCTTTCTGCCTGATATCCAACAATCACTACAATTCGTTGTACAGACACCGCTCTTAAAGCATCAATGATATAAGCCAACATAGAACGATCAATAATCGTATGCATGACCTTGCTACGATCTGATTTCATTCGAGTTCCTTTTCCTGCCGCCAGAACAATCGCATTACGCATATTTTCACCTGACTTTCCGTATCTATTCTAACAAAAATCGTAAGATTTTAAAAGGTTACACATAGAAAAAGACAATACAAATTGTATTGTCTATCCTAATTGATCCAATTGATTCTGATAATCTGTAATCTGTGAATTGATAGAATCCACTTTTGACTGTGCATTCGTTACATCCAAATCTGCAGCATCATATTTTTTCTGTGCCGAATTCAACTTATTCTGTAAAGAAGTTGTATCCGATCCCTTTTCTGCCGTTGCCAAAGCCGCTTTCGCATCATCCAAATCTGTTTTTGCAGAATTCACTTGATTTACCAATCCCTGATGTTCAGCATACAACTGCTGTAATTCTGTATATTGATCTTGTGTTAATTGATCATTTGGAATATTTTCAAGTTCACTTCGACGATTTTCACATGCCTGCAATGCACTTTGCGCACTATCATATGCAGACTGAGCATTAATAACTGCGCTCTGTGCTTCTTTAACCGACCCACCAGCTGATTCAATTTGTTTGTTCAATGAATCTATATCACTTTGTGCATCCGATCGTGCCTTTTGTGCACTTTCCAAATCGGATTGTGCATTTTTAAGCTGGGTTTTTAAGTTGCTAATTTTTTGTTTCAACTCAGCCTTCTTCTCTGCAATTTCCGTGTTGTTGTTTGATTTATGTGAATGTGTTTTCTTATTCGCACTCGCAAGTAATTCATTAAAGTTTTTACCCGTTGAGCCCTCTAAAATCTCATCGATTTTTTCTCTTTGTTTATGCGTTAAACTGTTATACTTACTTTCCAAATCCACAATATCCTTCTTCCCACTTGAAGATAATGAATTGTAGCTGTTTGCGAAATCTAATAATTCCTGATAATTTTTCTTTTGGACTTCTTCTGTTTTTTCGTCTGAACCAGATAATCCTCCAGTAAATAATTTCATACCACCAAAAATCAACATAGAAACCAACAAAACACCTACTACACCTAAAACAATGTACAATCCTGTTTTAGAATTGTTTTTCTTAGATGAAACTTTCTTTTTAGATGATTCTTTTTTCTTGTTGATTACTTCTCGTTTTAATTGAGGACCCTTACCCTCTTCTAACAATGACTGTATTTCATCATCATCAATCACAACTGTTTTATTTGTGGAATCTGCTTCCTGTTTTAAATCATCCGCATTCCACATTACAGTGCGTGTTGCAGACAAATCTTCTTTAGGTTCATCTAAATCTTTTGACCCAACAACAACCGTATCCCCCAATGATGGCTCTGATCTTTTAGATTGAAACGGGATTTCAGGTTCAGGTTTATTTCTCTCTACTCGACTACGAGTTTGATTTTTTGTGAACTGATCCATTTTTTGTTCTAATGTATCTTCCTCATTGGTTTGAAATGAATCTAGTAATTGAGAAATCTCATCATTCTCATGTTTTCTTTTCTTATCCATAAGCTTCTATCGCCCCTTCGAGACTATTTTACCAAAACCACTTTGATTTGACCACTACGTTTTCTTGATTTGCCTGAATCCATAAAGGATGTGCTGCCAACACAAACATACAATCTGCATGCAGAAGCTTTTGAGCCGCATATAACGTATTTCCAGTTGTACATACATCATCCACTAATAAAACCTTCTGTTGTGGCAAGGGATACAATTGTTTCAATGCCAACACATCTTTAATATGCGATCTTTGAATTTTAGATTGTGAAGACTGCTTAATATTCTCTTTTTTATAAAAAGGAGAATGCACAAAAATATCTAATGTTGAATATATCTCTATTGTGGCTTCAAAACCTCTTTCCATACGTTTTGCATCTGCACTACATAAACCACATACGCAAAACTTTTTAAAATGTTTTTTTAAGTACATATGCTGATTTAAAAATACGTCCTTTAGTACAATGTCTTTTTGTTCTTTATACTGGAAAAACAATCGCTCTAGGAATTCATTATATTCATACAATACATATAATGGTATTCCATCAATATTATAGACATGCTTATGAAGTTTAAAGTTTTTCAAGCAATCTGGACAAACCAACAGGTCATCATAAAAGAAAATATCAAAATTTCGCATTTTACTCATTGGTTTGTGACAGCATAAACAGTATCGTTCATTTTTGATATTTGACTGACACAATCCTTGATAGACTTGTTTAAAGCCTGACATAAACACACTCCTTTTCCATCTGGATCCTTAAAGCTTCTTCCCACACGTCCAAAAATCTGAATCAAGCTTGCCGTGGTAAAAACAGAGTGATCTCCTTTAAAAACTACGACCTGCACACTGGGAATTGTGATTCCACGTTCTAATAATGTTGTACAAACTAAGGCACTCATTTCTTTATTACGGAAACGATCTAATATTCTGTCTTTATCTTTTGTGGATGAATGAATAAAATCTGTTTTCACAAAAATATTTAAGAGTAACTTTAACCATTTGCCATCACTTTTTCTTGGTACAAACACCAATATTTGTTTCCCTTCCCGCTTAAACTTCATACACAAATACAGGACGATCCATACTTGTATAAAAACAGATACTTGTATGACCTTAGGAACAATTAAAGGATGTTTATGTGGTCTTTCAAACAAGCATACAAGCTCCATTTTCTTTTGTTTGACTAATTCCATACTCAATTCATCTGGAGTTGCACTCAACAATAGCTTTTGACCAACACACGCCTGATTTGCGATTGCCTGAAGAACTTCATTGCCAACAAAGGGAAAGGCATCTAATTCATCCAAAATCAATAAATCAAAGGCATATGGATAACGATACAATTGATGTGTTGTACAAACAATAATATCGGCATCCGTAATTTGCGTATATCCTTGTGCAACTTCACAAATACTTAATTCAGGAAAAGCTATTCTTAATCGTCCTGCAATCTCAAGTACAACTTGTCTTCGACTAATCGCAAAAGCCACCTTCTTTCCCTTCGATAAATATCCACAGATGCTCTCAAAACATATTTCAGTTTTGCCAGCACCTGTTGCAGCATACAACATAACATCCTTCCCCTCACATAAATGATGATATACTGTATGACTTGCTTCTACTTGTGAAGGTGTTAAGCTATAATTCAATTTAGGCTCTCCAACCCATGTCCTATGCGTTAATTTCGCCGGTTCTATTTTTTCATTAACCTCCAACCGAGAAAAATCAATGCACTTACGACAATAATAAACTCCATGGTCATACGTAAACAATTTTGGATTTTCATTTTGACATCGATTACACTTCATATACTCTTATACGAAAAAAAAGTGCAATTTTTTGCACTTTATTTAAATATTTCTGATTTTTCAATACGCATAGCCGCTCTTTTTATATCTTCAATATCTTGAACCAAAGCTAAACGAACATATCTTGTACCATGAACTCCAAAAGCTTGTCCTGGAGTAACTACAACACCTGCTTTTTCTAGCAAATCCTTTGTGAATGCATATGAATCTTCATATTGATCAGGTATTCTTGCCCATGCAAACATTGTTGCAGGGCTCTTATCGATATGCCACCCTACTGTATCAAAGATTTCACATAACGCATCTCTTCGATCTTGGTATGCCTGACAAGTCGAATGAATACTTGCACCACCATGTCTTAAGGCTTCAATACCTGCATATTGAACAGGCAAGAAAATTCCGTAATCCATATTTGATTTTAATGTATTATAACATTCAATAACCTCTTTATTTCCTACACATACACCAAGTCGTGCACCAGCCATTCCATAGGTCTTTGAAAATGAATTTAATTCTATACCCACTTCTTTTGCGCCATCAAAGGATAAGAAGCTTTTACCAACTTTTCCATCAAATACAAGTTCACTATATGCATTGTCATGAAGAACCACAATATCATATTTTTTCGCAAACGCAATCAAATCCTCATAAAAAGAATCTGGAGCTATAGCACAAGTCGGATTATTTGGATAAGAAACAATCATCATTTTTGCCTTTTTTGCGATTTCCTCATCAATTTGATCCAATTGAATAACATAATTATATTCCTGTAATAAAGGCATATATTCGACCTTTGCACCTGCAATTTTTGGCCCATCGCTAAAAATTGGGTAATAAGGATCAGGTACTAGCACAATATCTCCAGGATCACATATAGCTAAAAACAAAGTGCTTAGAGCCTCTTGAGACCCTTGTAAACAAATCATTTCATCATTTGTAAGTTCTACATTGTATCGATTCTTATACCAATCATGAATGGCAGCCTTCATTTCAGGTAATTCATTGATTGCATATTTATAATTTTCAGGAACCATGATAGCATCTTGTAACGCCTTCATAATTGAAGGTTCTGGTGCAATATTAGGAGATCCAACTGAAAAATCAATTGTTTCCTTTCCTGTTCTATTTGTATAATCCAATTTCATATTCTTCAATTCTGTAAATATAGAAGACTGAAACAAATCCATTCTCTTCGCTCTTTTCACGTCAATACACCTCACACATTTCTTCATATTATTATAAGCAACTGAAAGAAAGGTTTCAAATCCTTTTCAAATCTTTCATAGCAACCAAACGATTATTGTTAGATTTCATTTATAAAACTTAAAAAATATATAACCATACATATCTTATGTCCTTTGTTTATAGGAAATTTAAAAAATATACTCTTATTTTTTTATAACCAAAATAAAAAACAGTGCCATTTCTGACACTGTTATTATATTACTACTTCAAACCATATTTCTTGTTAAATTTCTCAATACGTCCCTGAGCAGCAGCGAAACGTTGACGACCTGTGAAGAATGGGTGGCAGTTACTGCAAGTATCTACACGTAATTCATCACCTTTGATTGTACTACCTGTTTCGAATTCTGCACCACAAGATGTACAGATACATTTAACTTTATGATAATTAGGATGAATTCCTTGTTTCATATTGTTGTATCCTCCTTCCGCCTTAAGTCATATCGACCCAAAGTAAGTGCTATACAATTATAGCAAGGCTTTTTTCAAATCGCAAGATGTTTTAAGTAAATTCAATAAATTTTTTTAAAATTTAGAATCATCTGCTTTTTCAAACCATTCACGAACCAATTGCACTGTATCTTTTAAGCAACCAGATTCAAATGGAACCTTTAATCCAGCTTCCTTAACAATCTTTCTAAATGGTAATGTTCCACCAATTTTGCAGATATGTTTATAGTCTTCAAAAGCTTTTTCATCCTTCTTTTGAATACGAGCCCAGAATTGTAAAGCGCAGACTTGAGCTAATGTGTAATCAATATAATAGAATGGATCCATAAAGATGTGAAGCTGACGCATCCACCATCCACCTTTTTCTAGAATATCAATTCCATCATAATTTTTGTGTGGTAAATATTGTTTTTCTAATTTACGCCAAGTAGCCAATCTTTCCTCTGGTGACATTTCTGGCTTTTCATATACCTCGTGTTGGAAGTGGTCAACTAAAACTCCATAAGGTAAGAACTTGACAGCTCCAGATAAGTGATTGAAATAATATTTATCAACATCTTCTTCAAAGAATGATTTCATCCATGGATATGTAAAGAATTCCATTGACATAGAATGAATTTCACAAGATTCATATGTAGGCCAAACACAATCAGTTGGGAAAACATTTTTACTTGAATACACCTGGAATGCATGTCCTGCTTCATGTGTTAACACTTCTGCATCATGACTTGTTTTATTAAAGTTTGCGAAAATAAATGGAGATTGATAATTTGGAATAAATGTACAATATCCACCAGCCGCTTTGCCTGGTTTTGAATCTAGATCCAACAATTCTCTATCTGTCATAAATTCAAAGAATTCTCCTGTTTTAGGATCCAATTCTTGATACATCTTTAATGCTCGTTTTACAAGTTCTTCACGATTATATTTAGGTGCAGGATTTCCAGATAAGAATTCAAACTTTTCATCCCATGCATGCAAAGTATCATAACCTAAGCGTTTTTGTTGACGAGCATATAATTCATTATCCAATGGAACCACATCTTCCAATACTTGTTTACGATAATTTTCTACATCGTCTTTATTGTAGTCAAAACGCATCATACGATAATAGCCAAGTTCAATATAATTATTATATCCTAGCTTTTTAGCCATACGTGTACGAACTTGAACTAATTGATCGTATACTTCTCCAATTTCTTTAGCGTGTTCGTCATACCATCCCCAATAAGCCTGCATAGCACGCTTACGTGTATCACGATCTTTATCGTTTGTCTTAACTTCCAATGCAGCTAATGTATAGGTTTCACCATCAAATTCAATTTGAGCACTCGCGATAATAGCTTGATATTTTGAAGCCAATTTATTCTCTTCCTGCATTTCAGGAATAATACATGGATCAAATGATTTTTCTTCCATTTCTCTTTGTAAGAAATATGTTTCTGGCACTTCCTTTTTTAATTCAGATACAAAAGAACTTGCCATTACTGCCTTGTTACAATTCACAACGTCTTCTTTTAATACTGGAAGCATTTCATTTAAAAAATCATTTTCCTGTGTATAATATTCATCTCTTGTATCTACTGTATGGCGCACTTCTACTAGTGTTTGGTTTGTATTGATATATTTATTTACATCATCCAACTCAACAAAAGCATTTTTAAATTCTTCATATGAAGCGGCATTTTTTAGCTTTTCACAAATCCCTTTTAGTTGTGCCTGCAATGCTTCAATATCCATATGTTCATATTTATAATCTGTAAATTTCATATTTTTTCTCCTAAAAAAAACAGAGAAGCATAAAGCTTCTCATATTATGCAAAGATGGCATTCCATCCAAATATTAATAAAGCTAAAATGACAATCGCACCTAATAATATTGGCCAGAATGTACTACTAGCAGCTATTAACAAGGCAAGAAAATCACCCTTTTCAAGACGATCCTCTTTACCTTTTTGTTTGTCTTTTTTTTCTAACATCTCACGCATTGATGGGCGCTTAGACACTAGAATTCACCTCCAAAGTGACACTTAACGAAGTGATTTGGTTTAACCTCTTTTGTTGCTGGTTCTTGTTCACGACAGATATCTTTCGCAAATGGACAACGAGGGTTAAATTTACATCCCTTAGGAATATTTACGTTACTTGGAATTTCACCTTGAATAACTTGCATTTCTTTACGTTTTGTAGGATCTGGTAAAGGAATTGCACCAATCAACGCTCTTGTATAAGGATGTTGAGGGTTAGAATAAATTTCATTCTTATCTGCAAGTTCCATCATACTACCTAAATACATTACACCTACACGGTCAGAAATGTGTTTAACAACTGACAAGTCATGTGAAATGAAGATATAAGAAATGTTCTTTTCTTCTTGCATATCTTTCATTAAGTTGATGATCTGTGACTGAATAGAAACATCCAATGCACTTACTGGCTCATCACAAATAATGAAGCTTGGATCTAATGCCAAAGAACGTGCGATACCAATACGTTGTCTTTGTCCACCTGAGAATTGGTGAGGATAACGATAGCAATAGTAGCTTGGCAAACCACAACGGTCCATTAGGTTTTTAACATATGCATCTAGTTCTGGACCACGTTTGAATTTTCCGTGAGCAATCAATGGTTCAGCCAAAATATTGAATACAGTCATACGAGGATTCAATGATGAATATGGATCCTGGAAGATAAATTGCATTTCTTCACGTAAAGCACGCATTTCTTTACGAGATTTTTTTGCGACATCTTCACCTTCGAAGATTACTTCTCCACTAGTTGGTTCATAAAGACGAATGATTGTACGACCTAATGTAGATTTACCACATCCAGATTCACCTACTAGTCCTAATGTTTCACCTTCATATAAATCGAAAGTAATATCATCTACGGCTTTAACACATGGGTCGCCTTCTTTAAATTTACCTTTTTTTAGAGGGAAGTATTTTTTTAAATGTTTTACTTCAAGAATTTTTCTTTTTTCTGCCATGACTATCCCTCCTGTTTCATTTCTTCTTCAACTTTGAAGCACCATACATGGTGACGTGATTTAACTTTTGTATCTGTTGGTTGACCTTGTTTACAACGTTCGCTTACAAATGGACAACGATCTGCAAAGTAACATCCTTCTGGTAAATACAATGGGTTAGGTACACTACCTTCAATTGTATTTAAACGTTTTCCTTCTTCAGCTAATGAAGGCATTGAGTTCATTAATCCAATTGTATATGGGTGTTTAGGGTTGCTGAACAATTCTTCTACTGGAGCTGTTTCAACAACTTTACCTGCATACATAACGTTAACGTTATCAGCAACCTGAGCAACTACACCTAAGTCGTGTGTAATCAACATTATAGATGTACCTGTTTCATTTTTTAATTTATTCATCAAAGATAAAATTTGAGCCTGAATTGTAACATCTAGAGCTGTTGTCGGTTCATCGGCAATCAATAATTTTGGATGACAAGATAAAGCCATCGCAATCATAACACGCTGACACATACCACCTGACAATTGGAATGGATAGTTATCAACAACTTTTTCTGGACGAGAAATACCAACTTCTGCCAACAAATCGATTGCACGTTGTTTTGCTTCTTCTTTAGAAACTTCTTCGTGAGTCAAAATGTTTTCCATAATTTGATCACCAACTGTAATAACTGGGTTCAAACTTGACATTGGTTCCTGGAAAATCATAGAAATTTCGTTACCACGAATGTGACGAATTTGTTCATCTGTAGCTGTTGCTAAGTTCAAGCCTTCTTCATCACGATCTACATTTCCCATATATACGATTTTTGATCCAGGCATAATTTCTCCTGGTTCACTTACTAAGCCTAAAATAGACATGGCAGTTACTGATTTACCACAGCCTGATTCACCTACGATTGCAAGTGTTTCATTTTCATACATTGTAAAGTGGTTTCCATCAACTGCTTTTGAATCACCTTTTTTTGTATGGAAGTATACACGAAGGTCTTCCACTTTAATTACTTTTTTATTTACAGACATTGTGTATCCTCCTTACTACTGTAATTCCTTAGGGTCGAATGCATCACGCAATCCTTCACCAATCAAGTTGATAGAGATTACTGTTAATAAACACATTAAACCTGCAGGCATCCATTCCCAAGGATAGTTTTGGAACACGTAAGAATCACGTGCTAAGTTCATTAAGTTACCCCAAGAAGGAGTTGGTGCAGTCACACCCATACCTAAGAATGATAAACCAGCCTCAGTTAAGATAGCACTTGCCATTTGTAGTGTAGCATTTACGATTACTAATGAAATAACGTTTGGAAGTAAGTGTTTAAAGATTTTTGAGAAATCTGAAATACCCAAAGCTTCACAAGCTTGCATAAATTCTTGTTCACGCAAAGTCAAAATCTGTCCACGAACTAAACGTGCTAGTCCTGGCCATGATAGTAAACCAATTAATAATGATACAGTATACATTTTTTGGCTTTGTGGAACCCACAACATAGTTGAGGCAACCGCAATAATCATTGGTGTAAATGGTAATGAATAAACGATTTCTGCAAAACGCATTAATACGTTATCCAATTTTCCACCATAGTAACCTGAGATACCACCAATTGTACATCCTAAGATGACAGTAATAACAGCAGCAATAATACCAACCATGATAGAGATACGTCCACCTAAGAATAAACGGAATAAGCAGTCACGACCTTGTTTATCTGTACCTAATAAGTGTTCTCCACCTGGAGCTAAGTTAGGATTTGATAAATCATAGTCATTAACGCTATATCCAAGCATTGGTGGTATAACAATAACAGCAACAACAATTAATACAAAAATAATCAAACCAGCCATGGCAACACGGTTTTGTTTGAACTTACGCCATGCTATGGTCCAAGGACCTATAGATTCGATTTTTTCGCCAGATTCTAATACTACAGCATCTTTTTTAGCCATCTATAGTTCCCTCCTATTCATCTACCTTGATACGTGGGTCAACTAATGTATAACAAATGTCAGACAATAAGTTACCTAACAACATCAATAAGGCACTAAACATCAAACAAGCCATAACTAAAGAGTTATCACGTTGGTTGATCGCATCAATTAACACTTTTCCAATTCCTGGCCAGATAAATACAGATTCCAAGATTACGGCTCCTGAGAATAATGATGGAATGTATAATCCTAATAATGTTACTAAAGGAATTTGAGCATTTTTAAATGCATGTTTGTAGATAACAGTCTTTTCTTTAAGACCCTTTGAACGTGCTGTACGAACATAATCCATGTTGATAACTTCAACCATAGAGTTACGTACATAACGTGAGAATGACGCAAATGAACTAAACGCCAATACGATTACAGGTAAAATTGAGTGTAATGCGATATCTCCAATTTCTTGGAAAATACTTGAGTAACCAAAGCTTGATAGCATTGTGTCACGCATTCCGTTGATAGGCATACCTGGAATCTGCAAACCAACGAAGAAAATTAATACTAAGGCAAAGAAGAATGTTGGAACACTTATTCCTAACAATGAGAATACAGTCCAGAAGTTATCAAACACTGTACCTTTCTTTACTGCCTGTTTTATTCCAACTGGAATGGCAAAAATCAAAGCCACAATTAATGATACAACATTCAAATAGAATGTATTCCATACATAGTCACCAATAATTGTTCCAACTGGCTTTTTAAGGGTAATACTTGATCCTAAATCTCCTGTACACATACGTCCAACCCAACGTACATATTGTTCAGGTAACGATTTATCCAATCCTAACAACTCACGAACGTGATCACGTTGTTCTTGTGTAACCTTTGAACCGGCTCCAAAATAAGCTGTTACCTCATCACCTGGCATCGCCTTTACAGTACCGAAAATAACGATTGAAATGATGAAAAGGACAGGAATCATCGCTAAAATTCTTTTAAATACATACTTTAGCATAGTTATCGATCCTTTCTATCCACTAAATGCATATAAGAGCAAGTCAATACGGCTTGCCCTTAATTTTATAAACAATCCACGAGTTTTTCATGCAGACTATTTAACGTTGCCACGTTTCTGTTAATGAACATTTGTCCTTTAACATCCACTATTTTAACACATCTTTGTGCAATTTTTAAATTTATTTTACAGTAATTGTATCCATTGATTGAGACCAGTTACGTAATGTTCCTGTTCCAGTCAAGTCAACTTTCTTATTGTAAAGGTTGAATTGCATACCTGAGTAAACTGACATGTATCCTGCATCATCAGCAGCCATCTTCATAGCTTCAACATAATCAGCTTTTGATTGTTTTTCATCAGAATCAGTACGAGCTTTTGTCAATTGATCAACCAATGCTTGATCATTGATACGAGAGTAGTTATTTACAGCCATGTTAGCTGGAATATTTGTATATGAATCATTAGCTGAAGTATCTTGGTTACTTGTAAATGAAGTAGCTAAGAAACACATATTCCATTCACTATCGTGACTAGTATCTTGAATATTACTTAATAATGTAGAGAAGTCAACTGTAGTTTGTTTTAAGTCAACACCTAAATCTCCCCAAGTTTTCTTAACCATAGGAATTAAAGTATCAAGTACTGAGTTACCTTCTGAACATAAGAATTTGATTTCTAGTTTTTGTCCATCTTTTTCACGGATTCCATCAGAACCTTTTACCCAACCAGCTTCATCTAATACTTGGTTAGCTTTATCCATGTCAAATGCATAAGTATTTAATCCATCAATTGTTTCTTCGTTACGAACAACGGCACCAAGACTTTCTGATGCTGGATTCCAGTATGCAGCTGGTACATATCCACCTTTAACTTTTTTAACTTCGTCACTTGCTTTTTTATCCCATCCGAAGTAAGAATCACAGAATCCTTGACGATCTGTCGCATACATCAATGCTTGACGTACAGCTTTGTCAGCTGTAGCTCCATTGTTAGCGTTCATAGCTACAAAACCAATAGCACTACGAGTATAGTCGTTGAATGCCATGTTTTTATCTTGACTCGCTTCACTTACTTTATTTGTTTCAATTACATCTGGAATTAAATCAACTGTTCCTTTTTTCAATTCAGAAACTTCTGTAGTTACATCTGTTTTCTTAATAATGATTTGATCTACTTGGTATTGTCCTTTTTCTGGTTTGAATTCTTCATTACGAACAAATGAAGCTCCACTTGCTTTGTCATATTTCTTTAATTGGTAAGCACCAGAACCACAAGTTTCTTCTTGGTTCTTTTCTACAACACTTACTTTACCTTGTTTGTATTTTGAGTAGTGATCTGCACTAGTGATTCCCATTGCACCAAATGTTGAGACTGCATCGATTTGAGGTGATACTAAGTGGAATACTACTGTGTAATCATCTGGAGTTTCAATACCAGTTAATTCTTTAGCAGCTCCGCTATTATATTCTTTATATCCTACTAGGTTTTCCAATCCACCACCATTAGGACCAGCATAGCTTGGGTCAGCTAATGTTGCGAATGTAAATTTAACGTCTTTTGCAGTTACTTCAGTTCCATCACTGAATTTGTGTCCTTTTTCCAATTTGTAAGTTAATGTTAAACCATCTTCACTTACTTCTGGTAAATCTTTAGCCAATACTGGCTCCAATTCGTTATCAGCATTGTACTTTAACATTGGTTCGTAGCATAAGTTTACTACATATTGATCATAAGCACTTGATGCATATTGAGGTGTAAACTGTCCAGTTAAACTTTGGTTTACAGATACTGTTAATGTTTTTGCGTCACTGTTAGATCCGCCTGAACATGCTACTAAAGTAGAAGCCATTGCTACAGATGCTAAACCAGCAACAATTCTTTGTTTGTTCATTTCTCTTTCCTCCTATAGTTTGCTCACTATGTGTGATGAAATTATACTATATTAGAAAGTTGTTTTCAAGGGTTTAAGAAAATAATTTACATGCAATTTTACATGAATGTATATTTTTCATGAACTAAACACGTAATTTTGTCTTTAAATCATGCATTTTCATTGAATTCGCTTACATTGATATTTTCGTGCCATTATTTTAAACATTTGTCCATGAATACTGTATTTTTGTGAAAATAATGAAAAAAGGCTCAAACTATTGAGCCTTGTTGCATTGTTTAAAATAAATTATGAATGCTTTGTTTTAGATTTTCAATTTTGCATGGACGACTATAGTCATATCCTTGAACAAAATCTGTATGTAGTTTTACATATGCATCATATTCTTCTTGAGTTTCAATTTCTTCAACACATATTTTTACATTCACCAGGAATAGCAATGTTGATCTGAATATTGTTCATTCCAGGTCTAGGCATGATATCAACTCCGAACTATTTTTACATATATTGTAAATTTTTTTATCAAATGATACTATTTGTTAATTTCACATAATTCAATCTGATTTCACAATATTTACCAAAGTTATACTAAACTTATGACAACATGGAATGGTATTCTATAAGTGCCTTAGAGATAAGGCAATGAATATAGAAAATAAACCAATATTCATATCTCTCTCCTAAAAATAATAAACAAAAAAAGAAGCCATTCTAGATGCCAACACTAGAATGGTTTTCTTTCGTTTCGTATGGTAAAATAGCCAAGAAAGAAGTGAATCTATGAACAAAGCATTATCTCATTTACATACAATCAACAGGCATAAAATAAAAGTGACATACCTATGTTTTCGGTGTCATTTATATAAACAAGGAATTCTTCATGATTTAAGCAAGTATTCCTATGTTGAATTAAAAACAGGTTTTCATTATTATCAAGGATTCCGTTCTCCAATTGATGCTGAAAAAGAAGAAAAAGGCTATTCTCTAGGATGGTTGCACCACAAAGGTAGAAATAAACATCATTGGGAATACTGGCTTGATTTTGGAAAAGATGGTATATATGCATGTAAAATGCCTATAAATTACGTCATTGAAATGTTTTGCGATAGAGTCGCAGCCAGTATGATTTACCAAAAAGACAAATACACGGATTCAAGCGCACTTGAATATTATGAAAATGGACGAGGTAAAATTCTGATTCATCCTGAAACAGACGCCCTCATCCATCATTTATTAAAGTATTTATCTGAAAATGGTCTTGATCAGACCATTCATTATATTGTCACTGAGATTAAAGAATAATTATTCTACAGTTACACTTTTCGCAAGGTTACGAGGTTTATCTACATCGCAGCCTTTTTCTTTTGCGACATAATAAGCAAATTCCTGTAACAATACAGTTGCTGGAATACAACTTAGCATTGGATCCACATCAGGAATACGAATTACATATTCAAATCCTTCCACGTTTTGGTTTTGTGAAGCAATTAATATAACCTTAGCTCCACGAGCTACTGTCTCTAAAATATTCGAAATTGTTTTTTGTGCAACACTAGGCTGTGTGGCAAGCGCAATCACAACTGTATCTTTTTCAATCAATGCGATAGGGCCATGTTTTAATTCTCCAGCCATATAAGCATCCGCATGTACATAAGACACTTCTTTTAGCTTTAACGCACCTTCAAGAACACTTAAATAATCCAATTGTCTGCCGATAAAATAAGCATCCTTTTGATTCGTTAATAATTTCGCAAATTTTGCCATCTGATCTTCTTGTTGAAGCATTTCTTCTACCACTTTTGGCATTTCCTTCAACTGAGTAATCATATATTTCTTATTCTCTACATTACCATTAAATAATGAAGTTAATTTCAAACATAAACACATCAATAATACAAGCTGTGTTGTATAAGCTTTTGTACTTGCGACCGCAATTTCTGGACCTGCACAAGTATACAACACAAAATCAGATAAACGAGCTAAACTAGAACCTAACACATTCGTAATTGATAATGTTTGTGCACCTTCTTCCTTGGATAATTTTAAAGCCGCAAGTGTGTCTGCTGTTTCACCAGACTGAGAAACAAAAATACATAATGTTTTTTCGTTTATGCGGTAATTTCCATATCTGAATTCACTTGCACTTATGCAGTGAATTGGAAGATCAACCCAAGTACGAAGTATATATTGTGCATATAAACTAGCGTGATATGCGGTTCCACAAGCCACAAAATAGATTTGATTGACATTTGAAACGTCTAAACCATCTAATTCTGGCATTGCCAAGTTATTTTCAATATGAGCACGCAATGTTTCTTTTATTACATATGGCTGTTCATGCATTTCCTTCTGCATAAAAGTATCATATCCACCTTTTTGAGCTGCACATGCATCATATGAAATGTGTATCCATTGCATATGTACTGGATCTCCAAAAAAATCATAAACCTCAATGTTTCCAGGTTTCAAAACCGCCATCTGCCCATCTTCTAAAGCACAAATATCTTTTGTATAATCCAAAACAGCTGGAATATCACTGGCACAAAATGCAGCTGTAGCTGTCTTTCCAACAATCATTGGACTTTCTTTTTTAGCTACAAAAACACAATCTGGATAGTCTGTACAAACTACGCATAACGCAAAACTTCCTTGAAGATATTGTACACATTTTTTTAATGCGTACATAATATCCCCTTGATAATAGTAATCTAGCATATGAACAATAACTTCACTATCTGTCTGTGATTGAAATGAGTATCCTTGCTCTAATAAGCATTCTTTTATAGATGCATAGTTTTCAATAATTCCATTATGCACAATTGAAATCGTATTACTCTCATTTGTATGTGGATGTGAATTCATATTACTTGGGACGCCATGAGTAGCCCAACGAGTATGACCGATCCCTGTATGTTCAGAATGCTCTTTTTCGGTCAACAATTCTTTTAAATTCGTTAGACGTCCTTTTGCCTTATACGTTTCTAAATGATGTCTTGAAACTAAAGTAACTCCTGCAGAGTCATATCCTCTATACTCGAGTTTTTCCAACCCCTGCAATAAAAATGGTAAAGCACTCTCTTTACCTGCGTACGCTGTGATTCCACACATTATAAAAATCCTCCTATTTATTATTATCATGGAGGATACCAAATGGCTTTGTTCAACATTCACACATTGTTTTTGTCCATCGTTAAAGGTTGTATCAACCTCCAGACTACCCGCCGAATTTTTCGATAAGTCTGGTCCTCGTCAACTAATCACTAGTCCTGGCGCTATTTTTTTACTACAACTCCATGAATAATGAATATTATACAAAAAATGATACATTTGTCAAAAAAGAAGACTTACTCTTCTTCGACTAGATTCAATAATTCTAATACCCGATTTAAGTCTTCTTTGTTTTCATAATGAATTGAAATGGAATTTTTACTGATAGATACCGATGTTTGAAAATATTCCTGCAACTTTTCTTTTGCGGCTTTTACATAAATATCTTCTTTTGGTTTTTCAACCGTTTTCTTGTTGTTGATATCCTTAACAATCTGTTCAACTTTACGTACAGATAACCCTTGGTCTATAGCCTGCTTTGCGACTTTACGCATACCTGCTTCCGTTTTTAATCCTAATAAGGCACGGACATGCCCCATACTCAATTGCTTATTTACAACATATTCTTGAACATCTTCTGGAAGTTTTAATAAACGCAGTAAATTCGTAATATGTTCACGTGATTTTCCTACGCGATGAGCCAATTGCTCTTGTGTATAGTTTAATCTCTGAATCAATTTTTCATAGGCCTTCGCCTCTTCGATTACATTTAAATCTTCACGTTGAATATTTTCTAACAACGCAATTTCCATCATTTCCTGATCATCGAAATCAACAATGATGGCTGGGATATCCTTTAATCCAGCTAATTTTGAAGCTCGAAGTCTTCTTTCACCGGCAATCAAATCATATCCTTGAATGCTCTTTTTAACTAGAATTGGCGTAAATACTCCATGCTGCTTGATTGATGAACTTAATTCTTTTAGAGCATCCTCATCAAACACTTTACGTGGCTGATATGGATTGGGACGAATTTCATCGACAGGAATCTTTGATTGTTCCTGGCTCTCGACTTCCATATCTCCATTCTGAATATCATCTAATACTTTAGAAACATCCTGTCCAAAAATGCTAGATAAGCCCTTTCCTAATCGAGCATTGTTTTTGTTTTCCATAAACTACGCCTCCTTTGAGTTGCGCTTTAATACTTCTTCCGTTAAACCAGCATATGCCTTAGCTCCTGTACTTTTAGGATCATACTCAAAAATAGATAAGCCGCGGCTAGGTGCTTCCGACAATTTTACGTTTCTTGGAATAGAATTCTGATAAACAAGCTTTCCAAAAGTCTGACGAACATCTTGGGACACTTCAACACTCAATCTTGTACGAATATCAAACATAGTCAAAAGGATACCCTCAATTTTAAGATTACGGTTACTTGTTCTTTGTACTAAACGAATTGTAATCAATAACTGAGTTACTCCTTCCAATGCATAATATTCACATTGTACAGGAATTAGAATACTATCTGCTGCTGTTAGTGCATTCGTATTTAATAATCCAAGTGATGGTGGACAATCAATAATAATATAATCGTATTGATCACGAATTGGCGCAATTGCCTTTTTTAACAATTCTTCTTTTCCTGCTTCCATTTTATCCATATCCAAATCGGCACCTGCTAAATTGATATTTGCAGGAACAATATCGATTCTTGGATTCATTTTAGGAACGATTGCTTGCTGAATCGGAACACCTTCCATTAAAACAGAATGAATTGTTGCTTGAGAATTATTCTGATTCGCATTTAAACCCTGTGAAGCATTTCCCTGTGAATCAAAATCAATCAATAATACTTTTTTACCTACATGTGCAAGTCCACTTGCTAAATTTATAGATGTAGTCGTTTTACCGACACCACCTTTTTGATTCGAAATTGCTATTACTTTTCCCATATTCAACCCTCCAAAGGCTTTTTCTTGATTTGACCATACGCTCTTGGATATTTATTAGGCGTATGTTTTACTTTTTTAAAATATAAATTAATGCGTGTTGCATCTTCCTCAATCATGAATTTCTCTTCATCTATTAATTCAACACCCAATATATCAATGGCTTTTTGTGCGTTTAAAAGCTCCTCATGCCCATTTTTTCCTTTTAGTGCTACCATAGTATGATTCATTTTCACAAGTGGCACGCAAAGTTCTAATAAAATCGATAATTTTGCAACGGCACGCGCACTCACAACTTCAAAGCATTCACGCTTTTCTTTTGCCAAATCCTCTGCTCGCACATTCAAAATATCTAAATTGCTTAAATTCAATTGAGTTTTCACTTCATTTAGAAAACGACAGCGCTTTTGTAAAGGCTCCACCAAAGTCATATGAACATGTGGAAACGCAATCTTTACAGGAATTCCCGGAAAACCGGCACCTGATCCAATATCGCACATTGTTTCAAAATCAATATTTGAAAAAGGCATGATAGAATCATAAAAATGTTTCTCCCACACTTCTTCTTCCTGCGTAATTGCAGTTAAATTCATCTTCTCATTCCATTCAACAAGAAGTTGCATATATTTTACAAATTGATTCATTTGTTCTTCATTTAATTGGATACCAGCTTCTAAACAAGCCTTTTGAAATTCTATTTTAGTCATGAAAACCCTCCACGATATCCATTATATCATATATTCGATCCACTCGTATTTTTACTATACGCAATAATTTGACATTATGTATGTCAGTTTATTTATTTTATTCATTTATGATACAATTTTAACAAGGAGGTAACTTATGAAAAATTTAAAGAAAGTTTTATTTATTGTTGTCTTTATCTTAATTGCCTTTGTAGGCGGTATGTTCTTTGCGAATAAACAAACAGAACCAGAAATCACATCGACATTAATTCAGAATAGAATCGAACAAGCGAGTGATTTAGTAACCACAAAATATCATTATGCAAAAGTAGGAAAATTCGAAAATTCACTTTCATTAAATGGATGGTCGATTCCTTTAACAAATAAAAATTTCATTTTAACATTTGAAGGAGAAATTCAACTTGGTACAGATTTGTCAAAGGCAAAAGTAGATATTAAAGATTCTACAATCTACGTCACAGTAGACAAACCTACCGTTATTTCTAATTCAATTGATGAATCAAGTATTGAAGTCTATGATGAAACAAAAAACATATTTAATCCAATTAGTGTCAATGATTATAAAAAATTCGCGGTAGAGCAAAAAGAAACAGCTTTATCTGAAGCCAAGAAAAAAGGATTAATGAAAACAGCTCAAGAAAATACTAAGAAAAGTGTTAAGGATATTATTTCCATTATTCCAGATACAGACGAGTATACTATTGAAGTATCCTTTAAGGAGTAGTTATGGCAAATTTAAAATTAGTTGATGCTTTTACAGATTTTGTAGAAGAAAGCACATTACCCTATCGTCAAATGATGACATATTATAATTGTGCTCTTATGGAAGTAGAAACAAAATTTAAAGTTCTTAATGAACAATTTTCCTTATTTTATGATCGTAATCCCATTGAGTCAATTCATACACGAATTAAATCACAATCGAGTATCTTAAAGAAGCTTCAAAAAAAGAATCTTCCACTAACAATTCCTAATATCGAAAACAATCTATTCGATATTGCTGGTGTTCGTATAGTATGTTCTTTTACTGAAGATATCTATTCTTTAGCCAATTCCTTTCTCAACCAAGATGATGTTCGTTTGATAGAAAAAAAGGATTATATTAAGAATCCAAAAGAAAATGGATATCGTAGTCTTCATCTTATTATTGAAATACCAATCTTTTTATCAGATGAAAAAAAATGGGTCAAAGTAGAGGTACAATTTAGAACCATTGCGATGGATTTTTGGGCGAGTCTAGAGCATAAAATTCGCTACAAGAAAAATCTATCTAAGGATAGATTAGATGAAATTGATAAAGAATTATTAGAATGTGCAAAGATATGTAAAGTATTAGATGACAAAATGGAAGAAATAAAGACGGGAAATTAATTTTCCCGTCTCAGACTGTTGACAAAGTGACTGTCGACAGTCTTTTTAAAATCTGATAGAATATCT
>NZ_QRVI01000050.1 GCF_003458715.1 Eubacterium sp. AF22-8LB
TATACAATAAAAAGCCTATGTCCTTACGAAAAGGTATAGGCTTTTGTCAACAATCTGAACAGACTTCATGTGAAGTCTGTTTTTTAAAAGAATAGATGTTCAATCAGTATTTTAAAGCCTAATAAAATTAGGATAGTTCCTCCTAGATATTCTGCATATTTTTCAAATAAACTGCCTAATTTTTTTCCAAATAATACACTTATAAAGGAAAGAATAAAGGTTGTGATTCCAATTGTAATAATAGCGGATAGAAGATTCACTTTTAAAAAGGCGAAGCTAACACCAACTGCAAGAGCATCAATGCTAGTTGCGATAGCTAATAGAAAGATGTCTTTTACAGATATACTATGGATTTTTGTATCCTCTTGTTTTTCTTCTTTTCCTTCTCGAATCATATTGATACCAATAAAACCAAGTAGGATAAAGGCAATCCAATGATCAATAGATTGAATGTATTCTGCAAAGTGGCTTCCTGCAAAATAACCAATAGCGGGCATGAGGGCTTGGAAAAAGCCAAATGCAAAAGCTAGTATCAATGCATATTCTTTTATTTTATTTTCATTAAGACTCATACCTTTTGCCAGGGATACGGCACAGGCATCCATTGATAAGCCGATTCCAATGAATAAAATAGTTACAAAATCCATATATTCCTCCTAAAAACAAAAAAGGCTTATACGAAAAAAGATGTCTTTCTTCGCATAAGTCTTGTTTTTTACAATAAGCCAGATCGAATGATCAGTATGTTGACTTAAATACTTACTAATGTAAGATAACTACTCCCTTATGAACGTGATTATCTTATCAAAATCAAAATTTCTTTACAATGTAAAATAGTTATTGATATCTAACTGAAATGGATTATAATGATTCAAAAGGAAGGTATATATATGACACATTTTTATATTATTAGACACGGAGAAACTATGTTTAACAAAAAAGGTCGTATTCAAGGGTGGTGTGATTCACCATTGACGGATTTAGGTGTTTCTCAAGCTAAACAATTAGGTAAAGAAATAAAGAATGTTAATTTTGATGTATGTTTTTGTTCAACAAGTGAAAGAGCAATAGATACTGCGAATTATATTTTAGAGGGTAGAAATGTAGATATTATTCCTACAAAGAAGTTAAAGGAACAAAGCTTTGGGGATTTTGAAGCTGAAAAGTCAGAAGATATTTTTAAAGATGGAGTGAGTTATCCGGATGGATATCGTTTTTGTGGAGGAGAAAACCATAGTGATGTAATTGAACGCGTTTTTAATGAGTTAAAAAAAATCGCATCCGAATATCCGAATGCGAATGTGTTAGTTGTGTTTCATGGTTCAGCGATAAAGCATATTGTTAATGCATTATGTCCAGGATTTATTCATGAAAAACCAACTACAGCAATTTTAGTTCCAAATTGTTCAATCACAAGGATTGATTATGATAGAGAATTCAAGCTTATTGAAAAGCCTCATCTTTTTCACGGTCAATAAACATCAGAACAAAGGCTACAATTAAAAGTGCTACGCTGATCCATAGGGCTTTTAAAGAGAAGCTTTGAATACAGAAGTTTCCAAGGATGGCACCTAAAATAAATGATAGAATAATTAAGTAATAAAGAAGCCCACTTTGTAGATGCTGGACTTTTTTTGTGCAAAGAAAATTACAGAGTTCATGGGTACCTGTTCTTAAATTACCAATGCACATTGTTGTGGCATATCCTTTCCCATGTATTTTGCGAAAGGCTTGCACCTGCATTCCACATGCAAAGGAAGTAAGGGAGTTTGCCAATAAGTTTTGTTCAAATGAAATAAATGCTACGCTGAATAAAATGATGATTTCAACTAAAAGAATCAATTGACGCCAATGTACTTTTTGAATTTTTTGAAAATGTATAAATTCAGCTAAAAAGATTCCAAAACCAAAAGCAAGCACAGGACATAAATAGTGAAGTGCATTTTGAAATTGTCCGCTTGCTAGATTAACTCCAAACAATAACATGTTTCCTGTCTGTGCATTTGCAAAAACGTGACCTCTAGCCAAATAAGAATATGCATCCATAAATCCTCCGGATAAAGCTAAAATAATACCTAACTCAATGGATTCGGATGTTTGTTTTGCTCGTTTCATATAATAATCACAACCTTTTTCCTTAAAGATAATAATGCAAAATCACAAAAAATAAAAGCCGATATCGGCTTTTATTTTATTAAACAGTACCTTGAGCTTTCATTGCTTTAGCCACTTTTAAGAAGCCGGCAATATTAGCTCCAACTACATATTCTTTTTCATGTCCATATTCTTTTGCAGTGTCACGACATGTTTCGAAGATGTTAACCATGATATTTTCAATTTTTTGGTCAACTTCTTCTGCAGTCCAAGATAAATGCTGAGCATTTTGTGACATTTCAAGACCTGAACATGCAACACCACCTGCGTTACTTGCTTTACCTGGAGCGTAGAATACACCATTTTTCATTAGATAGTGGATTGCTTCTGGTGTAGTTGGCATGTTAGCACCTTCGCATACTGCAAATACTTTATTTGCTACTAATGCTTTTGCATCTTCTAAATCAAGTTCATTTTGAGTAGCACATGGAAGAGCAATATCACATGCAACTGACCATGGACGAGCATTTGGTGTATAAGTAGCGTTTGGTCTTCCTTCTACATATTCTTTAATACGTCCACGACGAACTTCTTTAATATCTTTAACAAGTGCTAAATCGATTCCTTCTGGATCATAGACGAATCCGTTTGAATCTGACATAGTTACAACTTTAGCTCCAAGCTGTGTTGCTTTTTCACAAGCATAGATGGCTACGTTACCACTTCCTGAAATAGTAACTGTTTTACCTTCAAAGCTAGTTCCGTTATCTTTTAATAAAGCTTGAGTAAAGTAACATAGACCATATCCAGTAGCTTCTGTACGAATTAAAGATCCACCGAATGTTAATCCTTTTCCTGTTAATACTCCGCTATATTCATTTTTTAAACGTTTATATTGTCCGAATAAATATCCGACTTCACGTCCTCCAACACCGATATCTCCGGCAGGAACATCTGTGTTTGGTCCAATGTGGCGGTATAATTCACTCATGAAGCTTTGGCAGAAACGCATAACTTCGCGATCACTTTTTCCTTTTGGATCAAAATCAGATCCACCTTTACCGCCTCCCATAGGAAGTGTTGTTAATGAATTTTTTAAAACTTGTTCAAACCCCAAAAATTTGATGATGCTGATGTTTACAGATGGATGAAATCTTAAACCTCCTTTATAAGGACCAATGGCAGAGTTGAATTCAACACGGTAACCACGATTGACTTGTGTTTTGCCGTTATCATCAACCCAAGGAACACGGAATACGATTTGTCTTTCAGGTTCTACAAATCGTTCTAGTACATCATCATCAAGTTCTTCTGGGTGTACTTGCGCGATGACGTTTAATGATTCAAAGACTTCTTCAACAGCTTGAAGAAACTCTTTATCATTTGGATTACGTTTTTTTACAGTTTCATATAATTGCTCTAGGTCTTTCATTTTAAGTCCTCCCTTAATTAATACGGGTTGATTATAGCACAAAATTTGAAAATGTTTCATAAAAAAATGAAAAAATGTAAATAATCTTATTTTTAAGCTATATATTGTGAACAAATATGCGTAAAATGATCATGGATAGAGGAAAAAATGTATGATATTATTGAATACGGTGATGAATTATGAAAGAAAAATTATATCGTTTTATGCAGGGAAGATATGGAACAGATAAATTAAATCAATTTATATTTTATTGTGAAATATTCTTATTGATATTAAGTCTATTCTTCAAAAGGAATATAGTTATTTATGTATTGTTCTATTTAACTTTATTCCTTTATTTGTATCGCGCGTTTTCAAAAAATTACGTAGCTCGATCTATTGAAAACCAAAAATTCATTCGTGTGCAGGCAAAAACTGTACATCATGTACAGGCAATATATAAGAATTTAAAGGATAAACAATATAAATATTTAGTTTGTCCTGAATGTGCACAGATGATTCGTGTACCTAAGAAAAAAGGGAAAATTGAGGTTCATTGTCCTTCTTGTAGAAAATCTTTTGATGCAAAAAGCTAGTGTGCTTTACGCAAAGTTAGAATCGTTGTAAAATATATTAAAGGTGTTTAGGAGGACAAGATAATGAAAATTGGTATGGCATGTGATCATGGTGCATATACTTATAAAGAAGAAATCAAACAAATGTTAATTGATGAAGGACACGAAGTCATTGACTGTGGCTGTCATGATACAAATAGTGTTGATTATCCTGATATGGCAAAAGCATGTGCGGATTTAGTTGTTAATAAAGAAGTAGATAAAGGAATTGTTATGTGTGGTACAGGAATTGGAATTTCGATTGCTGCAAATAAAGTGAAAGGAATTCGTTGTGCTTTATGTACAGATGTGACAATGGCTCGTTTAACACGTGAACATAACGATGCAAATATGTTAAGTATGGGACAAAGAACAACAGGTATTGAAACGTGTAAAGATATTGTGCATACGTTCTTGAATACTCCATTTAGTGAGGGCGAAAGACATAAAGGTAGAATTGCAAAAATCAGCGCAATTGAAGATGCTCAGTAGAATTTGAAGGATGCTTGAAAGAGTATCCTTTTCTTTTTTTTAAATTTTTTTAAAAAAGGGGTTTACAAAGAATAAAGTATTTGGTAATATAGATGAGCAC
>NZ_QRVI01000051.1 GCF_003458715.1 Eubacterium sp. AF22-8LB
AAGCATTAAAATTTAAAATTTATCTATTTTATGAGTCCTTTTTCTTGACATAGTACCAACGTGATACATTGAAGAAACGGAATAAATTATATAGAATGACTTTGAAGAAATGAAAATTCAGGTGTACCCAATGGACTATGAAGAATTTTGTGATGTCACGGGAAATAGTCAGAGACTGTTAAATCAGATATATGATAGTGGTTCACCAATAGGGCAGGCAACCAATCGAAAGTTAATGAGAGATTTAAGAATATATATGGCTGTTGGTGGTATGCCTCAGGCTGTAGAAGCATATGTGGCTGGGAAAAACTTTTCAGAAATTGATATGGTTAAAAGACAGATTATTACTCTTTATGAGGAAGATTTTAAAAAGAACGATGCTTCTGGAAGATTACTATTGAAATCATTTTATCTTGTGCCTTTTATAAGTGCTTAGTAGATTTTAGAAAGTAGGCAGTAAGTTGAAATCTTGCGCATTAGATTATAAATTCATTTTGTTGAAATACATTTAAGATAAACGTATAATTTGGATGATGAGGAGGCGATATTATGATGAACGAAGCCGTTTTAAGTAACGAAAAAAACTATACGAAATTTCAATTTGGCAATCATGTAATTCGCTTTGTAGCACCATATTCTTTAGAGTATTACACTGAAGTAAAAGAATGGGATAATGGGTATTTAGTTGTAATGGCAAAATATAAACATAATGAACAGCCGGAAGAAGAGTATATTGATCTTATTCCTATTTTAAAAAATCTATATTTTGATACAGATGAGTTTTGTAAACAAATTAAAGGAGTGAAGGTTGCAAATGATAGATATTAAAATAATTGCAGATGAGGCAGACATGATAGTGAATGGGTATGCATTTAAACGTTGTAAAGAAGGATACAGAGTGTTGAATTTAAATCGACCTGATCGAGCTACAGTTCTTTCGTTGGATGGAAAAGTGTTGGAAACAAGTATGGATGATATTGAAATTCGTATTGTGATAAATTACCTTGAAAAAAATCGTAAGTTTATGGAGGAATGAAATGCCGAAATATTATGAGTTTAAAATAGCAGGATATTATTTATATTTTACATCATATTGCGTAATTGAATGCATGCATGTTCATGCGAGTGATCGTAAACTTACTGAATCAGGATCCGCAAAATTTTTTGTGAAGGATAATGGAGATACAGTTCTACAAAATCGTGGAATTCTTAATGATAGAGAAATTAGAAAAATTCAAGAATTTATTAAACAAAACTATCAAGAAATGTATTTAAAATGGTCTGAATATAGTATTGAGAGTTATTACGGACAAAAGAATTAGATGATAACGAAAATAAAAAACAGGCAACTTCTAAATTGCCTGTTTTTGTTTATCGAATCTGTCCGTTACCCTGGACTATGTATTTATATGTGGTTAATTCTTCAAGTCCCATAGGACCTCTGGCATGAAGCTTTTGTGTGGAAATGCCAATCTCACAACCTAAGCCAAATTGACCGCCATCCGTAAAGCGTGTGGAACAATTCACATAAACGGCTGCACTATCTATAGATTGAGTGAATAATCTGGCATGTTCTTTATTTGTAGTTAGAATGGATTCACTATGTTTTGTTGAATGCTTTGAAATATGTTCAATGGCTTCTTCTACAGAATCTACAATTTTAATAGCTAGAATATAATCTAGAAATTCGGTATCGAAATCTAGTTCTGTAGCTTTTGTGCCATCAATGATTTTTTGTGCTCTATCATCCAATCTTAATTCAACTGGATATGTATCTAGTTGTTTCTTTAACTTTGGTAAGAATTCATCGGCCACTTTCGAATTCACTAATAAAACTTCTTCTGCATTACAAACACTTGGTCTTGAACATTTCGCATTTTCAATGACTTTTACAGCCATATCTTGATCAACTTCATCATCCACATAAATGTGACAAATACCTGTACCCGTTTGAATACATGGCACTTTGGCATGCTCTACACAACGTGAAATTAAATTTTTTCCACCTCTAGGAATCAATAGATCAATATAGCCTACGCCCTCCATTAATTCATTGGCACTTTGATGTGTTGTATCCTGAATCAATTGAACAATATTTGGATTTATATCACATTTTTGAATGCCCTCTTGTAGTGCTTGTACAATCGCATTGGCACTATTCCAGGCTTCCTTACCAATTCTTAAAATACAAGTGTTTCCACTTTTGATGCATAAAGTAGCTGCATCACTTGTGACATTGGGTCTGCTTTCATAAATAATCGCAATGACACCTAATGGTACACTTACTTTTTGAACAACTAGACCATTCTCTAATGTTCTTTCATTCAATACTTTTCCAGTTGGATCTTTTAATTTGACAACATCTAAAATGCCTTGAGCCATATCATTCAATCTTTGATTATTTAACTTCAAGCGATCTTTCATGACATCACTTACTACAGCTTTTTCTAAATCGATTTTGTTCGCATTTAAAATATCTTTTTTATGAGCTAATAAAGATTGTGCCATAGATTCTAAGATTTCATTCTTCTTTGTTTCATCACACAACATCAATGATTGAGTGGCAGCCTTGGCATTTTCCATGATTTGTATAGTTGTCATATTATGCTCCTTTCTTGGCTACAAAGCGAGTACCCATACTTTCATTATCTAAAATAGAATATAAAGCTTCTGGCTTTTGACCATTGGTAATAATCATATCTAGTCCTGCATCCATACATGTTTTGGCAGCCTCTAACTTTGTCTTCATACCACCCGTACCGACATAGGAATTGACGCCTTGTCCAAAGCTTAAAATCTTATCATCCAATTCATAAACTACTGGAATTAATTTCGCATTTTCATTCTTATGAGGGTCATCATCATACAATCCATTGATGTCCGATAAGATGATATATAAATCGGCATGAATGTTCTTAGCTAGAATAGCACCCAAATTATCATTATCTCCAATTACGATTTCTTCAGTCGCAATTGTATCATTTTCATTCACAATAGGTAGTACATTTCTTTTTAATAAATGTTCCATAGTATTGATGAAGTTTGTTTTTCGATCGTTATTTTCAATATCCGCCTTAGTAATTAAAATTTGACCAACAATATGATTATATTGTGAGAACAAGGAATCATATGTATACATCAATTCACATTGTCCAATGGCTGCACAAGCTTGTTTTCCAGGAAGATCCTGCGGCTTAGAATCTAAACCTAATTTTCCCATGCCCATGCCGATGGCTCCACTTGATACAAGAATGACTTCATGTCCTGCATTCTTGATGTCGCTTAATACTTCGCATAACTGTTTCATTCTACGAATGTGCAAAAGACCTGTATTTTCGTATGCCAAAGTGCTTGTACCTACTTTAATTACTACACGCATATATTTCACTTCCTTTTCAAAAAAATATTTTTATAATAATAACACAATTTTATATTTCTATAATACTTTTTTCTGCCCTTTCATTGAGAACGCTATCATTATTAGATATAATAATCGTATGGACAAAATAATGAATCAAGTTTTAAAAGAGAACTCAATTGGATTATGGAAATTAGATGGGAATCAATTGTATGGGGATGATTGTTTCTTAAATTTGATTGGTGTATCAAAAGAAATGGATGCACAAGCATGCTTAAAATTTCATTTATCACATGTACATCCTGAAGATCAAGAGCAATTTGGAGAATACGTAAGAAAACTAAGCGAAGAAAGAACGGAAATAGTGTATCGGTTTTTACATCCTGAAAAAGGGGTTATGATGATTCGTTGTTCAGGTAAGAAAATGGAAGATGGTTCGATTGCCGGTATCCATCAGGATATCAGTGATATTGTACGTTTGGAGAAGGATAAGATCGTTGAATCCTATCTTGCAGAAACAAATGTAAAGCTTCGTAATCAAAATGAAGCTCAAAACGATTACTATAAGGAAATCTTGGATGAACTACCATGTGGTGTATTCGCATATACAGTGAAAGAACTGATGTTAGCATATAAATAGGACTAGTCAAAAAGAGAAAATTTACACCAGTGGTACAA
>NZ_QRVI01000052.1:0-622 GCF_003458715.1 Eubacterium sp. AF22-8LB
GTCGAATTACTCGACACTTGTCGCAGATTGGTTTAACAGATGGTCTTACTTTCATCTTTAATCGTCTCCTTATTTGCGTCTAAATGTAATACGCCCACGTGTTAAGTCATATGGTGAAATTTCAACGGTAACACGATCACCTGGTAAAATGCGAATGTGATGCATACGGATTTTACCAGAAACGTGAGCTAGAATTTCGTGTCCGTTTTCCAATTTAACTTTAAAAGCTGCATTGGGTAAAGTGTCAACTACGATACCATCAATTTCGATCATATCTTGTTTAGCCATGAATCCTACACTCCTCCTTCTATCAAAAAATGAAATGATGTTAGGCATAAAATGCCATCTACCATTTTAACAAAAAAGCTTAGAATATCCAAGCCTAATTTAAAAAAAACACAACTTTTTCAAGTTGCGTTACATTCAAGTGGTGGAGAAGGACAGATTCGAACTGCCGAACCAAAAGGAACTGAGTTACAGTCAGCCGCGTTTAGCCACTTCGCTACTTCTCCAGCTTTTAAAAAAAAGAACAATCACAAGATTGTTATAAATAAAATGGAGCAGGTGATGAGAATCGAACTCACGTAGTCAGCTTGGAAGGCTGAAGTTCTACCATTGAACT
>NZ_QRVI01000052.1:632-2987 GCF_003458715.1 Eubacterium sp. AF22-8LB
ACCATTGAACTACACCTGCAAATATAAGTGGTGACCCGTGGGCGATTCGAACGCCCGACCCTTTGATTAAAAGTCAAATGCTCTACCAACTGAGCTAACGGGTCACAAGTGGTGCCGACTATAGGAATTGAACCCACAACCTACTGATTACAAGTCAGTTGCTCTACCAATTGAGCTAAGTCGGCATTTAAATGGTGGAGGTTAACGGACTCGAACCGCTGACCCTCTGCTTGTAAGGCAGATGCTCTCCCAACTGAGCTAAACCTCCAAAACTTGCCATACAAAGGGATTAAAATAAATGGAGCAGGTGATGAGAATCGAACTCACGTAGTCAGCTTGGAAGGCTGAAGTTCTACCATTGAACTACACCTGCAACAAATAATGGCTGGGGTACCTGGATTCGAACCAGGGAAATGCAGGAGTCAAAGTCCTGTGCCTTACCGCTTGGCTATACCCCAATAAGTGGTGGAGAAGGACAGATTCGAACTGCCGAACCGAAAGGAACTGAGTTACAGTCAGCCGCGTTTAGCCACTTCGCTACTTCTCCATCATATGGTGGAGGTTAACGGACTCGAACCGCTGACCCTCTGCTTGTAAGGCAGATGCTCTCCCAACTGAGCTAAACCTCCATGTTTTTTTTGCTGCAAACTCGTTTGCGCTCATTTATATTACCAAAGGATGTTTGGGATGTCAACGGAATTTTTAATTTTTTTTATGAATTTTTCAAATTTTATTTCAATTGCCTTTATATAAAGCTTTTTTATCATCTCATTATTTATTCTTTTTTGTTCAAAACTCAAATAATGATCATGAACAACATACATTCTCGGAAAAATTACATTATATTTTTTTCCAAAAACAAACTTCTCTTTCGTACAATTTAACCGATCTATTAAGATTGGATCCGAAACATAATGAATATACATATTATATATTTGATTTGATTTATGAAGTTTCTCCTTTGAATCCGGAAATATCAAATAAATCGGAATACCCATCTTTTTAAAATTCGGCGTCCACAATAAAAATAAATCATGATACCCCATCGTCTTTTCTAATTCTATAGAATCCAATACAACCAATAAGGACGTTTCTTTTATATTATATAATTTGATAGTTTCAATTTTATTCATTTGTATATGTAGGAATGCATGCTTATTGTATCACAATTTATCCTGGTGTAAAATAAAGTCATATATGGGATTAAGGAGGGATCATATGATCCGTATGGGAATTGATTTAGGTACAAACTACATACGACTTTGTACGCAAGAAGATGGATTACTATATAATGAGCCTTGCATGGTTGCACTGGATAATCAAAACCACGTTTTAGGCATTGGCGAAGATGCCAAAGATTTAATTGGAACAATGGATTCAAATGTAAGAATCATATCTCCATTACGCGAAAATCCAATCAACTTTGATGTTCTTGACATACTATTAGACCAATTACTTTATGAACACAAAGCTTTTCGCATGTTTCAAAAAACAATTTTATTAGTCAGCTACCCAACTAGCTTCAGCAAAGAATCTTGCGATATATTAAAAGAACACCTTGAAGAGCTTGGAGCCTATCGCGTTTATTTTGAACAAGAAATCTGGATTGCCGCTATTGGTGCAAAATTAGATTTATTCTTACCCGTCGCAAGCTGCGTATTAAATATTGGATCATCCAATTGCGACATCGCATTATTTATGAATGGAAAAATGGAAAAGAAATCTCGCTGCAATATCTCCGGAGTTACAATCAACAGCACCTTAAAGAATTGGCTATTCCATTCATATAATATAAACGCATCTTCCAAACAAGTCGAAAAAATCAAACGTAAAATAGGACAAGTTATGGTCCAACAAAATCCAAAATCAATTGAAGTTGTTGGAATGGACCGAAATACACACGTATTAAAATCAATTACGATCAATGAAAATCAAGTTGTCGGTATTTTAGCACCTCTTGTTCAACAATGGTCAAACTGGATTTTACAATTTTTATCCAGCTTACCACTTACAGCACAACAAGATGTAAAGACACGCGGAATCATTTGTTGCGGCGGTTCTATGTTATTGAAAGGACTACCTGCATATCTGCAAAATACAGTAGGCTGTCCAATCTTTGTTACGGATGATCCAATCAACACGGTTTCAGCTGGATTAATGATTTTATTATCACGTTTAGAAGATTAAGCTTAATTTAAGTATTATTGTTTAATATATAAACAGAAAACAGCTAAACACTTATTCATATCTTATTCCCTTTTCTCTTATTGCTGTTTCTAAAGCTCCCAATGGGAGCTTTCAGACTGTTGACAAAGTGACTGTCGACAGTCTTTTTAAAATCTGATAGAATATCTG
>NZ_QRVI01000053.1 GCF_003458715.1 Eubacterium sp. AF22-8LB
AGCATTAAAATTTAAAATTTATCTATTTTATGAGTCCTTTTTCTTGACATAGTACCAAGCCTTAAAGATATTTCATATAGATGATTTAAAAGATGCACAGAGTAAGATGCATTCCATTTTTAAGAACTTTGAATATCCAGATGCGACCACAAATGATCGTTTGATCGCATTAAGAACACACGATGGTTCGGTTGACTTTGAAGTGGTTATTCATCCTAGAGAAGAATATGAGGCACAAGTACTCGCAAAGTCAAAAGTATTTAGATATCCAAATGGAGAACGCATTATCATTACAGTATTTTTAGATATTTCAAATATGGTTATGTTGAAAAAGGCTTTAGAACAAGCCAAAGAAGGAAGTGAAGCCAAGAGTGCTTTCTTATTTAATATGTCTCATGATTTAAGAACGCCATTAAATGCGATTATTGGCTTTAGTGAATTGATGAAAGCACATTGGGATGATCAAGAAGTTTCTAGAGACTATTTGGATAAAATTGATGAATCCAGTCAATATTTACTTTCTTTGATCAATAATATTTTGGAGATGTCTAAAATTGAAAGTGGAAAAGAGGAATTGAAAGAGAAACCATGGGATATTTATACATCCATTGATAATCTTCTACAATTCTTTGAGTCGGATATTCGTCAAAAGAATCAGACATTGAATTATTCAGTAAATATTCAGCACAATATGATTTTAACGGATTCTTTAAAAATCAGAGAAATCTATGTGAACTTAATGAGTAATGCCATTAAATATACAAATGAGGGTGGAACCATTTCTTTTTCTTTAGAAGAAATTGAAAGAGAAAAAGGTCTTTCTGACTACAAAGCAATTATTCAAGATACGGGTATTGGTATATCTAAAGAATATTTACCGCATATCTTTGAATCGTTCACAAGACAAAGAACATCTAGCGAATCTGGAGTCTTAGGAACAGGACTAGGTATGCCAATCGTTAAAAAATTGGTGAATCTAATGCATGGAACTATAAGTATCGAAAGTGAAGAAGGTAAGGGAACAACAGTCGTTGTAAGTCTTCCTCATCGATATATCATAGAAGAACAAGAGGTCAAAGAAGTGGATGATAAAGAAATTGATCTTACGGGAAAACACATACTTCTTGTAGAAGACAATGATTTAAATGCCGAAATTGCCCAAACACTACTTGAAGATAAAGGCCTTAAAGTTATGCGTGCTAAAGATGGATTAGAAGCAGTTACTTTAGTGAAAGAAAAAGCGGTAGATTGTTTCGATTGTATATTAATGGATATTCAAATGCCGAGAATGAATGGATTTGAAGCTTGCAAAGTTATACGCTTTTTACCTAACAATCGAAGTCAACTTCCAATCATTGCCCTAACGGCCAATGCCTTTGAAGAAGATCGTAAGGATTGTTTAGAAGCAGGTATGAGTGAACATGTCGCAAAACCGATTGAAATCCAATCTTTACTACAAACAATTGAATCTGTACTAAAAAAATAGCGGCAAAAGTCGCTATTTTTAATACATAAATGTCAATGTCACTGAAAATAATGTCAATATTGCGCAGAAATATCAATAGTAGTGAAAATAATGTTAAAATCGTGCAAAATTGTCAATAGATTTATTTATCTCTAAGAAGTGATTATTAATGCTATAATAAATGTGCAAATATTTGTTCTCAAATACAGATTATAGATTTGAATATTATACGAAAATGGAGGACAAATATGAAAACACCAAAAGAATATAGTGATAATCTTTCAAATCATATTATCACCAAACAAATGTTAGCGGATTGTTTGTACAGTGTGAATAAACGAGCCAAAAACTATCGAGATAAAGAAAGGGAACAAAGAGTTTATTCGAGAGGACATTACTACGTGGATAATTCTAGGTTTATTGATGGAGCTAGGGAAAAGAAACTAGAGATGTATCGAATGAAAGATACATTGTTGAAGATTTTGACACCGGTTTGTATCCATAAAGAATTCATTGGCTATGAAACAGAAAGAATCTACAGTTATGAGACAGAGGAGTACAAAAAGTATAAGAAGCAATTCTATTATGAAGGACAGTATATGGATGATGATTATTCTATTGTGTACTTTGGAGATATTGAACTTAAGGATGAACCAATATATCACTATTACTTGTTCTATGATTTAAATTGTGGACATACGTTTCATACACCTATTAAAAAAGAAGAATTAGACAAATATTCTTTACCCATTATTGAAATTAGCGAGTTAGAAACGACGGGTCATAAAGTCAACGATTTAGTAAGTGTGCAGTTTGTACGAAAAGTGATTCGATTAATTGAAGAAAATATGTATATATTACAGTAAAAGCGCAGGAATTTCATCCTACGCTTTCTTTCTTATAATGTATAAATTTTATCTGCTCTTTTTGCCACTTCTTTTGAATGAGTGACAATAATAATGCATTTTCCTTGTTGTTTTAAATCATCAAAAATATCCATAATTTCATCACGCGTATCCGGATCTAAATTTCCAGTTGGTTCATCGGCTAAGATAATTTTTGGATCATAGCTTAAAGCCCTTGCGATAGCCACTCTTTGTTGCTGTGATGTTAGCATATAAATAGGACTAGTCAAAAAGAGAAAATTTACACCAGTGGTACA
>NZ_QRVI01000054.1 GCF_003458715.1 Eubacterium sp. AF22-8LB
TATAAATGATAATCTAAATATGTACATAAATGATCATTTAAGAATGTACACTTCTGATTACGCTTTGATATAATCCTTGAGGTTTACAAGGAGGTATATAAGTGTTAATCAACATAGAAGTAAACAACAATGTAGAAATACGTTCCTTAAATGATCTTTTTATATTGGGACGATTACAGGAGGTAGGCAGTATTAAAGTGAATAAATCAGAAATCGCAAGAGAACTTGGTGTCGATCGTAGAACTGTCAGCAAATATATTGATGGTTATTCGAAATGTGATACTCGAAAAAGAGGTAGTAAAATAGATGAATATTATGATGTTATTGATTACTTGCTCAATCAACAAGATGTTCAGGTGTTCTTCTATAAACGTGTGTTATGGCAGTACTTAGTCGACAACCATGACTTAAATTGCGCTCAATCTTCTTTTAGAAGATGGATATCACAAAGAAATGAATTTCAATCGTATTTTGATGGCAAGACAAACAGAACCGTAAATGGAGTAAAGAGAGATTGTAAAAGCAAAGCACATATAATCACATATCAAACGGGAATGGGTGAAGAAGCGCAGCTCGATTGGAAAGAAGAATTAACTATTACATTAAAGACTGGTGAGCTAGTAACATTGAATGTTTTTGCCTTAGTTTATTCGTTTTCTAGATTTAAGATATATTTCTTATCCATGAGCAAAACTCAGACAGTCTTGTTTCATCATCTGGATACAGCTTTTGAAATGGCTGGTGGTGTTCCTAAAACGTTAAGAACCGACAATATGAAAACTGTCATGGATGATCCAAGGACTGAGCATTCTAAAGGTAAGATCAACAACAAATTCGCACAATTCGCAAAAGATTATGGTTTTGAAGTGAAGCCATGTATCGCAGGTGAACCTGAAGTTAAAGCTAAGGTGGAAGCTCCGATGAAATTACTTGATGAATTATACGCATACAATGGTTTATTGGATTTAGTTGGATTACGAAATCAGGTCACTAAGATATGTGACAGAGAAAACAATAAACTTCATTCCGAAACTGGTAAGATACCGATCTTACACTTACAAAAAGAAAAAGGCTTCTTATCACCTTTACCACAAGACAATATAAGAAGCCTTTATAAAATCAAAGAATTGTCACTTAAAGCCGACTCGCAAGGATTTGTGAGTTATAGTGGCAAGAAGTATTCTACTCCAATCAAATATTGTGGCAAAGTACTTAATGCCCAGGCTTTCGATGACTATCTTTACGTGTATGATAACACAGAATTAATCGTAATACATCAAATAAGCAAAGATAACGTAAAGAAAATAGAACTAGCAGAACATGCGCTTGAGAAGGCTGAATACTCTTTAATGAGAAGTGGTCAAAGCATCAAGGAATTTGCAGAAAACAATTTAAAAGAACTGGGAGAAATGTATAAATGATTAGTACGTATCAAAGATTAAAAGATAATCTAGAATATCTAAAACTTAAAAAAGCAAGTGAAAGCTTGGATGAAGTAATAGATTTTATAACAGCTAATGAATTAAGTTTTACGGAAGGATTATTAAGACTTACAGATGTTGAAATGGACCATCGTAAAACGAATCTAATCAAAGCAATGGTCAAAGTTGGAGCATTCCCTTTTATTAAAGAAATTAAAGATTTTGACTTTGATTTCCAACCATCAGTAAACAAAGCACAAATATTAGAATTCGAATCATTGGGATTTATAGATAAAAAGGAAAACATTGTATTTCTAGGACCATCTGGTGTAGGTAAAACACATTTGGCGACAGCTATAGGTATTGCCTCTGCCAAGAAAAGAAATGCGACATATTTTATTAAATGTCATGATTTGATTATGCAGCTAAAAAAAGCAAAATTAGAAAATAGATTAGACGATCGATTAAAGCATTTCAATAAATATAAATTATTGATTATAGACGAACTTGGGTATCTTCCTATTGATAAAGAAGACTCTAAGCTATTTTTTCAATTGATTGACAGAAGATATGAGAACAAAAGTACCATCATCACAACAAACATAAACTTTGGTGAATGGGATGATATATTTGGTGATCCAGTTATCGCAAATGCGATTGTAGATAGAATCTTACATCACGCTAAGGTAATCTCAATCAGCGGCAGATCTTACAGATTGAAAGACCATTTAATTAAAAAGGAGAACAATGATTAATGAACAGTAAACTAATTGAATATTTGAACAAAACAAGAAACGGTAAAAAAGACAATATTAGAGCAATTCTATTCAGCGAAGATACATTCACTTATTATTATCTATTCGACATCAATATGGAAAACAAAAAATGTGTTATGATGTGCGAACCAATAAATGCATCAAGACCATATTGTGAATTATATTCTGTTTATCTAGAGGAAATACAATATTATATCGGTCCATATCAAATAGTTGATGGACAAAGTCTAGGAAAGCCATATAAACAGGTTTTAAAAAGGTTACAAAAAATAGAAGAAAGATTACTTTCGATGTCTTATTAGATAAAAGACCACATCTTTACCATCTACTACAACAGGTATTGATGTGGTCAATATTGTACATTCTTAAATGATCAAAACTGTACATTTTTAAGTTGACATTTATA
>NZ_QRVI01000055.1 GCF_003458715.1 Eubacterium sp. AF22-8LB
CATTTTATTAAAAATAATAAGTGACTTTTTAAAAGCCACTTACTAACGTTTTTTCTTTATATCCTCTAAAGCCAAATTCAAATCATCATATATTCCATATGCAGTTTCTTTTTCTATTATAGTCGGTTTTACTAAATCCGGAATCATGATTGTTTTGCATCCTGCAGCAACTCCTGCCGCTACCCCCGCTCTAGCATCTTCAAAAACATAGCATTCCTCTGGACAAACCCCAACCCTTTCACTTGCTAGTAAGAATATATCTGGATTGGGTTTACCCTTAGACACTTCTGAACCATTCACAATTACATCAAAATAAGTTTCAAGTCTTGACACCCTTAAATTATTCTCAATCATATCTTGTGGAGAACTACTCGCAACAGCCAATTTAAAATCTTCACTTTTAAAATAATCCAGTATCTCAAAAACACCAGGCTTCATAGGAACATATTCTCTTTCCAAAGACAATGCATTCTCAAATAATTCCTTTTGTAAAACAAATGCATCTTGATTAGGTAAATACCGGTTAACAATATTTCTCATTACAACGCCTGAACAGCCTCTTAATTCTTCTTGCATCTTAGGATCCAATACAAACCCATGATTATCGGCATTCATTTGCCATGCACGATCAAAAATCAATTCTGAATCAAATAATAATCCATCCATATCAAAAATTGCAGCTTTCATTAATTACCTCCAAATATGTTCTATATTTGATTTTAATTTACTTGTACATTTTGTCAATAAATAATGTTTAGATCACTAATTTATGCAAATTAAAAACTGATTTCTACAAAGAAACCAGCTTTAATATTTATTGATTAAATTCTTTTTTAGCTTTTTCTAACATTTCTGGTTTAACAATTAAATCCAACGCAACCAACGCAATAGCTGTAGCCGCTGTTACTAATCCAGCTTTTCCATCCTTACTAATTGTTGCGGCAGCCATTTCTTTTGAATGTCCAACCACTGAACAATCCGCAATTTTGATAGTACCTTGAATTGTAGGACAAACATAACTTACACTTCCCACATCCGTAGAACCACATGGTACTTCATCAACTGGATTCACTTCCTCTACACCTAATTCTTTATATTTTTCTGTCAGCATATCAGCTAGCGTATAGTTAATTTTTGTATCCTCATAAGGACATTCATACATGCTTGTTTTGTAAGTTGTTTGACTCGCAATACAAGATCCTTTTACACAATCCTCTGCACGAGCTGCAATTTCTTTACAATATGCCATTGTAGTAGCTCTAAAATAATATTCCATGCTCGCATACGCAGGAATTACATTGGCAGCTAATCCACCATCACGAATAATTCCGTGAATATATGATCCTGGAGTAACAAATTGGCGTAACATTGAAATTTGTGTATATGTGCTAATAGCAGCATCCAATGCACTATGTCCATCTTGTGGATGGCATCCATGTGCATTCTTACCAAAGAATTCATATTTAATTGGTAAAATTGCTAACGATCTAGAACCTACACCATTTTCTGTGCTCGGATGAACCATTAAAGCTGCATCTACATCATTAAACACACCAGCTTCACTCATTTTCACTTTTCCACCAAAGTTTTCTTCACCAGGCGTACCTACGACACGAACAGTTCCACCTACTTCATCAACAACGCTCTTTAAAGCTTCACCTGCTGCAATACCAATTCCTGCAATTAAATTATGTCCACATCCATGTCCTACTTCTGGTAATGCATCATATTCACACATAAATGCAATTGTTGGACCTTCTTTGCATGATTTGTATTCAGCCACAAAATCCGTATCGATTACAACACCAGCCTTTACATCAAAGCCCGCATCCTTTAAATATTTCACTAAAACCTTTTGTGTTTCATATTCCTGAAACCCTGTTTCCGGATTATCATAAAGCGTTTTTACAATATCCATATATGCATCTAAATGTTCTTGAATAGATGCTTCAATTTTTCCTTTATAATCCATTCTAAATACCTCCGTTTGTGAAAACATCATACCGCATTTTCAGATATTTGAAAAGTTTTTACAAAAGAAAAAGGGTAACCAATTTTAATTGGGGTCATTATTTTTGGGGTCTAATTTGGGGTCAATTTTAG
>NZ_QRVI01000056.1 GCF_003458715.1 Eubacterium sp. AF22-8LB
TCGTCGAGTAGACTTTGTCTCGACCTCCACCCCTTTCATTATTATTAAAATAATTCTGCGATGAGAGGTTAAAGTCTCAAAAGCCCCTCACAGAACCGCACGTGCCCTACTAAGGCATACGGCTCTTCAACAAGCTATTCGCCTAATAAGCACTTTTTAAATATATCATTGGATACTCCAATGGATATATCTTAAGAATATTAATGTATTTATTCCAAGTTAGCCAGTTAGTCTGGTCTCTGCGTCTCTTGCTTCTCCATAATTCTAATAGAACATATTTATAGAACTTTCTCAGACCGACATAGTTTCCATAAATACCATAATATCTGTAATGTCCTGTTAATTTCACATTCAACGCTTTAATGGTATCCTTTATGCTTTCGTGCATATGATCCCATAACCATTTCTTAATGGCCTCTCTTTTCATTTTCAACTTCTTCTTACTTGTTCTATGCAGTACGCAGTATTTACCCCAATGACTTTTCGCATTGTAATGCGTAAAACCTAGAAAATCAAAGGATTCCTTTGTTCCCTTATATCTGCCAAAGGGTAGTATTCTGCTTTTGTCTTCTGCAATTTCAAGACCAAACTTCTTTAGTCTTTCTATTAGAAGCTGATAAAACTTTTGCGCTTCTTTCTCGTATTGAAACAGACATACAAAATCATCTGCGTAGCGTACCATATACATTTCACCTTTGAATTCACGTTTCTTTACATAATCGAACCATGTATCAAGTACATAATGTAAATATACGTTTGCCAGTACCGGTGAGATTAATCCTCCTTGTACTGTTCCTGATTCTGTATCTAGTCGTTTACCATCTTCCATAACTCCACCAATCAGAAATCGTTTGATGTATCTGATAAAATTCTTATCTGCTATGTCATGCTCTAAAAATTTTATTATCCAATCATGGTCAATGTTGTCAAAGAATCCTTTAATATCTGCATCTAAGATGTAGTTAACCTTATCTGCCATGATATGTTTGTTCACTCTTTGTATTGCATCGTGACAACTTCTGTTCGGACGAAAGCCAAAAGAAAATTCTTTGAATTTTGGTTCATAAATCGCTTCTAGAATCTCCTTAAAGACTCCTTGCACGACTTTATCCTCAAATGACGGAATACCAAGTTTTCGCATTTTCCCATTCCCTTTTGGTATTAAGACTCTGCGCACTGGATAGGGCCTATAAGAAAATTTCTTCATTCTAATTAGAAGGTTTTCAATATTTTCGTCTAGGTTTTCTCCATATTGTTCCTTGGTTACCTCATCCACTCCTACAGCTTTACCTTTCGGTTGCTTTCTGTAGGACTCCTTGAGCGTATCCCTATTTACATACTTCATTAACGACTGTACTCTGTCATATCTTGCTACGAGACTGGCTATTTCTGCTTTCTCTTTTTCCATAGATTTCATGCCTCCTGTGCTTTCTATGTTTTGATTGCAAAAGCAACTTATTGTCCGTCCCTTCCCTCCGGCGTCATTACTGCTTTCCACGGTACTATGGACGAATCCGACTCCTCGATGGTCTTCGTTCGTACTCATCATTGCATTGGCCGATACTCCCTACTGTCTCATGTACAGAACCATCCAGGCCTCCCAGGTATGTCAAATATCACAATATCAGGTATGCCATGCTCTAGGACTCCGGTGTGTTTTCATAGTCTCGCTTTAACGACTATTCCTTGTTGGTGACCAAAGGTGATAGTAGACCACCCCACACAATCGATAATTCTAACGGAGCTCAATCACTTCACGCTTACGCATTACGGCGTTCCTGTTCCCTATCCTACGCTTAAACACCATTGTTAGCCTTTGGCGCTCCAAGGACTTGGTACTGGCAACTTGCTAGGTTTTACCAGACTGGATTCCCACCAACTAAATATTTGGCACCGAACTGGCGCACA
>NZ_QRVI01000057.1 GCF_003458715.1 Eubacterium sp. AF22-8LB
AATCACCAACAAATGGTTCTTGTTCCATTGTGTAAATAGTTGCGTTTTTAAATAACATTATGCTTCCTTCTTTCCATTGATATAAACTGCTTTAATTTCATTTTGAGTATCTAAAATATTTTTTGTACAAACCACAAAGTCGGCATCCTTACCAGCTTTAATTGAACCAATACGGTTGTCTAACTTTAAAATCTTAGCTGGATTGATAGTGATGGCTTTAATGGCTTCATATTCTGGAAGTCCTGCTTTATGGGCTAGGGCCGCACTTAAAGATAGATATTGCTCGGGTACAACAGGTGAGTCTGTAATGATAGAGAATAAAATACCGGCTTTATAGAATTCATTTGCGGTTTCAAATGACATATTTTTAACTTCATATTTTGATTTATGACCTAAACAAGGACCAAGAATACATGGAAAACCACTTTCTTTAATTTGTGGAATAATGCTTCTTCCATCTGTAACATGATCCAATGTGACTTCAATATCATATTCTTTTGCGATACGAATCACAGTCAAAATATCGTCGGCTCTATGGCAATGACATTTTAATGGCATTTCTTTCTTAATGACAGGAATCATAGCCTCTAGCTTTTGATCATAGTCTACGTCTTTACCGGATTCTTTTTTCTGAATATATTCTTTTGTCTTAGCTAAAGTTTCTCTTAGCAAGGCACTGATCTGCATACGTGTATCAATTTTCTTTCCTTTGTAACAACGTTTAGGATTTTCGCCAAAGGCTGCCTTCATTGCGATCGGATTTTGAATGGTCATTTCATCAATACAATTTCCTTTGGTCTTATACGCAAAGAAAGTACCACCAATGACATTGGCACTTCCAGGTCCAGCAGCAACAGTAGTTACTCCGCTTTTTAATGCTTCTTCAATCGTTTCATCCATAGGATTGCATCCATCAATTCCACGAATGTTTGGTGTTACAGGATCCGTGACTTCATTGCCATCTTCACCTTCAAATCCTATGGATGAACAAACCATACCTAAATGAGAATGGGCATCGATTAGTCCTGGAAATACATAGAGTCCTGAAAGATCTTGAACATCTTCACCAACAGTTGCAGTTAAATCTTTTCCTACTTCAGTAAAAACACCTTTCTCGATTCTAAAATCACCAACGAATGGATCTTGTTCCATTGTATAAATAGTTGCGTTTTTAAAAAGCATTAAGCTGCCTTCTTTCCATCTACATAAACGGATTTAATTTCATTTTGTGTATCTAAAATATTCTTTGTACAAATAATAAAGTCTGCATCTTTTCCAACCTTGATTGATCCAACACGATTATCTAGATGTAAGATTTTAGCTGGATTGATTGTGATGGCTTTGATGGCTTCATATTCATCCATACCATTCTTTGCGGCAAGAGCAGCACATAAAGATAGGTATTGTTCAGGAATAACAGGCGAGTCTGTTGTGATAGAAACTAAGATTCCGGCTTTGTTTAATACGCCAGGCGTTTTAAAGGATTTGGATTTTAATTCGAATTTTGTTTTATGACCAAAACTAGGACCACAAATACATGGGAATCCACTTTCTTTGATTTGTTCTACAATGCATCTTGCATCTGTCGCATGATCCAATGTGACTTCAATATCATATTCTTTTGCGATACGAATCACAGTTAAAATATCATCAGCTCTATGTGCATGACACTTTAATGGAAGCTCTCTTTTTACAACTGGAATCATAGCCTCTAGCTTTTGATCATAGTCTACGTCTTTACCGGATTCTTTTTTCTCCATGTATTCTTTAGTCTTAGCTAAAGTTTCTCTTAATAAGGCACTGA
>NZ_QRVI01000058.1 GCF_003458715.1 Eubacterium sp. AF22-8LB
CTTTTTTCACGTTTATATTTTTCTATAATTGCCTGAATAGCTCGGAAGTTGTCGACTTTTTTATAGTATGGATCGATTCCAAGATTCATTGCCATCTGTCTGTAGAATTCTATAACAGTAACTGTAGACAGTGATATATATACCACCTTATAGGCGGCAGGATTCAATTCGTTTGCCCATTGTCTTACGCTTGTTGTCTTGCCTCGGCCTGCACCTCCTGTCAATACGCCAAAACCTTTTGTCTGCAGAAGATAATTTAATCTGAATTTCACTTCTTTATATTCATTCGTTTCCACTAAAACATCTTTTCCGTTTTTTATAAACGGGTTGATTTCCAATCCATATCTTCCTGTATAATTCATTATTGTCCTCCAAGTTCACTTAGTTTAAGTTTACGTCGATGCATCGTTGCATTTTTATTTTTATCTAACAATTGAATAGGTTCCAACTCTTTCGAAATTGAATCAACCACATATACTTTTTTTAAATCTGGGGAATAACGAATCAGCAGCTTCTGTCCCTGATATTTGTAGTTTACTTCATATTCCTTTTCATCAATTACAATCACACTGTCATTAGATACTTTGCGCTCGATTTCAAGTAAAAAACTGCGTTCAACCTCCTGATCAGACATTCTAATAATCAATGTACTTTCTGAAAAGAAACGTTCCATCGGTGATTTTCCATTTAATGATGAATGAATGTGTTGATTATATTCCTGTACATAGGCAAACAATGATTTTCTTAATTCTTCAATATCTTTAAAATCATTCATACAAAGCTGTGACATCCACTGATCTTTCAATGTTCGAAACCAACGCTCAATTTTCGCTTTTCCAGTTGGAGTTCGAGCAGGATTATAATGAATGATTGTTCCAATTCGTGCTGCCAGAAGGTTCATCTGACTGCTTCTGTAGTTGGATCCATTATCAAAGTTGAATTTTTTTGGTTTTCCATATTTAATGACCGCTCCACGAATTACACTCATCAGATTCACGAAATTATCGTTAAAGAATATATCGATTCCGACAATCATACGACTTGCATCATCTATCAGTGCAATAATATAAGTCCTCTGCTTCTTTCCATCTACTTTTAGATAAGGTCCTACACTTGAATCTCCACACCACACTTCATTTATATGTTCGCATTCGTATCGCCTCATATCTTTTATAGGTGTGATTCCTTTTGAATCCTTATATTTCTGCACAAATCGATTTACTGTAGACAAAGAAACATCTTTTTTTACGATTGTATTTGTGTCAAGAAGTCTTTGGTAGACTATCGTAGCTGGAAGTTTTGGATATTCAGACAATATATAAATAATTTGATTTTGAACATCCCCATCTAGCTTACGATATTGATTAGAATCATTTCGTGGCTTTGGAATCAATCCATCAAATCCGAATTTTAAATACCGGTCATACCACCTTCTTACTGTATGAGGGTGCACTCCAGCCTTTGAACCTGCATCTCGAAAGAAA
>NZ_QRVI01000059.1 GCF_003458715.1 Eubacterium sp. AF22-8LB
AATGTTCAACTGATTCTTTTTCATTTATTTAACACATTATTTTATTTGGCGCTTACCTTTAGACTTTGTCATATTTACTTTTAAGCCAAGTTTACTCTCAATAAATATTGAAACATTCTTCATGACTCTGTCTGCAGCTTTTGAACTACCTACTAATATGATGCAGTCATCCGCATATCTAGTGAATCGTAATCCTCTTGCCTCTAATTCCTTATCCAACTGGTCAAGCATAATATTGCTCAATAATGGACTAAGATTTCCACCTTGAGGTGTACCTATAACCGATTCTTTGTATTCATCATCTATCATGATTCCACTTTTTAGAAATTTATTAATTAATGAAACTATCTCGCCACATTTAACATCCTTCATAATTAGTGAAATCATCTTATCATGATTTACGTTGTCAAAGAACTTTTCCAAATCAATGTCCACGACCCATTGATAGCCGTCATTCATGAATTCCAAAGCTTTTAGAATTGCCATTTCACAACATCTGTTAGGTCTGAACCCATAGCTAGATTCACTAAATTTCGGTTCATATATTGGTGTTAGAACTTGTGCAATCGCTTGCTGCACAAATCTATCTACGACAGTAGGTACACCTAAGTTACGTACACCCCCATCCGGTTTTGGTATTTCTACCCTTTTAACCGGTTTTGGACTATACTTCTTATTTCGAATCTGTTCCTTGATTTCATCAAGGTGTTTAGAAAGGTATTCATCAAGTTCTTTGACCTCCATGCCATCGATTCCCGATGCACCTTTATTTTTCTTTACTCTCTGTTTAGCTATCTTAAGATTGTCATCGCTTAAAAGCTCATTTAGTAAAGTATCATCTTTGTTTAACACTGTTCGTTACCTCCTCCGTCTTTGCCATCCTCTGTACTAACTTTCCCTTTCCTTTCCTGGGCTTCTAGTTTTCCTCATCTTCTGAGTTTGTCATACAGTGGAATCTTGTACGTTATTAATAACCTTGAATTTGTTTGGTCCTTCGCTCCACATCCATTACAGATGTTTCCTCACTACTACGACCGCTGCTGACTCCTTGCCGTTCGTTGTTACTAGGATATTCTCCTCGACAAGGCCTCCCGGGATAAGGTCATATATCTTTCATTCCATATATCTGCCACGTTTACTCATTTGAATATTCCACAGTCATTAGGATTTTATGTTGTTTGGCACATTCATCCATATTCTTACGAGCCTCATACGTGATTTCTGTACGTCAGACCGGAACTTTGCCTCCACCTTCTTTCAGATTCCACCTCACGATGGACACCCTTGGTCTTGGCTAGTGGTTGGCCACTGTGATTACAACCCCCACAACAGACTTTCACTGTCTAGATATATGCCATGCCCGGCATACCAAAAAGGCTGCTAGATTATCTAGCAGTTTTTATTGTCTATTCCTCACCTATAAATGATAATCTAAATATGTACATAAATGATCATTTAAGAATGTACACTTCTGAT
>NZ_QRVI01000006.1:0-110842 GCF_003458715.1 Eubacterium sp. AF22-8LB
CCACAGATATTCTATCAGATTTTAAAAAGACTGTCGACAGTCACTTTGTCAACAGTCTGTTATGACTAGTCTATACTAGTCATTTTTTTTGAAAATTTACAAGAATTTGACATGAATATGATACAATATTCTTTAGTAGAAAGTAGGTGGAAGCATGTCTCCAGACCCGAGTTATTTTAATGATAAAAAAGTATATATGTTCGGAGGCATGGGATTTGTCTTCGTTTAAATATAAGGAGGACAAATTGTGTTAGAGTTTTTTAAAACATTTGAAGATGGAACTCGCAAGATTCAAGAACCAGAACCAGGGTGTTGGATCAATGCGATTGCACCTACAGAAGAAGAGAGAAGTTATTTAATTGAACAAATCGGTGTTTTGCCGGAGTTTGTGAAATCTTCACTGGATGAAGAAGAAAGTTCGCATATGGACTATGATGATGATTTTAGACAATTGTTGATCATCTTTGACTATCCAAGTGCTGAAAATGAAGATGATGATTCGATTGACTCTACATATTCTACTTTACCAATGGGAGTTGTTATTTTAAAAGGATATGTAGTGACAATTAGTTTATATGAAAACTGGAGTCTTTTAGAAATGTCACAAGGACGCATAAAAGGAATGGATACACGTCTGAAAACGAGATTCTTCTTGCTTTTGGCTTTGCGTATTTCGCAAAGATTCTTGATTTGTCTACGTCAAATCGATCGTTTATCGAGTCGTACAGAGACACGTTTACATCAATCTGTAGAAAATGATGAATTAATTGAAATGTTAGGTTTGGAAAAATCATTGGTTTATTTTTCAACCTCATTAAAATCGGATGAAGTAACATTAAATAAGATCATGCGTGGAAAGCAGATTCAATTGTATGAAGAAGATGAAGATTTATTGGAAGATGTGATGATTGAAATTCACCAGGCTATTGAGATGTGTAATATTTATTCAAATACAATGGCAGGTACCATGGATACATTTGCGAGCATCATTTCTAACAATATGAATATAGTTATGAATAAATTAACGGTAATTACGATTGTTATGGCAATTCCAAATATTATTTTTGGCTTTTATGGAATGAACGTACAACTGCCATTTCCATTTGTATGGTTCCCAAGTTTTGTTGCAATATTATCCTGTGTAATTGCAACAGCATATTTTTTCAAACACAACATGTTTAAGTAAGGGTTTGATGTTTTAAACCCTTTTTTCTTTGGGGTAAAAGAAAAAGAGCATATTCTAATTTTATTTTAGAATAATGCTCCTAGTGCTCCAAATAATCCCATGCTCGCAAGAGCCATGATAATACCTGCAAGTATGACGCCTAACATAACAGCTAAAACGCTTGATTTAAAATCCATATCCAAGATACTTGCGGCTAGTGTTCCAGTCCAGGCACCTGTTCCTGGTAATGGAATACCAACGAATAATAGTAGGGCAACAAATAATCCTTTACCAGCAGTGGCTTGTAATTTTTTTCCGCCCTTTTCTCCTTTTTCTAAACACCAAGTAAAGAATTTTCCGATAACGGGTTTATTGGCTCCCCATACTAAAATTTTTCTGGCAAAGAAATAAATAAAGGGAACAGGAATCATGTTTCCGATAATCGCAATTATATAATATTGTATAAATGGTAATCCCATTCCAGCGGCAATAGGAATGGCTCCACGAAGCTCAATTAGTGGTACCATTGATACAAAAAACACAATCAAGTATTTTTTTAACATTTAAAATCTCCTTTTTTGTAACATGTTAAAGTTTACCATTGATACAGTGAATTTACAATATTAGACAGATATTGAAATGTGTCTAGCACTGTTATATTGAAAGTGCTAAAAATAGTGTTATACTGAAGCCATAAAGGAGATGTTAATATGAAATGGTTTGATTCAGATTATGATTATATTGACGAGTTTACTACACAATGGAATGAAAGATATAGAAAGACAAAAAGAATGGGTATAATATTAAGTGTAGTATTGATTCTTATTGGAGTCTTATGCTTTGCATTTCCGGAAAAAGTATTTACGACCATTCAAATCATTGCGGCTATTGGCTTAATTGTTTGGGGTGCTTGTGAAATCTATTCGTATATCACAACAACATTCTTTTTTAGAGATGCGATGTGGCTAGCTAGTGGTATCTTGAATATTTTATTAGGCTGTTTATTATGTACAATGCCTGTCACAATTACTGTAAGTACTTTAACTTTCTTGTTTGCGTTTGTTTTATTGGTAAATGGGATTCAAAAGATTACTTGGGGTTCAAGATTAAGTTTCTTTAGAGTTATCGATACAAAATATTTAAGCTTAACTGGCTGGGTCAATTTATTGTTAGGTATTATTTTTCTAGTAATGCCATTTCAAAGTGCGTTAATCATCAATTATGTGATTGCAGTCTATTTAATTGTGGCTGGAATTAGCTTGTTGATTGAAATGGTTTCAATGAAAAAGATTTAAAAAGGGGTTTATATGGAAAATTTTAAGTTTTATGCACCAACAAAGGTTTATTTTGGAAAAAATGAAGAAAAAAATGTTGGAAAGATTCTAAAGGGATATCATCCAAAGAAAGTGTTGATTCATTATGGAGGAAACAGTGCAATCAAGTCGGGTCTATTGGATCGCGTAAAGAAAGCCTTGGAAGAAGAAAATATTGCCTATTGTTTATGTGGTGGAGTGGTTGCCAATCCATTACTTTCGAAGGTGAATGAAGGAATTGAGCTGTGTAAAAAAGAAGAAGTGGACTTTATCCTGGCTGTTGGTGGAGGCAGTGTTTTGGATTCAAGTAAAGGTATTGCGTATGGTGTTTATAATGAAGGCAATGTCTGGGATTATTATGCAAGAAAGAAAAAGGTAAAAGGGGCATTACCTATGGGATGTATTTTAACACTTTCGGCAACCGGTAGTGAAATGAGTAATTCGAGTGTTATCACCAATGAGGATGGAAATTTAAAAAGAGGTTTAAGTAGTGAATTTGGATATTTTAAATTTTCAATTTTAAATCCAGAATTAACATATACAGTTCCACAATATCAAACGATGTGTGGATGTACAGATATTATTATGCATACATTTGAAAGATATTTTACTCCATATGAAACATTGGATTTAGTAGATCAAATGGCTGAAAGCTTGGTTCGTACAGTTATTAAAAATGCGAAAATTCTTATGGAAAATCCAACAGATGAAAAGGCTCGTGCTGAAATTATGTGGGCAGGTAGTGTTTCACATAACGATATGACAGGAGATCGATCATTAGGGGATTGGGCTTGTCATCAATTAGAGCATGAATTGAGTGGAATGTTTAATGTAGCTCATGGTGCGGGGCTAGCAGCTATTTGGGATAGCTGGGCAAAACATGTATATATGGAAAATCCAACACGATTTGCCAAGCTTGGACATCGTGTATTTGGTTTGGATGATACAGATACATTGGCTTGCGCTTTAAATACAATTGAAAAGATGGAAGAATTCTTTAAATCAATTGGTATGCCTACAAGTATTCAGGAATTATTGAAGCGTAAATGTACAGAACCAGAATTATATGAATTAACTTACAAATGTAGTTTTGAACATACGCGATCAATTGGAAAATTTAAAGAATTAGGTGAAACGGATATGCTTGAAATTTATCGTATGGCAAATGAAAAGGAAGTCGATTGACTTCCTTGTTTTAGTTAAATAAGCTCTTTATGAAATTAATAATTTTGTCTAGCCATCCTTCAGATTGTGCTTTGTTGAAAAGACCAGATAGTTGATTTTTAAGACTGCCCGATAATTTGTTTAATTGATCTAAAACTTCTTGTGAATCAATAGCAGAAGTGTTTTGGTATTTCTTTGCGAATGCAATCAATTTATCAATGTCATCTTGAGAAATAATATCACTTAAATTAAATTTATTTAAAGCATCCTGTACAACTTGTTCAACTTGCTCTGCTGTTGCAGCGCTACCTTGATTTTGTTTGATTTCAGCAAGCTTTTGCTTAATTTCAACGATGGCTTGATCTAGATTGCTTGAATTAAAATTTGAGTTATCTGAATTGTTTTCAGCAATTTCATTTGTTGTTTCCAATTCATCTTGAGCAACTTGTGTACGATCCGCATCCAAAGTTTCACCGTTTGCCTCTAGTGCTTTATAAACACCTGTTAACGCGGATTCACCCGTTACTTTTGATACAGCGGCGACATCAATTTCAACATCACTGACACCTGCAGTAATAGCAGCGTTAGCATATTGATTTGAAGTGATTTTCGTGATGTTTTCTGGTGTAATGATCTTTACCTTTAGACCTGTTCCAGCATCTTGTTTTTGTACCATGACACTTGAAATCAAGATTAAATTATCAGCACCTGTAACACCGAGATATGTGAATAAATCATTCGCATCTACACTGGTTTCATATACGTTGTTTGTATCTTGGATATCAAACAATTCTCGTGTATTTTCGATTTGTTCATCATTTAGCCCGCTGCCATATACAACTGTGGGTTTACCCCATTTTTCATCTATAACCGAAGTGTCAATTGCGAATACGTTAGATGCGCTTGCAGAAACGCTCATAACAGCGGCAAGGGATACTCCTAACAATTTATTACATTTAAACATTTCTTTTTTCTCCTTTGAATAAATTTACTTTATAAGTGTATATTAACTTTAATTTTTGTGCAAAAGTTTTGAATCTTATGTGAAATTTTGTTATACTCATATGGTAAGTTAAAACTAACCGGAGGTGTGTCTATGCAGCTAACACAATCGCAAGAAGATTATTTAGAAACAATATATGTGTTGAAGTCTCAACAAGAACATGTGCGTGCTATTGATGTAGCCGCAGCTTTGGGGTTTTCAAAGCCTAGTGTTTCGCATGCTTTAAAGGATTTGAAAGAAAAAGAGTTGATATATACAGATAAAACGGGATATATCTTTTTCACAGAACAAGGACAAGTGAAAGCAAGTCAGGTGTATGAAAGACATATCTATTTTAAAAATCAATTGCTTCATGCTGGGGTAGAACCTGTGCTTGCAGAAGAAGAAGCTTGTCGAATGGAACATACAATAAGTGAGGAAAGCTTTAAAAAGCTAAAAGGAAATAAATGCGATCGCTCTTGTATTGATTGTAAGGGAGATGGATGTAAATGAAAAAAGCGCAGTTGCGCTTTTTTTAGTCTCTTCTTTGAGGAATGAATGGCATTAGTGCATCGGCTAATGAATGTAGGTTACGTGATTGGATGTATACTTTGCCGTTGCCGTGGAAGACATTGACTAAGCCTTCGCCAGTTGTAAATCCAAATGTTCCAGAAGCGATCTTGATTTCATAATCTAATGAATCATCCCATGCGACAACGTGTTCGTTATCAATTGTGATTGGGTGTGCATCGTCGACATTGATTTCCATGATGTCTCCGTATGCGTTGATTAAAAGGTCACCTTGGCCAGAGGTATGCATAACGAAGAATCCACCAGTTCCGCCAAATAAGGCTTTTCCTATATTTTGCGTTTTCATTTCATAAGCTACGCTTTGATCACAAGCTAGAAAAGCACCGTTATTTAAGTAATAGTGACATCCGGGTTGTACTTTTAAACATACGATTTTTCCTGGGATTGAAGGAGCAATACCTAATAATCCGTCGTAGCTTGTTCCGGTAGCTTCTGTGATAAACATACTTTCACCACTGGTTACACTACGTCCTATGGCGCCTAATACGCCTCCAAGACCTTTTTTACTACTGTTCATTTTTCCTTCAATCACAACATTGGACATGTATGCCATTGAGCCTCTTTCAATTTTTACTGTTTCATTGTTTTGTAGATTGATTTCTACGATTGGGCAATCTGAATCCCCTTTAATTTTGTAATCCATAATATAATCTCCTTTTATTACTTTTATTGTAACAAGTCTATGTGAAATTAACATTAAATTCCGAAAAAAATTAAATCGACATTTATAATGTCTGTATGAGAGATATTGTGTAGATAAAGGAGGTTGCACAAAATGAAAGGCAGAACGAAAAATTTATACAAATTAATTTACTTTAAAAAATAAAAAAATCGGTTTCCCTTATATAAAGGTCAAGCATTATTTTGTTGGATTGTAAAGTCTTGTTTTAGAAAAAAATATAAGTATACTTAAGATAGTCAATAAAAATAGTTGAACCTTCAACTATTTTAGGAGGAATTATATGAACGTTATTAAAAGAAGTGGAGAAGAAGTCATTTTTGATGCGTCGAAAATTGAAAATGCAATCAAAAAAGCAAATAAAGCAACAACACATAATCAAATGACAGATGAGTTGATTCATTCTGTTACGCAAAGTGTGATCGATAAATGTGAAAATTTAAAAAGAAGTCCAAATGTAGAAGAAATTCAAGATATGGTTGAGGGCGAATTGATGGAGCATCGTTGTTTTGCGGTAGCTCATAACTACATTACATATCGTTATGAGCGTGCATTGGTTCGTAAGGCAAATTCAACAGATAAACAAATCATGTCTTTGCTTGAGCGTAATAATGAAGAGGTAAAACAGGAAAACTCAAATAAGAACCCATTAGTAAACAGTGTTCAGCGTGATTATATGGCTGGGGAAGTTTCTAAGGATATCACAAAACGTTTCTTGTTGCCTCAAGATGTTATGGAAGCACATGAAAATGGTATTATTCATTTCCATGACTCAGATTACTTTGCACAGCACATGCACAATTGTTGTCTGGTAAACCTAGATGATATGCTTCAAAATGGAACTGTTATCTCTGAAACAATGATTGAAAAACCACATAGTTTCTCTACCGCATGTAATGTAGCTACACAAATCATTGCACAAGTCGCAAGTTCACAATATGGAGGACAAAGTATAACACTTTCTCATTTAGCTCCATTTGTGCAGGTTTCAAGAGAAAAAGCTCGTCGTGAAGTGAAAGAGGAATTGGAATCATTAAATCTTGATTCATCTGAAGATACAGTAAATAAAATGGCAGAAATGCGTGTTCGTAAAGAAATTGAAAAGGGTGTACAGATGATTCAGTATCAGGTCATTACTTTAATGACTACAAATGGACAAGCTCCATTTGTGACTGTATTTATGTATTTGAATGAGGTGCCTGAAGGACAAACACGTGATGACTTGGCTATTATTATTGAAGAAATGTTGAAACAAAGAATTAAGGGTGTTAAGAATGAAAAGGGTATTTGGATCACACCAGCATTCCCTAAATTGATTTATGTTCTTGAAGAGAACAATATTGAAGAAGATTCAAAATATTGGTATTTAACAGAATTAGCAGCTAAGTGTACCGCAAAACGTATGGTTCCAGATTATATTTCTGAAAAGAAAATGTTGGAACTAAAGGTAGATGCAAATGGAGAAGGACATTGTTATCCATGTATGGGATGTCGTTCATTCTTGACAACATACCTAGATGAAAATGGTAAACCAAAATATTATGGTCGTTTTAACCAAGGTGTTGTTACATTGAACTTAGTTGATGTAGCTTGTTCAAGTAAACATGATGAAGCTGCATTCTGGAGAATTATGGATGAAAGATTGGCTTTATGTAAAAAAGCATTGATGTGTCGTCATGAAAGATTATTAGGAACACCAAGCGATGTAGCTCCAATTTTATGGCAAAATGGTGCATTGGCTCGTTTGAAAAAGGGTGAACCAATCGATAAATTATTATATGGTGGATATTCTACAATTTCTTTAGGATATGCAGGATTATGCGAATGTGTATATTATATGACAGGGCACCCTCATACAGAGGAACCAGGAACTTCATTTGGATTAAAAGTTATGCAGTATCTAAATGAGGCGTGTGCTAAATGGAAGGCAGAAGAAAATATTGATTTTTCATTGTACGGAACGCCAATGGAATCAACAACATTTAAATTCTCTAAACATCTACAAGAGCGCTTTGGCATTATTCCACATGTAACAGATAAAAACTATATTACGAATAGTTATCATGTACATGTAACTGAAGAAATTGATGCGTTTACTAAATTAACTTTTGAATCGCAGTTCCAAAAACTTTCTCCAGGAGGAGCTATTAGCTATGTAGAAGTTCCAAATATGGAAAACAATATTGATGCAGTTTTAGCTATTATGAAACATATCTATAATCACATTATGTATGCAGAATTGAACACAAAATCAGATTATTGCCAGGTATGTGGATATACAGGAGAGATCAAAATTGTGGAAGATGAAAACCACAAATTAGTTTGGGAATGTCCAAACTGTGGAAATCGTGACCAGGAAAAAATGAATGTGGCACGTCGTACTTGTGGATATATTGGAACCCAGTTCTGGAACCAAGGTAGAACACAAGAAATAAAAGAAAGAGTATTGCATTTATAATCATTGGACAAAAGCCGGAGCAGGATATACTTTCTGGATCGGAAACTTTTTTGTTCAAAAAGCTTGGAATAAAACCCAAGTTCTCAATGTAAAAAGTATTATACTTGTAAGAGCTAGTATCCTAGCTCTTTTTCTTCAGGAGGCATTAATATGTATTATGGAAATATAAAAAAGAATGACATCGCAAATGGTAAAGGTGTGCGTGTAACACTGTTTGTATCGGGATGTACAAATCATTGTAAGAATTGTTTCCAACCAGAAACATGGAATTTTGATTATGGTAAGCCTTATACAAAAGCGACAGAGGATGAAGTCATTGAAGCTTTAAAGCCCAGTCATATTGCCGGCTTGACATTGTTGGGTGGAGAGCCATTTGAACCAGAAAACCAAAGAGAATTGGTCAAGCTTTTACGTCGTGTTCGCAAAGAATTACCTGAAAAGAATATTTGGTCTTTTACTGGATTTATTTTGGATCAGGATTTATTAGATGGTGGTAGAAAACATTGTGAAGTAACCGATGAAATGTTATCTTTATTAGATGTTTTAGTGGATGGTCCATTTAAAGAAGAAGAGAAAGATATTACACTAGCATTTCGTGGGTCAAGAAATCAAAGAGTGATTGATATGAAGAAATCCTTAGAAGAAAAGGAGATTGTATTGTATATGGAATAAGTTGGAAGTTGAATCTTCCAATTTTTTTATCAATTGTTAAGAAAATTTGATATAATGATTCCATGAACTATAGTGTGATTGTTTTAGCTGCAGGAAGAGGCAGCCGAACGAATTTAGATTACAACAAAGTATTTTATACTTTTGAAAATGGGCAAACTGTTCTGAATAAGAGTCTGTCTGTTTTTTTATCAGATGATGATTGTAAACAAGTTGTACTTGTTTGTGCAGATTATGAAAAGGATTATGTCACTGAAAAGTATCTGTATGATTCTCGAATTCAAATTGTAACAGGAGGAAAAACACGACAAGAAAGTGTATACAATGGATTACAGATTGTAAATCAGGATTACGTCATGATTCATGATGGGGCTAGACCTTTTGTTGAGAAGAAATGGATCTTTGAATTGAAACAAACATTAGAAACTGAAGATGCATGTTTATTAATGGTTCCAAGTGTGGATACTACTAAAATTGTTGTGAATGGCTATGTTAAGGAGTCGTTGGAAAGAAAGCTTGTATATCATGCACAGACTCCGCAATGCTTTAAAACAGATTTAATTAAGGAATGTCATCAAATCGCAAGAAATAAACAAGTAGAAGCAACGGATGATGCCCAGCTTGTAGAGTGGTTTGCGGATGTGAAAGTAAAAGTAGTATTATCAAGTTTCACAAATAAAAAAATAACTTTGCCAGAAGATTTAAAAGGATAGAATAGAGGTATAAAGATGGAATATTCAGCGTTGGTATTTGATGATTGTAATGAAGTAGAAGACACGTATGACATGCTGCTAGAAACAATTGATTTGTTTGCGAATGATGAAAATTGTACACAAATTGTTGTGAGCTGTAAAAGTGTATGGACATTAAGACTTGCGACTGCACCAAAAAACAAGGTGATGCTTGTACAGAGACCGGATCGTCCTTATGTTGCTTTATTGAATGGCTTAAAGGCTATTAAACAGGAAAATGTAGTTGTGACAGGAATTTCGACAAAACATACATCTGAAAATATTGACGAACTTCTAAATCATTTATCAAAGTATCCTGCTATACAATTTGATAAAGATTTACAGGCATTCGATACAAGATTATTGATGTTCTGTTTACAAAAGGCAATTGAATCCAATTTAGCAATTACATCTTATGCTGAGGCGGTTACACTTGCGGATACACCACTAGAATTTATTTAATGATACGGCGATTGTCGTATCATTTTTAATAAAACTTTAATAATTAAAAAATATAAAAGGTAGTACAATAAGAATATGCATAAAAAAAATACAGTAGAAGCCATAATCTCGAAAAGCTATCGTGAAATTATTCAGCAACATGTATTCACATTGTTTAATGGAATTAATGTGATTCTAGCCATTTTTGTCTTCTTTACTGGATCTTATCGCAATATGTTATTTATGATTACAGTAATCTTGAATATGCTGATTGGCTTGTTTCAAGAAATACGCTCGAAACATATGCTAGATAAGCTTTCCTTATTAAATCAGGCAAAGATTCACGTTCTTAAAGATAATCAAGAAGTTGAAGTTTATATTCAAGACGTAGAAGAAAAGGACATTCTTGTTCTTCATGCAGGGGATGAAATATGTTGTGATGGTCATATTTTGTCTGGAAACATTGAATGTAATGAATCGATGTTGACTGGTGAAAGTGATGCCATTTATAAAAAAGAAAATGATACATTGCTAAGTGGTAGTTTTGTGGTCTCAGGAAAATGTTATATGATGGCAGATAAAGTAGGACAGGATACCTATTCTTATTCAATCTTAAAGCATGCCAAACGATTTAAACGATATCCAAGTCAATTACGAGATTCTATTGATACCATTATTAAATGGTGCACCTATATCTTGATTCCACTTGGCTGTGCCTTATTTATCAAACAGCTTATTAAGACAAATTATACAACAGCTACATTGAATACCGTAGCTGCTGTTGTAGGTATGATTCCTGAAGGACTTGTATTTTTGACAAGTGTTGCCTTGGCAATCAGTTCGTTTAAGCTAGCTAAACAAGATGTTTTAGTGCAAGAACTCTATTGCATAGAAACATTGGCTCGTACGGATACATTGTGCCTAGATAAAACTGGTACATTAACGCAAGGAAAATTAAGTGTATGCCATGTAGAAGCCTTAGAAAAGGTAGATGGAATCATTGGGGATATGATGCAGGCTTTGCCCGATGATAACGCAACAGCCGTAGCATTGAGAACCTATTTTAACAAACAAAATCATAATAAAGTGATTTCATTTGTGCCTTTTTCCAGTCAAAGAAAATATTCAAGTGTTACATTTGAAGATGGGGAATATAAATTAGGGGCGTATTCTTATATCGCAAAAAATAAAAGTATTCGTGTTGAAAAACAAATCGAAGAGTATACAAAACAAGCCATGCGTGTGGTTGTATTAATGAAAAATGATTTTGTTCTGGCATATATATGTTTACGAGATGAATTAAGGCCAGATGCTAAGGATACGTTAAATTTCTTTAAAAAGCAGGGTGTTGATATAAAGCTGATTTCTGGGGATGATCCCAAAACAGTACAAGCCTTAGCTAAAAAAGCAGGTTTTGAATCTGAAAGTATAGATATGTCTTGTGTTCAAGATGTAGAATCTGTAGTTGATTCCTATTCTATTTTTGGACGTGTTACACCTGAACAAAAGAAAGAGCTCGTTCTGGCATTAAAGAAAAGAAACAAAACAGTTGCGATGACAGGGGATGGCGTAAATGATGTTATGGCTTTAAAAGAAGCAGATTGCTCCATTGCGATGGGAAGTGGTTCACAAGCATGTAAAAGTGTAGCTTCTTTGGTGCTGTTGGAAAATCAAATGAACGCATTACCTGTTATCTTATATCAAGGTAGATGTGTTATTAATAATATTCAAAGAACAGCTTCTTTGTTCTTAGTTAAAACATTGTTTTCCATTGGATTATCCTTATTAACACTTGTCTGTTTGAAGAATTATCCATTTAAACCCATCCAATTAACTTTGATTTCCGCTTTGGCAACAGGAATACCTAGCTTTATATTGACCTTAGAACCCAATGGAAGCATCGTGAAAGGCGATTTTTTAAAGAATGTTTTTTCAAAAGCCATTCCAGGAGCTGTCTGTGTTATTTTAAGTGTCATTGGAGTATCAATTGTAGGACATTTTGTACCAGTTTCTTCTAGTCAATATTCAACAATGTGTACCATCCTTGCCGGTGTGAATGCACTAGTCGTATTGATACGTGTCTGTGTGCCGATGACGACACTAAGAAAAACACTTGTCGTTGTGATGTGCTCTATTTTCTTATGTGCTATGGTACTATTTAAACATTTCTTCTACATAGTAAATTTAACATGGTATCAAGTTGTATATGTTGTGATCAATATATGTTTGATTCCATATATATTAAATGTAGTATCCTTTTGGGTAAAATATAAAATACGGAATTTTAAATAAAAAAAGTCTGGTATTCCAGACTTTTTGTCTATTCCCAGACTTCTTCCGCAATTTCTTTAACTAATTTCACTTTAGCCCATTGTTCTTCTTCAGTCATGACATTACCTTCTTCAGTAGAAGAAAAACCACACTGTGGACTTAGGCAAAGCTGTTCTTTTGGCACATATTTTTCTGCCTCTTTAATTCTATTCTTAACCTCATCTTTATTCTCTAATTCTGGAAATTTTGATGTGATCAAACCCAAAACAACCTTTTGATCTTTGACATAACGAAGTGGAGAAAAGTCTCCTGATCTTTCTGAATCATATTCTAGAAAGAATCCATCCACTTTACAATGACCAAATAAAATTTCTGCCACAGGTTCATAACCACCAGATGAGAACCATGTGGATCTGAAGTTCCCTCTACAGATATGCATTGTGATTGTCATATCTTCTGGCTTCGCCTCTAATGCAAGATTAATCATATCCACATAAGCTTTTGCGATTTCTTCTAAATCTAAGCCTCTTTCTTTATATGCTTTTCTTTTGTTTGCATCACAAAATTCACCCCAAGATGTATCATCTAGCTGTAAATATCTGCATCCGGCATCATAGAATGCACGAATAGCTTTTTGGTAAGCGTAGGCAATATCGTGATATAAGACGTTCATGTCTTGATAACAATCAATTGGTGTATATTCTTCACTACGCACGCAACAAATCAAATGTAACATAGATGGAGATGGAATAGTCATTTTACAAAGTGTGTCTTGCGCAATGCTTTTCAAATATTTGAAATGTTCTAAAAATGGATGATTTCCAAAATCAATTTTATCTACAATCTTTAATGTTGCAGCCTTTGGTTGATGCCCTTTAAAATGCACAGACCAATGATCAGCCTTAATTTCTTCTACGCCATCTAAATCGGCAAGAAAATCCAAATGCCAATATCGCCTTCTGAATTCTCCATCCGTAACGGCTTGAAGCCCTACTTCTTTTTCTTTTGTGACTAGCTCCTTGATGGCTTTATCTTCAACGGCTTTTAATTGTTGCGTATCAATCGTTCCATTCGCAAATTCTTCTCTAGCTTTTTTAAGGTAGTCAGGACGCAAAAAGCTTCCGACTACATCATATTTAAATGGTGCTTGTACTGTCATATTCAAATCCTCAACTTTCGTTGGGTTAAGTCTACCATATTTGTAGAGTATAGAATAATCAAAAAAATCTTTATGTTGTTATAGCTAAAAACTATAAAGAAAAAGTCTGGATTTCCAGACTTATCTTATCCCCAGACTTCTTCAGCAATTTCTTTGACTAATTTTACTTTAGCCCATTGCTGCTCTTCTGTTAGTTTATTTCCAATTTCACATGACGCAAAACCACATTGTGGACTTAGACATAAGTTTTCTAAAGGTACATATTGACTTGCTTCTTTAATACGAGCAATAACGGCATCTTTGTCTTCTAATTCAGCAGATTTTGTAGTGACTAAACCAAGAACAACTTTTTTATCTGATGTTATTTCTTTTAAAGGTTCAAATCCACCAGAACGAGCATCATCAAATTCTAAGAAGTACGCATGTACATTTTCTTTTGCGAATAAAGTTTTTGCGACGGCATCATAAGCACCACTTGAAGCATAAGTCGAGTGAAAGTTACCACGACATACATGGGTGTTGATAACTAAATCTTCTGGCTTTCCTTCAATGGCTAGATTGTTGATACGTAAGAATAACTCTTGCACCTTCAACAAACCATCTTGATCTGTTTGGAAGAATAAAGGTGCTTTTTCATCCACTAACATGCCCCAAGAACAATCATCGAATTGAATGCATCGACATCCTGCATCATATAATTGTTGAATAACTACTTTATAGCCATTCGCAATATCTTGAACCAATTCTTCTGTATCTGCATAATATTTTTTAGTATTTTCCATCGCAAAAGGAAGAATCATTTGTTCTAAAAACTGTGCAGGAGCTGGAATGGTTTGTTTGGCAATTGTGTTTTCATCTTCAAATTGCTTCACAAATTTAAAATGTTCAACAAATGGATGTGTCCCATTCACACCTACTTTTCCCGTAATATAAGTGTCATCAATCATGGCAGCCTCACCGTGGAATGGAAGGCCAGTCTTAGTTGGGGTATGAGATACGCCATCAAATCCCCACATGAAATCTAAGTGCCAAGTTGCACGTCTGAATTCTCCGTCGGTAATAACATGAAGTCCTGCTGCTTTTTCTTTTTGAATCAAATCTGTGATGCATGCATCTTCAATTTTTGTAAGTTCATCCTTTGTGATTTTTTTTGCCTCGAAATCTTTACGAGCCTGTTTCAATTTTTCAGGTCTTAAAAAGCTTCCGACTACATCATATTTATATGGTGTTTGTACTGTCATAATCAAATCCTCAACTTTCGTGTGTGTTCAGTCTATCATAATTGTAGAGTATAGAATAATTGAAATATTCTTTAGATTGTTATAACTAAAAGCTATAATAAAAGACCAAATTATTTGGTCTGTTCAATATATTGTATTAGGTGGTTTAAGTAATTTTTAGCCATACTTGATAATGAGCCGTCACATATATATCCAATTTCCATAACTTCATCACTTTCAAGAGGAATGGAAACAATATTGTCTCCATTTAGATCCGTACTTAAAATACCAGAAGAAATGGTATATCCATTCAATCCTATTAATAAATTAAATAAGGTAGCACGATCGGAAACAATAATACTCTTTTTCGAGGGTTGCGTACTATGTAATTCTTCTGAGAAGTAGAAGGAGTTGTTGATTCCTTGTTCATAAGTAAGTCGTGGATAGTTTTCTAAATCTTCCATCTTTACTGTTTTTTTTCTAGATAGAGGATTTGTCTTAGATACAAATACATGGGGCTTTGCTTCAAACAACTTTGTAAATGTTAGATGTTCTTTCTTTAAAATACTTCGAATGACTTCTTTATTGAAAAATGAAAGATAAAGAATGCCCAATTGGCTTCGATGATTTTTTACATCTTCAATAATATCATTGGTTCTTTGTTCTCTTAAAGAAAATTCATATTCATTTTGATTGTATTCTTTTACTAGAGCAACAAAGGCATTAACGACAAACGCATAATGCTGGCTCGAAATCGCAAATACAGTTCTGGCTGGTGCTGCGTTTTTGTATTGTTCTTCTAAAAGATTAGCTTGTTCAATGACTTGCCTTGCATAACCAAGAAATTTTTCGCCTTGTTCAGAAAGCAAGATTCCTTTGTTTGTACGTGTAAATAAACAGATGGACATTTCTTCTTCTAAATCATGAATGGATTTAGAAAGAGAAGGCTGAGATATATATAGGACTTTGGCTGCGGAATTAAAAGATCCAGATTCAACAACCTGGATCACGTAGCGCAATTGTTGCAACGTCATTAGTCAACAAGTGTGATTGTTTCAATCACTTGAGGATTTCTTGGACGGTCGTTGAAAGTTGTTGGAGTTTTTGCAATTTTATCTACATTTTCCATACCTTCAATAACTTTTCCAAACGCAGCATATTCACCATCTAAATGAGGAGCATCCTGGTGCATAATGAAGAATTGACTTCCAGCACTATTTGGATCCATAGCACGAGCCATAGATAAAACACCGCGAGTATGTTTTAAATCGTTTTTAAATCCATTGGATGCGAATTCACCATGAATTGTATATCCAGGTCCACCTGTACCATTTCCAATAGGGCATCCACCTTGAATCATAAATCCTTTAATGACACGGTGGAAAGTAAGCCCATCATAAAATTTCTTTTCGATTAAGTTCAAAAAGTTTTGAACTGTTTCAGGAGCAATCTCAGGATACAATTCAGCCTTGATTTGATCTCCATTTTTCATTGTGATTAAAATGTTTTTTGTTTCCATGTCTAATTTTCCTCTCTAATATATTGGATTGCGATACAACGTAAACCAGTATGTACGGCAATTACGGAACTAATATAGTTTATATGAATATTCTTTTCGGGTACACCCTTTTCGATAAAACATTTTTTAAAGTGATTGGCCCCCTCTAAAAAGTCTGAGTGAATAATATAAATATGTGTATGTTGTACATCAATCTTATCAATGATTGTATCCATCGCATATGCATCCGCTCTTTTTTCTGTACGCACCTTGTTTAATACATCAATTCTTCCTTCTGTACTTTTGTTTATATGTAAAACTGGATATATCTTTAATAAACCTGCAAGTGTAGCGGCCATAGGTGTTAATCGTCCGCCACGTTTTAAATGTTGAAGGTCTTTGACTAAAATCAAAGAATTTGAATCGTCAATGACAGGTTGAATGATGCTTAAAATCTCTTCGGAAGATTTATTCTTGTCAACAAGTTTTTTGATCCAAATGGCCACATGCTTTTCTAGTTCACACGTACTATAAAGATCAATAACATGAACATTCATTTCTAATTCGCGTGCAATACTTTGCATAGTTGATGCATTTGTAGATAATCCATTTGTCAATGGAACCGCAAAGACTGTATCATATTCTTTTTTCAGCTCTTCAAATAAATCATAGATTCTCTGGTATGCTACCATACTTGTTTTTGGCATTTTACCCTGCGCTAATTCTTTATATATATCCTGTGTAGAAATCTCAAGAGTATCTTGATAAGTTGTATCATCGATAGTGATCTGTAAAGGTAGCAGGTAGATACCTAATTCTTTTGCCTCTTCAAAAGATAGATTTGAACCTGTGTCTGTTACAACGGCAATTTTTTCCATTCTAGAATCCTCGAATGGTTTGGGCATCGATGTTTGTGATGATTTCAACTGCAAGCTTTACGGCGTTTTCATAGTCTTCTTGTGAACAAATGCCAAATGAGGCATGCGCAAAACGAACAGGAATACCAATGATAATGGTTGGTATGTTATAGCGATGTGTAATACCTGCGTTTGTTCCTCCACCTTTTCTTACACTTTCTTGAACAGGAATGTTCTTTTCGTGTGCTAAATCAATCGCATAACGCATAAAACGAGGGCTTGTGATGTAAGAACGATCGAACCAACGTAACATAGGACCTTTTTTCAAGGCAGATTGAATCATGTAGTCAGGTTCAAATGTATCATCACTAGGACAGCCTTCAAAACAAATCGCAATATTTGGATTTAATGTTTTAATAGCTGTATCCATACCTCTTTCACCAACTTCTTCTTGTGTTGTCAAAGTGGCTTCAATATTGTGATTTACATCCTTTAATTGGTGTAAAACATCTAAAACGGCTGCACATCCAATACGGCAGTCAAAAGCTTTACCTAAGAAAATTTTGTGAGCTTGATCATATTGACAAGTTACGGCAGGACACATAAAATTTCCAATTGAAATATGGAAATCTTCTTTTACTTCTTTATCACTTGTAGCACCTACATCGATAACTAAATCATCAAAGTCAACTTTTCCATTACGCTTTTCTTCGGATAAGAAATGAACAGGTTGGCTGGCGACAATACCCGTTACTTTTTCACCCTGATTATTTAAAATCCATACTTCACCAGATACGATATTTTTTGGATCCCATCCACCAAGTGGTAAAAAGCGAATTGTACCATTTGGTTTGATGGCCTGCACAATAAAACCAACTTCATCCGCATGGGCATCCAACAAAATTGTTGTTTCATGTTTTTGATCTTGTTTAAAGTGCATATACGTATTACGCATTGTATCGTCGTGAACGTCACAAATATCTTTGACATCTTCCACCGCAAGTTTAGACACTTCGTCTTCCATGCCACTTGGACCAAAGGCAGTAGATAAGTCAATAATTCGTTTTATTTTTGAATTCATATACATTTCCTCCATAAATTTGTTAATATTATAGCACAGATACATAATTGTGGATGTGATTCTAGTCAATTGAAAGAAAATGTATTTGGACAAAGGACTGGGATAATTGTATCTTACTCAAAAAGGAGATTTTAAATGAAAAAATTAATGTCAAAATTCCAATTTAGAAGTATATATAAAACAATCGTATTAACTTTAATTTTATGCTTTTTATACAACATCGCATACTTATTCATGAGTGCTTCAGACATGAATGTATATGTAAGACAAAGTCTAGAAGTTGGGTTGAGCTTATTATCAAGTCTAGGCTGCTATTTTATTTGTACAAGAATTTGGAAAAAGAAGAATTTTTCTTTTCAGACAATATTTAAAGTGCTATTGCTTCAAGCCATCTATATTTTAATTGTGAGTGGAATTCTTACAAATTTAGTGAATATCTGTACAAAGAATATGGGGTTAATGTTGGTATTGCAGCTTATGAGTGCATTTTGTTTAGTCGTAATGGTGCCGTTCCAATTGATTTTTTATTATGGTCTGATCCATGATAAAAATTTAAAAGAATTCATTCCTATGGCTATCAAGAAACATCAAAAATCGATGTTGAACTGGTATTGTACATTATTAATTTGCATTATTATATTTGATACAATGACAGGTGGCTTATTTAGTGCAGCTCAAGGCTTTAATGCACAAAGTATTTTGGTTGGATCTATGTATATGGGCAATCCAATGATGTCATGGATGATGTATTTATTTTTGGGTGTCAGTTTTTCATCCACTTTGGCATCGATGTTTACTTATTTATTTATGAATTTTTTAATGGGCTTTTTCTATTGCATTCTAGAATTAAATTATGTTTCATATGTAGGAAGTCTTTTAGATGCAGATTAATGAGTTAAAAATTACAAGTCGAAGACTAGGTTTACTTGTAAAGATGAATATTCTAACTGTAGAGGATCTGTTGAAATATTATCCTTTACGCTATGATACAGTTCAGATATTACCATATGCAGAGTGGAACGAAAAAGAAAACGTTGTATTCCAAGGCTTGATCTGTTCACCAGCTCGTGTGATTCGCTTGTCAAAGAATCGTTCAATGACAAAATTTAAGGTGATGTCATGGAATGAAGAATTGAATATTACTTTGTTTAATCGTCCTTGGCCATCTCAATTTGGCTTTGGTAAGACTGTTACGATTTTTGGACAATATCAAGGGAATAATAATGTGATAGCTACTACATATAATTTTAAACCACTTGATCAACAATTGGGTTTACATCCTGTATATCCATTGATTGAAGGACTGAAACAATCGGATATTCAGGCTATTATGAAGGAAGCTTTAAATCATGTGGATGTTATGCCTCAGCGAGTTCCTCAAAGATATATTGAAAAGTATAAATTGTTGGATATTTCTACAGCCTATAAGTGGATTCATTTTCCGGAAAATGAAAAGCAGCTGCATGCAGCGATTCGTACTTTAAAATATGAAGAATTTTTATGTTTTCAATGCGTAATGCAGTCGATGCATGAAAAAAAGGAAATCAAGAAGGCGAAAAAATTCCCAGTTCGTACAGTGAAAAAATGGATTTCAGATTTGCCTTTTGAATTAACGAAGGATCAGCTTTCGAGCATCGATGATATTCTATTGGATTTAAAAAGTACAAATGTTATGTTTAGACTTGTCCAAGGAGATGTTGGCTGTGGAAAAACTATCGTGGCTCAAATTAGTATGTTTGCCAATCAGCTGGCAGGGTATCAATCGGCATTGCTTGCGCCAACGGAAATTTTGGCAAGACAACATGTGGAAAACATGCATAAATTAGGCTTAGAAGCAACTTTATACGTATCAAGTTTACCTGTTAAAGAAAAAAAGGAAATATTAGAAAAGCTTGCGGATGGACACATTCAAAATGTAGTTGGAACTCATGCTCTATTTCAGGAAAATGTAGCCTTTCATAAATTAGGTTTAGTGATTGCGGATGAGCAGCAGCGTTTTGGTGTGAAACAAAGAAGATCTTTACTAGAAAAAGGTAAGTGTGTGGATTTTTTAATGATGTCCGCAACACCAATTCCTAGAACATACGCTCACTTTTTATATGGCGATATGGATATTAGTTCCATTCATACGATGCCTTCAGGAAGAAAGCCGGTTGTCACAAAGTATTTTAAAACCTCAAGTATGAAGCCTGTATTAAAGGATGTCTTAGACTTTATTCATGAAGGTAGACAATGCTACGTTGTGTGTCCAGCTATTGAAGAGAATGATGAATATAAAATGCGCAATGTCTTTGAAATCTATGAGGGAATGACAAAAACATTGAAGGATGTACGTATTGGTTTACTGCATGGAAAAATGTCGAGTCAGGAAAAAGAAGAAACAATGGATAAGTTTTCAAGACATGAATTAGATATATTGGTTTCGACTACGGTTATTGAGGTAGGAATCGATGTTGCGAATGCGAGTGTCATGGTTATTTATGATGCACATCGCTTTGGATTAAGTACGCTACATCAGTTAAGAGGGCGTGTAGCACGTGACAAAAAACAAGGCTATTGTTATTTATTGTCGGCTTCAAGTGATCCGCAGGCCGTTGAGCGTTTAAAAAAGATGGAAGAATTAAAAGATGGGTTTGAAGTATCCAATTATGATTTGCATATGCGAGGCCCAGGTGATATCTTAGGAATAAGACAGAGTGGAATGCCTTGTCTTGTGTTTGGTGATTTTGAAAAAGATCAGGCTATGATGGAAACGTGTATTCATGATGCGAAAGAGATCATACAAGATCAAGTGGATGTAGATCTATTGTTGTATATTTCAAAGGCAATTGAGAATGCGCAATATTTTGATTAGGAGTTTGAGAATGGATAAACAGAAAATTGAGAATAAAACAATATATTTTATCAGCTTATTAAGCATGGTATGTATCCTTGTTTTGATCGCATATTTCTTTTTTATGCGTAATGTTGAAATTGACATTATGGAAAATGCACAATATAGCTATGTAGGTGAAAATGGCAATGCGAGTGTTGCCGTTAATCCAAAACAAGGGGATTTAAACCAAAGAATGCAGGATTTTTTGAATTCTGTAAAGTATGAAGTGAGTCCGAATACGGATTTATCAAATGGAGATACCATTCATGTTACGGCAACCTATGATGAGGCTTTGGCCAATCAATACCATTACAAGCCTAAAAGTGTAGAGGCAGACGTTAAGGTGGAAGGACTTGCCAATCGATATAAGGCATTAGAGGATATTCCTAAGTTTTTGATTACAGATGGAAAAGATGCCGCTATTGAATATGTAAAGGACAATGATGATTCTATATATAGCTTGGAGGGTAAAAAAGAAAAGACGCCAAGTCTTGATAAAGTGAAGATTGTCTATTCTGCCTATTTAAAATCGAATCAAAAAAATAACAGTGATCGATTTGTATATATTGTGTATATGAATTATTCTTCAGAAGTTCTTTACTATATGGTTTGTATTCCAAATATCAATGATTCAAATGAAATTGATACGCATAATATATATGGAGAAAAGGCGTATCTTACTCAAGATGAATTGGATGGCAAGGATTTTGCAGAATATGTGAATCGTGTGTATTCATCGAAATATCAAATCGAGGAAAATAAATAAGAAGCCAAGCGGCTTCTTATTTTAGTTTATTCATTAATTCTTCAAAATCTGGTTTTTCAATTTCATGAAATTCAATCGTTACACTATCGTTTTCTTTATAACGAGGAATCAAGTGAACATGGAAATGATTCACACTTTGTCCGGCAGCTTCATGTACGTTAGTTAAAACGTTAATGCCATCGCAATGTAAAACAGTTTCTAATTTGTTAGCAAGCTTACTTGCGACTTCAAATACATGGTTGCGTGTTTCATCCGGACAATCTAAGAAAGAATCGCAGTGTTCTTTAGGGACAACTAGAGTGTGTCCATAAGAAGTTGGATTGATGTCTAGAAAAGCAATGACGCTTTCGTCTTCATAAATTTTATTGCTAGGAATTTCACCTTTAGCGATTGAACAAAAAATACACATAATTTAAAGTCCTCCTTATTTAAAATGATACATCGTTTTATAAAAAATGAAAAGCCAGACTAAGGGGGTGTCTGGCTCTTCAATAAGGGGATAGAAAATAGTATGAATACCATTAACTGATTTCATACCGGCAAGGTCTTCAAACTCCTTGCTTGTATAGAAGTATATCATAAGTTGTGTCAAATAAAATGTGAAAATTGTGGGAAAATATGTGATATTAAATAAAACTAGTAAACCACCCCCACTTTTGGTGCTTTTTTGTCTTTTTTTGGAAGAATGTATGAGCTTGTAAAGGATAAAAATGGGAAAATTTGGTTTTTTCATGAAATATAAATATTGAGAAGTAGATTTATGCTATAATGTAAACTAAGCGGAGGTTTTGAGATGATTGTAAAAACCATTCATGAAATAGCAAATATGATGCATGCAAGTGTGCATGGTGATATTGATGATACAAAAAAAATCCATGGTGTTGTGATTGATTCACGACAAGTGACAAAGGATGTTTTATATGTACCAATTATTGGTCAAAGAGTTGATGGACACACTTTTGCTAAACAAACAATAGAAGATGGTGCTTTGATTAGTTTGTGGCAAAAGGATCATCATCCATATCCAGATTTTCCCGTTATCTTAGTAGATGATACATTAAGGGCAATGCAAGAACTTGCGAAAGCCTATCTAGATGAATTACATCCATTAGTTATTGGAGTTACGGGATCTAATGGAAAAACAAGTTGTAAAGATATGTTATATAGTATTTTCTCACAGGAGAAAAAGACGCAGAAAACATTGGGAAATCGTAATAGTGAAATTGGCCTTCCATTAACTATTTTTGAGTTCGATGAAGATATAGAAGTAGCCATTTTAGAAATGGGAATGGAAAACAAGGGTGAGATTACTCAGCTTACATCGATTGCGCGATCAGATATTTCTGTGATTACATCCATTGGTTCGGCTCATATGGAAAATTTGGGCGGAAGAGTGCAGATTGCTCAGGCTAAATGTGAGATTTTAGAAGGCTTAAAAGACAATGGCTTATTTGTTTATAACTATGAAAGTAAAGAGATGCAAGAGGTGCTTCCTACATTAAATACGGGAAATAAAAAAATTGTTTCCTTTGGACATGGTGGAGATGTTTCTATCACAAGTTCAATTGAATATGGGAAGGATGGAATAGTTTTTAACTGCAATATTTTAGATGTGCCTGTACATTTACATGCGTTTGGTGATTTTCAGGCAATGAATGCATTGCCGTGTATCTATATCGCAAAGGCATGTCATCTTAAGGAAGAATCAATTCTTAATGGATTGGCGCACTTAGAAATGACTAAGATGCGTACACAGTTGATTCCAGTTCAGAATGCTTATATTTTAGATGATACATATAAATCGAATCCAGAAAGTGCAAAAGCAGCCATTGATACGCTGATGGTATTGCCGGCTAGAAAACATATCGCTATCTTATCGGATATGCTGGATTTGGGTAGTGAAGAAAAACAGTTGCATTATGATGTAGGTGAATATGCCAAAGAAAAGGGTGTAGATGCATTATACTGTACGGGGCCTCTTTCTAAAGAAACAAGCGATGGTTTTAATGGAAATTGGTATGAAACAAAAGATGAGATTTATGAAGCCGTTAAACCTTTATTAGAAGAAGATTGTGTGATTTTAATTAAGGGTTCAAGAGCGATGAAAATGGATACATTAGTAGATGCTTTTAGGGGGAATGACAATGAGTAAATTACGTTTAGGTGTCGTATTTGGAGGACAAAGTAGTGAATATTCTGTTTCATTACATTCAACAGCTTCCTTTTTACGTCAGATTCATGCAGACAATTATGAAATGACATTGATTGGTATCAATAAAAATGGACATTTCTATTTATATAACGGAGATATTGATTCAATTGAACATGATACATGGGAAAATGAAACAACATGTGTATCATGTGCATGGGTAAATGGGGGAATCATGCCTTTAGATGGTTCTAATTCAGTGATTGAGCTAGATTGTGTTTTCCCTGTATTACATGGAAAAAACGGAGAAGATGGATTGATTCAAGGTTTACTTGAATTAATGAATATCCACTATGTTGGCTGTGATGTTATGTCAAGTGCGATGTCTATGGATAAAGAAATCATGCATATTTTATGTAAGGAAGCAAATATTCCTTGTGCAGATTATGTTTGTTTACACGCAAATAAAGAAAATCCAACATTTGAACAAATTCAAGAAGAGATTCCATTGCCATGGATCGTAAAACCATGCAATGCGGGTAGTAGTTATGGTGTACATTTTGTCAACAACAAAGAAGAGTTCGAAAGTGCATGTAAAGATGCTTTCTTCTATGATGGTAGAGGCAAGATCTTAGTTGAAAAAGTAATTAAGGGCTTTGAGATTGGTTGTGCAGTCATGGGAAATGAAGAAATCTTTACAGGTTCAGTTGACGAAATTGAAATTACGGGTGGATTCTTTGATTTTGAAGGTAAGTACGAAATGAAAGGAGCCGCTATCTATTGTCCGGCTCGTATAAGTGAAGAAACTTTTAAACAAGCTCAGGATTTAGCGCGTAGAACATATATTGCCATGAATTGCTGTGGTATGGCACGTGTGGATATGTTTGTAACAGAAGATAAAGAAGTTGTATTAAATGAATTGAATACCATTCCAGGATTAACCGCAACATCTCGTTATCCATCAATGATGAAGGAAGCTGGTATTGAATTTGCGGATTTAATTGATAAGTTGATTGATTTGGCTATGCAAAGGACGATTGGAGCATGCTAGAAGCTTATAGTCGGGCTTGGACAGAAATCGATTATGATGCGATCAGTCATAATGTGAATGAGGTTCGAAAGCTTGTAAAGAAAACAAAAATTATGGGTATTGTCAAAGCTAATGCGTATGGCTTAGGTGATGTAGCCTGTGCGAAGGCTCTACAAAAATGTGGTGTGGATTATTTTGGCGTTTCAAGTGTAGATGAAGCTTTGAATTTAAGAAATGCAGGTATTCAGGATAATATTCTAATTTTAGGATATACACCAAGTATGCATTTTCATTATCTTCATGAACAAAACATTGTTCAATCTTTAGTATCGATTGAATATGCAAGAGAATTAAATCAATATGCTAAAGACAATGGAGTAAAGATTCGTTGTCATTGTAAAGTAGATACGGGTATGTGTCGTACTGGTATCGTATATCAACAACAAGATAAGCATATTGAGGATATCTATGAAGAATATCGTATGGAAAATCTATGTGTAGAAGGCATCTTCTCACATTTTCCAGTAAGTGATTGCTTAGATCAAGATTGTACAGAATTCACGACTCGACAAATTCAGCTTTTTGATGAAGTTGTTGAGTTACTAAAATCACAAGGTATTGATCCAGGTATTCGTCATATTCAAAATAGCTATGGAATCTTAAATTATCCAGAATTAGAATATGAATATTGTAGACCCGGATTACTTTATATGGGTGTGACAAGTGATGATCATATTGATATAAAGACCAATCCAGATTTTATTCCTATTATGTCCATGTATGCCAATGTGAGCTTAGTAAAATGGATCTATCCAGGTCAAAGTGTTAGCTATGGACGTCATTTTGTGGCTGAAAAACCAACAAAAGTCGCAACTATGAGTATTGGTTATGCGGATGGATTACCACGCTTATTATCGAATCAAGGATTTGAAGTATTGGTACATGGAAAAAGATGTAAATTGATTGGAAATCTATGCATGGATCAATGTATGATCGATGTTACGGATGTTGAAGATGTAAAAGAGGGCGATGTTGTTTGTATTGTGGGCCATCAGGGAAATGAAGTGGTTACAGTTGATCAAATTTCTCGTACGGCTAAGACAATCAATAATGAAACATTGACTTCGATTTCTTCGCGTGTTCCTAGATTAAAGGTGCGCTCATGAAAAGACAATATGCGTCAATTGATATAGCGCGTTATGTTTCAGCTTTATTGGTTGTATGCATTCATACATTTCCTTTTTTAGAAATATCTGAAACATTTAACACGTATTGGATTCATACTGTCTGTCGTTTGGCGGTTCCATTCTTTTTTACAACGAGTGGATTTTTCTTTTTTAGAAATTATGATGCGAAAAATGAACAAGCCAATTCGAATCGCTTAAAAAAAGCTTTGTTTCGTCTTTTAAGAATTTACTTGATTTGGACCGTCATATATTTGCCTTATACGATTTTTGATTATACGCACAATGGTTTTTATGTTACATATTTATTCACATATATAAGAGACTTTCTATTAAACGGAAGCTATTATCATCTATGGTTTTTACCAGCCTTGATGCTTGCAGATATTATTGTGTATTATTTGTATAAGAAAAAAGGCTTGAATTTCACATTAATGGTAACATTTGTATTATATTTTATAGGCTATTTGATTAATGTTTATACACCAATATGGGAAAGCTTACCTTGGATTTCATTCTTTTTTGGATTCTTCACAAAAGCATTTTCAACCGCAAGAAATGGAATTTTCTTTGGGCCTATGTTTATTGCGATAGGGTTGTTGCTGGCAAGAACTCGTCGTTTACCAAAAAAGGTGAGCCTTATTGGATTTTTGATTAGCTTTATATTATTATGCGTTGAAGTGATTTTATATAGTCGTCTTCACATTTTGCGAGATCTAACAAGTATGTATATTTGTTTGATTCCTGCTATTTATTTCTTAGTGAATTATTTATTAAAGGTGAACATGCCATATCGTAGAATGTATACGATTTTAAGACATGATTCATTAATGATTTATACTTCACATATTCTATTTGCGAAAATATTCTTGATATTGATGCCAAATGCTCATCTAGTTGTTTATTTCTTAACATTAGCATGTGCTCAATGTCTTGCTGGTTTTGTAACGCGTTATCAGGATCAATATCCGATTTTAAAGAAATTACTGTAAACTTATGATTCGATTATTTCAAGTGAAGTGTGCTCATGAAAGTGAAATTGAAGCACAGATCTTAAAAAAACTGCGAATCCGTAAAGAAGACCTTTTGCAGTGGCACGTACATAGAAAAAGTGTGGACGCACGTCACCAGAAGGTCTTATTTTCGTATGTCGTAGATTGTAAAGTAAAAAATGAAAAGAGACTTTTAAAGCTAAAAGATGTTTTACCAACGCCTGATGAAACATATCATCCTGTAAAAAGTGGCGAACATACTTTAACAGGACGTCCTGTTGTGGTTGGTTTTGGACCTGCAGGTATGTTTGCGGCATTGATTCTTGCACAAGCCGGCTATAAACCTATTATTTTGGAAAGAGGCTCTAAGGTGGATGTTCGTAAACAAAAGGTAGATACGTTCTGGGAAAGTGGAAAGTTGGATGAAGAGTGTAATGTTCAATTTGGTGAAGGTGGTGCTGGTGCTTTTAGTGATGGAAAGCTAACGACAAGATCAAAGGATTCCTTGTGTCGTAAAGTATTAGAAGAGCTTGTATCTTTTGGTGCCAAATCTGACATATTAATTGATCAGCATCCACATATTGGAACAGATGCCTTCTTATCTATTATTAAGCATTGTCGTGAAGAAATTGAACGATTGGGGGGAACTTTCTATTTTGATACGAAATTAGAGGATATCAAGGTAGAGGATGGTACCTTGAAACAAATCTATTTCAATCGTCAATGGACGGATTGTAATGCCTTAATTTTGGCAACAGGCCACAGTGCAAGTGATACCATTTTAATGCTTCATCAGCGTGGTATCCATGTTGAAAATAAACCTTTTGCGGTAGGCGTGCGTATTGAACATAAACAAAAATATATCAATGAAGCCATGTTGCATGAATATAGTCAGGATGAAAGATTGATTCCGGCACGTTATCAATTAACATACACAGCTTCCAATTCAAAGGGTGTATACACATTCTGTATGTGTCCAGGTGGATATGTTATTCCTAGTTCATGTCAAAAAGAACAATTGGTTGTGAATGGTATGTCTTATGCGAGTCGTAGTGGAGAAAATGCCAATAGTGCCTTGTTAGTACAAATTAATGACTCCGATTATGGAAATGAATTATTTGCAGGATTAAAATATCAGGAAGACTTAGAAAAAAAAGCATTCCAGATGGGACATGATTATAAGGCTTGTGTGCAATTGGCTAAGGATTATTTAGAAAATAAAGTATCCAATCAATTTGAGTCCGTGTTACCAACGTATTTTATTGGAACAACCTTCTGTGATTTGAATGATTTATTCTCTAATGAGGTAAATCTAGCTTTGCATGAGGCTTTAGTGCATTTTGAAAAGAAGGTACCAGGCTTTGTATCCAATGGCGCTATACTTAGTGCAGTGGAATCAAGAAGTAGCAGCAGTGTACGTTTGGTTCGTGATAAAGCTTGTGTTTCAAATATTCAAGGCTTATATCCAAGTGGAGAAGGCAGTGGATATGCGGGTGGCATTATGACAAGTGCTATTGATGGTATTCGTTGTGCTGAGCATTTGATTCAATTTTATGCGAAAGAGGAATTTTAGATGAATCTTTTTGCACCAGATTATTATGTAAAGAGTTTTAAAACTCTAGATCTTCAAAAATTACATGAAAATGGAATTCAGTTATTATTATGTGATATCGACAATACGTTGGTAGCTTATGATGAAGCGATTCCTAATCAAGATGTGGTTGATTTTGTTGAAAAGCTAAAGAAAAATGGAATTGAGATTGCATTATGCTCAAACTCTCCAAACGTAAGAGGGGAAGAATTTGGTAAGCATCTTTCAGTTTCTAATGTGTATACCTTTGCGTGTAAACCATTTCCATTCTGCTTTAAAAAGGCAATGAAAGATCATGGCTTAAAAGCCAATCAGATTGCCATATTAGGGGATCAGATGTATACCGATATACTAGGTGGAAATATTTGGGGCCTGTATACAATATTGACGGCTCCTATTGCGATAAAGGATCGAAATATCACAAAGGTATTTCGTTTCTTTGAAGAATTAATATATGGTTATTTAGAAAGAAAGAATATATTGAAACGAGGTGAATTTGATGACTAAATATTGTAAGGGTTGTGGTGTTTTACTACAAAATGAAGATGAGAAGGCACTTGGTTATGTGCCAACTTTAGATGCTTCTTATTGTCAAAGATGTTATCGTATTCGTCACTATGGAGATGTGACGATCAATATGCAGCAGGGAATTGAATCGAATGCAACATTAGAAAAAATCAATAAAATTGATGGTGTTGTATTTTGGGTTGTTGATTTATTTGCGTTTGAAGCAAATTTGATTTCGCGTTTGAATCAAAAGCTTCCTGGAAAAGATATTGTGATGGTTTTAACGAAGCGTGATGTCTTGCCTACGACTTTAACCGATGAAAAAATCATCAATTTTGTGAAGTATCGTCTTCATGAAGAAAATATTGTAGTGAAAGATATCGTAATTTGTGGTTATCTATTAAAGGAAAATGATAAATCTAGAGAGTATTCATCACGCATCGTAAATGCAATCTTAAAGTATCGTAAGAATCGAAATGTGATTTTTATGGGTGTTGCCAATGCAGGAAAATCTACTGTATTGAATCATTTATTGGCATCGAAAGATTTAACAACTTCTCAAAATCCAGGAACGACACTAGATTTAGTTCCAATTCCTTTTGAGGATTATACAATTTATGATACGCCAGGTATTGAGAATACACACTCTTTATTAACGCATTTACAACCTAAGGATTTAAAGACAGTTATTCCAACGAAGCCAATTCGTCCGTTTATTTCGCAAATTTTTGAAGATCAATCTTTTGCGGCTGCAGGTTTGGCAAGATTGGATGTTGTAGTGAGTGGTAAAGCAACTGTGGTTGGCTATTTCTCTCGTTCTTTATCTATTCATAGAGGAAAATTAAGCAATGCAGATGCGTTGTGGCAAAAACATTTAAATGGTATGTTAGTGCCTTGTGTAGACACTTCATTATTAACGATGCACACGTTTCATGCGCCTAATCTTGAGGGTGAAAAAATGGATGTTTGTATTCATGGTATTGGATGGTTCTGCATTAGTGGACAAGTAAAAGATGTATATGTAAAGGTACATAAAGGAATTCAGGTAACATTTAGAAAGGCGATGATTTAATGTTAACAAGTCAAAATAAAAAATATTTAAGAAAATTAGGAATGGATTATAGATCATTATTTCAGATTGGAAAAGATGGTTTAAGTGATAATTTAATGGATACTTTATCTGATTCATTAGAAGCACATGAATTAGTAAAATGTAATTTATTAAAGACATGTCCAGTGGATGTGCGTGAAGCAGCCATTGAGTGTGCAAGCGCAACTGGTAGTGAAGTAGTACATATTGTTGGACATACTTTCTTATTGTATAGAAGAAGTAAAGAAAATAAATTGGGGCTTAAAAAATGAGAATTGCCATTGTAGGAGGTTCTTTTGATCCTATCCACGATGGACATATTCAAATGGCCAATCAGGCCTTACAGTCATTAGGTGTAGATGAAGTATGGTTTATGCCTACGGCAAGTACACCTTTAAAGGATCATGAGTTAACTTTAAACCAGGAGCGTTTGGCTATGATTGATTTGGTGGTTAAACAAAATCCAAAATTTAAAGTATGTACAGTCGAATTGGAAAGATTGGGAAAAAGCTATACGTATGATACGTTAAAAGAATTGATTGAAACGTATCCAGAACATGAGTTTTATTGGATTATTGGCAACGATCAATTGGAGCAGTTTGACAAGTGGTATCATGCGGATGAGCTTGTGAAAATGGCACATTTTGTGTGCTTTGACAGAGATGGAGAGCTGGCAGAATCAAAATACGATATTATGTGTATGACTATGCCGGCTGTGCCTGTTTCAAGTTCAGAAATTCGTGTGGGAAATAAATTGAATTATTTACCAGAGGAAGTATTGCGATATATCTATCGTAATCGTTTGTATGTCAAAGAATTTGTAGCAGCTAGATTAACAGAAAAAAGATATGAGCATTCTTTGTCGGTTGCGAGACTTTGTGAAGAGTTTGCCTTGAACAATGGATATGATATGCACATTGCGTATTATATCGGTTTGTTTCATGATATAGCTAAGTATATGCCTAAGGATGAGATGTTGAAATGGATGGAGAGTGTATGTCCAGAAAATATGGAGTATCCTGTAGCTGTATGGCACGGATTTGTAGGAGCTGCCGTCACAAAGGAAATATTCTTAATAGATAATCCTATTATTTATAATGCGATTTATCACCATGTATTAGGTACGAGTCGAGATCCGTATGCGATGATGGTATTTTGCGCAGATAAATTAGACCCTTTACGTGGATATGATTCTTCTGAGTTGATTGAGACTTGTAAAAAGAATATTGAAAAAGGCTTTGATTTAGTAGTTCAACAAAATCGTGAATATTTAAAAAGAGGTTAAAAATGGAAATTTTAGATGTAGTAGTGCATGCAATCTGTGAAAAAAAAGCACAGGATGTACGTGTATATGATGTAACGAGCTTGACTCCTTTTATGGATTCTATGATTGTTTGTTCGACAACAAATATTCGTCAAAATAATGCGATTGCGCAAAATATCAAGGATCGCTTAAGAGAAGCTGGATATATGGGGGATATGCATATTGAAGGTGATTCAGGTTCAAAGTGGCTTTTGATCGACTTAAAAGAAGTTGTAGTGCATTTGTTTGTGAATGAGGAAAGGCAGGTTTATAATCTGGACCGTTTATATTCGGATGTTCCAGTAAAAACTTATGATTTATAATACGTTAGCACATTATTATGATGCTTTAGTTAAAGATGAAGAGGCATCTAGAGAATGGGTATCTTGGATTGAGAATGAACTTGCACCTTGTGATTGTCTAGAACTAGCGTGTGGTAGTGGTGAAATTACAGAGATGCTCGCAAAAAAAGGCTATACGATGACGGCACTTGATTTGAGTGAGGAAATGGTAAAGCAGGCTAAGAGTAAAAACTTAGAGGGTTCGATTCAATTTTTATGTCAGGATATGCGTGATCTTCATAATTTGGCATCATATTCTGGTATTTTCTGTTTGTGTGATAGCTTTAACTATATTTTAGAAAAAGAAGAAATTGATGCATTCTTTAATGAAGTTAGCCAGCATTTAAAGCCAAATGGTCTATTTTTCTTTGATACACATTCGATGGATCGTTTAGAAGAATTCGATTCTGAATATAATGAGACTGGTGCTTTTGAAGACGGTTGTCAATATCAATGGTCGATTATGGCTGAGGATGACTATGTCTATCAGGATTTTGCGTTTTATATGAAAGACAAGGTTGTTCAGGAGCATCATATTCAAAGAGTATATGATCCAAAATGGTTGAGTGAGACTTTATCAAAGTATTTTGATATTTTGAAGGTTACAACTGATTTTGATATTGAGGGTATTGCGCCTGGTGAAAAGTATTTTTATGTATGTAGAAAGAAGGTACAGGAATGATTGGTATTGTAGCGGCAATGGATGCTGAAATTCTTGAGTTTGAAAAGCGTATGGATTCTGTAGATCATACGAAGACAATTGCGGGATGTACATTGACATATGGAAAATGGCAAGGTAAAGATGTAGTTTTATGTAAGAGTGGTGTAGGTAAGGCTATGGCTGCGATGTCTTGTACGATTTTGTGTATGCAGGAAAATGTAGACAGTATTATTAATGTTGGTACAGCTGGTGGATTAACGCAGGATGAGCAAGTATTGGATATCGTAATCAGTGATAAGGTTGTACAGGCAGATTATGATACAAGTCCATTAGATGGTCCTTCTGGTATTGGATTGGTGTATAATAGTCATGAAAAATTAAGTCAAAGCTGTATTGAAGCTGCAAAGGATATGCAGATTCGTTATCATGTAGGAACGATTGCTTCTCAAGACTTGTTTATGTCTAGAGATGAGGATTTTGAAAAGTTGATGGAACGCTTTCCAGACTCAATTTGTTCAGAAATGGAGGCAGGCGCTATTGGTGCTGTCGCAACTAATTTCAACATTCCATTTGTGATTGTGCGTTGTTTAAGTGATGTCGTTCATCATAACGAAAATCCAATGGAATTCTCAACCTATGTTTCAAAGGCGAGTGCACAATCGGCAAAATTGATTGAAAACTGGTTGATGCGTATATAAAAAAGGAGGAGTAAGAATGGGGCTAAAGCGTAAACGTAAAAAACAGCATGGAACAATAACGACAATGGCATTGGTCATCATTCTTGTTCTTGTATTGATTTTGATTTGGTCTGAATTTATAAGTGGGCCGAATCGTGTTAAAGAGCAGATTTATGCGCAAAGAATTGAAAAGATAGAAAAAAAGAATAAGGATATTCAAGGAATAAGTGAACATATCTTTGCGTATACAACATATCAGGGATATGATGATACGACATTATATTGGTATAATGCGAAGTCGAATCTAATCACAACGCGCGATATTGATACTTTGAATTATAAAAAAGCCAAACGTATTGCGAAAAAGAGTTATAAAATCAAATGTGATTCCATTGTGCTAGGATATGGTTATAATAATCCAGTCTATGAGATTCGGGGATCTAATAAATTGATTCTTTTAGATTATGATAGCTTTGAGCGTGTGTATGAAAGGGAGATAAAATAATGGCAGATTTTGATTTTAATGCACCTTATGTCGATCGTAGAACTTGGATCATTGATCATTTGCAGGATTTGAGTTTAGAACCTAAAGAAATATTAGTCGTATTATTAATTGATTTTTTCAATCAGCAGCATATTTCTATTGATCACGAATTAATTAGTGAAAAGTTAAAAATTAGTGTAGATGAAGTGGAAGATATCTTTACTGAATTATCCGATAAAGGATATTTAACTTTAGATTATGCGAATGGTTCATTGATTTTTAATATTGAAGGTATTTTTGAACTCTCTAAAGCGAGTGATACTTCAATTGATCGTTCTTTATTAGAGCAATTTGAAATGGAATTTGCACGTCCACTTTCTTCATCTGAAATGCAAAGAATTATTGATATGGCAAGTATGTATGATGAACGTCGTGTAATTTGCGCGTTAAATGAAGCTGTATGCAATGAGGTTAGTGATTTAAATTACATCGAAAGAATCCTGCAGAATTGGCAACAAAAGGGCTTATCAACTGAGGATTTGGAGAATGGCAAGCGATGAATGCGAATGAAATTCTGGATGAAATGGAAAAGATCTTTCCGAATGCCAAGTGCGAATTGTATCATGAATCCCCATTTCAATTGATTGTTGCGGTCGTATTAAGTGCACAGACAACGGATGCGATGGTCAACAAGGTAACGCCAGCATTATTTAAGGCGTATCCTACGGCAGATAAAATGGCTGAAGCGGATGTTTCTGAATTAGAGCCATACATTAAAAGAATTGGATTGTATCGAAATAAGGCTCGTTCCATTTCCAATCTAAGTAAAGATTTAGTCAATAGATATCATGGTGAAGTACCATATACATACAAAGACTTAATGTCTTTAGCCGGTGTTGGTAGAAAGACGGCCAATGTTGTTCGTAGTGTTGCCTTTGATATTCCTAGCTTTGCGGTGGATACCCATGTCAATCGTGTCAGTAAGCGTTTGGGTTTAGCAAAATATAATGATTCGGTTGAAAAGGTTGAGGAAAAACTAAAACGTAAAATCGATCGTTCAAGATGGAATCAAGGACATCATGACTTTATATTTTTTGGTCGCTATCTTTGTCATTCAAGAAATCCAGAATGTGAAAGATGTCCTTTTAAAAGCTTTTGTAAGAAAGATAAATATGAGAAATAATAGCACTACACTTGTAGTGTTTTTCTATATATAGGAGAATAAGAATATGATTATAAACACAGAAATTGTGGATGCTTATTTAAATGGGGAAGATATTAGTAAATACTCATCTTTATTCATTTATAAGCAGGCCGATAGAAATATATTTCAAGAGCCTGAAAAAGATAAAGCAGAAATCGTTTCTAAGATAAAAGATGAAATCATACATCATGTGAATGATTTTGTTCCTTGCAACAAAAGAATTTGGGATATCTTGTTTAAAGATTGGCAAAATGATTTAGATAATATTGTCTTGGATTTAGTTGTAGGATGCAAAGAACCCAATGATGCGTTTGTACTTACAGATTTGAATGGAAGACACCATATGGTTTTTGATTTGTTGTGTTGGGAAAAGTATGTTGGAAAGATTTCATTATCTAAACTTTCGCAGAATCTTTTAACTCATGAATTATTTCATGTGCTGATTGGGAAGTATTATACAGATATTGAAGAAAGTGAACAATTTGGAAATTATATAAATAAACTCGATGCGATTACATTTAATGAAGGCTTTGCACATCTTGTATCCTATAATCAACAAGAAATTGATAGTGTTGAATGGGAAAAGTTAGAAGATGTTTATATTCAATCCATAAATAAAATGAAGTTAGCTTTAATGGAAACAAATCCACAATCACAAGAACAATACATTTATGAAGCCAACTTTGGAAATTATTATGATAAATATGCTTGTATGTGCGGAATGATTTATTTAGCTAAAGAGTGGCAATTAGGTGGATATGCTAAATTAAAGGAATTGTTTGATCAAGGGTATCATGGATTTGCGAGAAAGTGTATATGAAATAGATTTACATAGTAAAGGAAGTATGAATATGAAGATTATTAAAGTTATAAATGATGAAGAAAAAAAGAAAATCACAAGAGCTATATTAGAAGCGTTGCCTGAGTGGTTTGGGATTGCAGAAGCAAGAGAAGAATATATTCTTGATAGTGTAGGAAAAGATTTCTTTTGTGCTATAGAAAAGGATAAGGTTGTTGGATTTTTGTACCTTAAACAAACAGGTAAAGATACAGTTGAACTAGCTGTAATGGGTGTATTAAAAGAATATCATCGAAAAGGAATTGGAAGAGCATTATTTGAATACGCAAAGGAAAGTATAAAGAAAAGTGGATATTCGTTTATCCAGGTAAAAACAGTGAAGATGGGAATGTATGAAGATTATGATTGTACAAATCGATTTTATATTTCACTTGGATTTAAAGAATTTGAAGTCCTGAATTCGTTGTGGGATGAAAATAATCCTTGTCAAATCTATGTGATGGCATTGTAAAGTTGACAAATAGTTGGTAGAGCAACCGCAATGAATTACCGTATAATGATGGTGAAAAGGAGGAAATATGTATTATGAAGGCAACTGTATTTATAGCTTATATTCTTTTGTTGATGTATTTTGTAGTTGGTGTCGCATTCATATACTTATTTGTGTTGGTTGTTAGGGCATTAAAGAAATATATTAAATCTGAACCTGTTAGAAAAGAGAAAGCAGAGAGTGCAAAGTCACTTGGAGAAGTGATTAAAAGATATCGTACGCAACGTAAAATGACTCAAGAATTTGTGGCAGAGTCTTTAGGTGTTACAAGACAGGCTGTATCAAAATGGGAAAGTGGTGCATCGGATCCAAGTACAACGAATCTAATGGCTTTAGCTAAGCTATTTGGAGTCACTGCTGAAGAAATTTTAAAGGAAGTTAAATAAATTCTTCACTGATTGATAGATATCTATTGGCATAGATACTTTCTTTTTGCCATATGATGTCAAAGTCGTGTTGTAACTTAAAATCATCTAAAGTAATTTCTTTTAGTTCTTTTGATTTTAATTCTTTTTCTACTGCAATCTTATATAGGAAAGAGATTCCACAATCTTTCTTCAATAGATTCATGATGGTATGCATATTTTCTACTTGTGTATAATGTGTGAAATTTGAAATATGTAAACCATGGGCAATTAGGCTTTGTTCAAGAATGTTTCTTGTTCCAGAACCTTCTTCACGCACTAAAAGATGTTCAGATATTAGATCATGAATAGTATGGGGTTCTTTTGTAAACTGGTGAGATGTAGCACAGACGGCAATATAGTCTTCTGTGCTATATTTTATATGAGAATAGTTTTCTTTTGGATAATTTCCTTCGACAATGGCCATACTGATTTGTCCATGGTCAAGTAGTTCGAGCAGTTTAGATGTGTTGCCATAATGAAGGTGGATGTTGATTTCTGGATGATTTTGAATAAAGTTTGCCAATTTATCTACAATTGCATATTCACCGATGGTCATAGTTACTCCAATGGAGAGTGTTTCAATGTTGGATGTGATATTGTTGATTTCATTCATTAAGGCTTGTTCATTATTTTTCATTGTTAATAAATGTTTATATAGTATTTGACCAGAAGGAGTTAGTGATAACTCTTTATTTTTGTATGCAAATAATGTGGTATTGTATTGTTTTTCTAAGAAATGAATGTGTTGAGACACAGCAGGTTGAGTGATATTTAATTGTTTGGCGGCCGTTGTAAAATTTAAAGTCTTACATACAGTAAGAAATGTTTCTGTTCGATAATCTAGCATATGTACCTCTATTGATAAGAAAATATTATTATTCGATAGAATTATATAATTTTACCTTATCATTGTATAGTGATACAATTCTTCGCATGGAGGGAATTTTAAATGAATTTTGTAAATAAATATGGAAAAGGCATTTTGGTTTGTCTTTTGATTGCGATTCCATCATGGATCATTGGAAAGATGTTTCCGGTTATTGGTGGTGCTATCATCGCGATTCTTGCGGGTATGATTATTGCGATGTTTTGGAATGATAAAGGAAAAGCAGAAGCCGGTATAAAATGGACTTCTAAAGTGATTTTACAGACGGCTGTCGTATTACTTGGATTTGGGATGAATCTAGGTGTTATATTTGAAACAGGGAAACAGTCTTTACCAATCATTGTTTGTACAATTACTACTTCACTTGTGCTTGCGTGGATTATGAAGAAGGTTTTAAAAGTACCTTCAAATACTTCAATTCTTGTCGGTGTTGGTTCTTCTATTTGTGGTGGTTCTGCCATTGCGGCAACAGCCCCTGTAATTGATGCGGATGATGATGAGATTGCCCAATCTATCGCGGTTATCTTTTTCTTTAATGTACTTGCAGCTATTTTCTTTCCCATTCTAGGAAAAGCTTTGGGTTTTGATACCATGCATGGGGATGCGTTTGGTATTTTTGCAGGAACAGCCATCAATGATACATCAAGTGTAACAGCAGCGGCTTCAACTTGGGATAGTATGTGGAATTTAGGTAGTGCCACATTAAATAAGGCGGTAACAGTAAAATTAACTCGTACACTTGCGATTATTCCAATTACACTCGTCCTATCTTTTATTCGTGCTAAAAAAGAAAGACAAGCTTCAAACTTTAGTTTTAAACGTGCTTTTCCAATGTTTATACTTTATTTTATTTTGGCAGCTATTTTTACAACAATTTGTGTAAATGTTGGAGTAGACTCTAGTGTGTTTGCACCACTTAAAGAATTATCTAAGTTTTTGATCATTATGGCTATGGCAGCCATTGGACTTAACAGCAATGTAATTCAGTTGATCAAAACGGGTGGAAAGCCAATTGCGGTTGGTGCAACATGTTGGTGTGGCATCACAATTGTAAGTTTAGTGATGCAGCATGTGATGCATATTTGGTAAACTTTGAATTATAAAGAAAGCGTATCAATAAATTTTTGTGTGGCAATATTGGTTGCTCGACTTGCATCCTGGACAAGAAGAATATCTCGTTCAGGATTTTTAATATTTATGTGAATTTCAAAAATATCAGAATCTTTTGGATAGAATCCAATGCCAAGGTTGTGTTAGACTAAGGGAAGGATTGTTAAAAAGATTATGAATATGGGGCAAATATATGAAAAATAAAACCGAAATTAGTAAATATATTGCGTTAATATTGAGACATAAACCTGAAACAATTGGAATCAAATTGGACGAACATGGTTGGGCTAATGTTGAAGAACTCGTAAAAGGAATTAATGTACAATATAATTTCTCTAAAGATGATTTGAAAGAAATTGTTACTACTGATAATAAACAAAGATATTCATTTAATGATGATAAAACATTAATTAGGGCAAATCAGGGACATTCAATTTCTGTAGATGTAGAACTAAAAAAAGTCACTCCACCTGATATTCTTTGGCATGGAACCGCAGAAAAATATGTGCACTCTATTGAACGGGAGGGTTTGATTCCAAAGTCTAGATTATATGTTCATTTATCAAACGATATGGATACTGCAAAAAAAGTTGGTGCAAGGCATGGAAAAGTAGTGATTTTTCAGATTCACTCAAAACAAATGCATGAGGATGGGTATGAGTTTTATAAATCTGTAAATGGAGTCTGGCTGACAAAAAAAGTCCCACTGAATTATTTGCATAAATTAAAATAATGAGTGGCACTTTGGTAAACTTTGAATTATAAAGAAAGCGTATCAATAAATTTTTGTGTGGCAATATTGGTTGCACGACTTGCATCCTGGACAAGAAGAATTTTTCGTTCAGGATTTTTTATGTTAGTATGAATTTCAAAAATATCAGAATCCTTAGAAATTAATTCTTTAGGATAGAATCCAATGCCTAGATTGTGCTTGACTAATGGAAGTATTTGATCGGCGGTAGCCACTTCTAAATCGGTAGGAAAAGGGATTTGGTGATTTAAGAACAAGTTTGAATAATAGGTATATGTACTTGTGTTTTTGCCTAAGGTAATAAATGGATAATGCGAGATTTGTTGAATGTCTAGAATTTCATTGCTTAAGCTTTCATATTCTTTTCCACCAATTAATACTTCTTCAAAGGAATAGAGTGAAGTGGCATGTAATGGCTTTTTGATGTCTATTGGACTTGTGACAACCGCAATATCGACAATGCCTTTTTCTAAGGCGTCAACAGCTTGAATAGAGGAATGGTTGGATAATTTGATTTTGACTTGTGGATAGGCTTTGTGGAATTGTTCAAGTTTGGATAATAAAAAGATATTTAGAGCTGTTTCACTTACTCCAATTGATATATGTCCATGTTCTAAGGTTTTATTTGAAAGAATTTCGCTTTCTCCTTGGTAAAGTTGTTCAATCGCTATCGCAACATGTTCAAAGAGTTGTTCTCCTTCGGGCGTTAGGGTAATACCTGAATGGGAGCGTACTAAAAGTTTACATCCAAATTCACTTTCAATGTTGTTCATAGTTCGTGAGATATTGGGTTGGTTGTTATGAAGAATTTGAGCAGCTTTTGAAAAGCTTTTATATTTAGCTACATAATAGAAAATACGGTAATAGTCTAGTGTCATTGTATAACCTCCATATAATTTTTGTATAATATATATTTAAAATATATATTTCACATATTTTATAGGTGCTAGTATAATACATTTAGTCTGAGTAGGCAAGCCATCAAAACAGATACAAAGAGTGTGTTGAAGGAAGACTTCTTGTATCTGTTTGCCGAAAGGATTAGAAAAGAAGTGAGAATCATGCCAACAATTTTTCCTAGGGAAGAAAAGGCTGAGGCTTTGTTTGATAAAATTGCCAAGGATCCTAGAGCCTGTAAACGATTAATGGATGCCTTTTATGAAGGTATAGCCTGTGATGATGATTCAGGTGTAGAAGAGGAAAGGGTGCTTGTGGATAAACAAGTATTTACCAATGCTCTATTTACTGCATACAAGAATAAAGATTTATCGGCATTTTTAATGGCTGTATGTGGTAATAGTATGTTTGACTTATTGCGAAATGCATTTTTGATTCCATTACGATTTAATGATAAGGGAAAAGAGAACCCGATTCTTTTAAGTGATGAGGATGGAAATATTATAGAAAGTGATATTCATATTCCGGATTTAAAGAAGCATATGTTTAATAAAATAGTGAAGAAGAATTTGTATTTAGCGTATGGTTTTTTAGAGCAGCATAGCTTTAAGGAGGACATGTCCATTCAAACTATTCAAAATGAATCGCATTTAGGTATCTTAGTTGTCCAAGAAATGCCTGAAGAGGTTCATGAAAAGTTAAGTGATGCACAAATCTATTCTGGTTTGTGGGATTCTATGATGAAACTAGAAGATTTATTATATAATGCGTTTTTCTATTGTGGGGATTTTAAAGGAAAATATTGTGTAGGTGTATTCTTACCATTTACACATTTTGAACATAATTTAGAGAAGAATATTGAAGTTTCAAATGGTATCTTATATGAATGTGTACAAAAAATGCTGGGTGATTAAACTCAGCATTTTTATGTGCAATAACGAAATGAGGGATCGGTTATGATACGGGCAAATATAAGTCCCATTGGAAGGGCCAAAACAATCAACAAAGATTGAATAAACCAATTTGCTCCAATTGACATGGTGGAGGTAAGTTCGAGATTATAAATAGCCCTATACATATATAGGCCTGGAACCATAATCACAATGGATGGTACGGTTATGGCGATTCTAGGATATCCTGTATTTCCTTTGATCATGGAGGCGAGTAATCCAGCAGTTAGTGCGCCAATAAAGGCTGCGGCTGCAGCAGGTAAAGATAAATCGACAAGTGTTAGTCGTAAAGTGTTTGCGATGGCTCCAATGCATCCGGCACTAGCGGCTATTTTTTTGGAGCTGTTAAACATAATGGAGAATCCGAATACGCCTCCAAAACTGGTTAATAGTCTTAGAAGTAATTTTGCTGACGTTGGAATATGTAGTTTCACAAAGTCTACCGGTTGAAGATGTAAGACTAAAGCGCAGATCCAAGCAGTAAGTGTGGCAGCTAAAATAATGATAATGGCATAGGCTAGTCTTTCTAAACCGGATCGTAAATCTAATTTAGCTAAGTCAATACCGCTTGTAATGAAGGGAAAGCCTGGAATGATGAAAAGCATAGAACAGATGTATCCGGCTTCGTGTTGTGTGGCTATACCAAAACAAGCTTCTAAGAAATTAAATAATAAGGCATACGCAAGACATGCCAAAGAAACACTGGCAGCTACATTTAAGAATAAGGTGTAGTTATGTTTGATCAGTTTCATTCTAAGTGTATTGCCTAGTCCTGCACCCACAAAGGCACAAAGCATTTCAATGGGGCCCCCTCCAAGTAGAAAGGTAAAGCAACTACATGCAAGTGCTGCAGCAAGTCCTAGAATAATAGGGGAGTAGCTGGAGTGAATACTTTCGATTTGATCCAATTGATTGTGTATTTCGTTGCATGTGCATGTTTTACATTCGTCTTTAAAGTGATAGACAAAGTCTTCCATACGAGCAAGTTTGGATGTATTTACACTTGTATTATGTAAAGACAAGGATTGGGCGTGAGATTCAATGCCGTCAATGCATGTGTAGGAAATATTTGTGAGTCCAATGTCGGCAATGCATGTAATATTTAATTCACTGGCAATGGTGTTCATTGAACTTCTAACTCTCCAGGCACCTGTACCACAGGCTAGAAGCATCAATCCAATTCTTCCTATAACGGAGGATTTTTCTGTAAGACTTGCATTTTCAATCTTAACTTTTGAATCTTTTTTTGTATATTCATGCCATGGAATCTCCATGTGGTTATTCATAAAATCATCTCCTATATCATTTATATATAATGAACATAGTATATATATATATTCGACATTTAATTCCATGAATAGTATAGTCAACTAAAAAAAGAAGTCAAATTAATCGACTTCTTTATGAATCCATGTCATTAATACTTTAACGATATAGGCCTTTTGTCTAGGGCCTAGTGGCTGATTTGGCTTGATCTTATGCCATTTGCATAAACATTGTCTACAACAACAGCCAGTAGCGTGTTGGGCAATGAATATGGGATGTCCTTTGAATGGTGTTTGTTTACCGTCGTTGGGTATATAGGCTGGAGCCAATCTTTTTTCGACAAAATCTATCGCATGTTTTTCAATGGTATCCATTCCTTTGGCTTGTATATAATCTACATCTTTTTGTTTCAGATGAAAACTGCTCCTAAATTTGGAGTGGGATAAGCGATTAAAAAGTTGTTCAAACCATTCGGATTCTGTCATAACTGCTCCTTATATATAATAAAAAAAACCAGCATTGCTGGTTTTATAATCAAGTGGCGCCTGAAACAAGACTCGAACTTGTGACCTGCCGGTTAACAGCCGGATGCTCTACCGACTGAGCTATTCAGGCATTTGTTTTTCACTTGACTGCCTAAACATAATACCAAAAGAATTAGAGTTATGCAAGCACTTTTTTTATTTTTTTAGACAAACTTTTTATTTAGAAATAAAAAAACCAGCTAAGCTGGTTTCATAATCAAGTGGCGCCTGAAACAAGACTCGAACTTGTGACCTGCCGGTTAACAGCCGGATGCTCTACCGACTGAGCTATTCAGGCATTTGCTTTTCACTTGATGCCTGTATATAATACCAAAAGATGTTGTGTTATGCAAGTACTTTTTATAAAATTATGATATATTATTTTTTAAATGGAGGGATGGACTATGTTAGATGCGATTGTAATGGATATGGATGGAACTTTATTGGATCCAAATAATAAAATTTTACCTGAGACAAAGGAAGCTTTGATAGAATGTCAAAAGCAGGGGACAAAGCTAGTACTTGCGAGTGGAAGAAGTTATACAAGATTATTGCCATATGCCAAGGAATTAGAGATGGATGTATATGGTGGCTATTTGTTAGAGGTTGATGGAATTGCATATTATGATGTTCAAAAGGATGAGCGTCATGTTTTAAAACAGATGTATAAGGAAGATGTTGAGCCTGTCTTTGCGTATTTGATGCATAAAAATTGTGAAACGATGGCTGTGTTTAATGATGGATTATTTGATTATATTCCAGATCATATTATGGAAAAGAAAAAAGCATTAAGAAATTCACAAGAATATCCAGAGGATTTTCCTTGGACGGGTGGTCCTTGGTCTTGGCTTGCAGATATGCGTGATGGCTATCCTAAGATTACTTATATTAAGGATCTTAGTGAAATTCAATATCCTGTAAATAAAATTCAGACAATTGAGGATGAAGAGGTTACTACGCAGTTGGCTTTGGATATTCAAAATGAATTTAAAGATCAATATGAAGTGTTCCGTACTTGTCCTAGAGAACTTGAAGTATTACCTAAAGGATATAGTAAGGGAGCTACTTTAGTTCGTATGATGGATATGTTTGGCTGGGATAAGGATAAAGTTTTCACATTTGGAGATGGCGAAAATGATGTGAGTATGTTTGGTGTTGTAACTCATAGTTTTGCGATGGGACAGGCTATGGATTATGTAAAAGAAAAAGCAGCTCATGTGACCAAGTCCAATGTAGAACAGGGTATTGTGGCTGCTTTAAAGGATTTTAATATTTTGTGATATAGCTAACGACAAGCTTCATTGTGTTTTCTACACCATCATAGTGTGTTCTTTCCATTCCGTGGCTTGCATGAACACCAGGGCCAATCAAGGCTCCTTTGATGTCGTTGCCACCGCGTAATGCGGCACTGACATCTGAACCATATTGTGGGTAGATATCAACGGCATAATTAAGCTTGTTTTCTTTTGATAGTTCAACTAGACGTGTAATCATTTCATAGTCGTATGGTCCGCTTGAATCTTTCGCACAGATTGAAACGTCTTGTTCTGTACAAGCAAGATCTGTACCGATACATCCCATGTCTACGGCTAATAATTCTTCAACTTCTTCTGGAAGACAACTTGCTCCATGACCAACTTCTTCATATGTACTAAACATAATGACTAAGTCTCTTTGAGGTGTGATGTTGTTATCTTTTAAGTATTTTAGTACGCACATTAAGGCTGTAGCTGAAATTTTATCGTCTAGGAATCTAGATTTAATAAATCCACTTTCTGTAATCTGTGTTTTTGTATCAATACATACAAAGTCTCCGTTGCAGATACCTAATTTTTCAACATCTGCTTTTGAGTGAACAACTTCGTCGATACGAACTTCCATTGTATCTTCTTTTCTTTCTAATGTAGAAGCATCTGGATATACGTGAACGCTTGGAGAACAAGAAAGAATTGTTCCTGTATACACCTTTCCATCACGAGTATAGATTTTACAATATTCTCCGTCTAATGTTGGTAAGCATGGGCCTCCGACTTTAGTAATGGCAAGCTTTCCGTTGTCTTTGATGGAACGAACCATAAGTCCTAATGTATCTAAGTGAGCACTCAATCCTAATGTGTGTTCAGAATCTTTTCCATCTACATAGATCAACAAGTTTCCTTTTTGGTTACGTCCTGTTGTATATCCTAATTTTTTAGCTTCTTCGTCCATGAAGTCAATGGCTCTTTTTGTGTATCCTGTTGGTGAATCAATGTTCAAAACTTGTTTGGCAATGTCACAAACATATTCTTTATCAAATGGTTGCATTTTTAAAACTCCTCCTGTATGTATTATACGCTTTTATACAAATTCTAAACAATGTATTAAACTTTTTTTTGAAAATTGTGCTATTGTACAGAAAAAGGAGGCTAATTGTATGGAAGTAAATGTAAGAGAAGAAAGTTTGAAGGATTTATTTAAACAGTTTCAAGTGGAACATAATGAAAATTGTAAGACAGTATTTATTGATAATAATGATCCAGAATTAGAGAATTATTTAAAAACAGATTATATTGTATATTTACATATGGTGGATAAGGAAGTAAGACATCTTGATTTGAGTAAAGTAAATACGATATTTGTGAATAAAGAGTATGCGAGTAATTTAGAAAATGGAATTCAGGATGAACAGAGAATTCTAGAACTTTTATTAAAGAAATATCCGAATCTTAGAGCCGTTTTAATTACCGATAAAAAAGGTGCTTATTATAAAGACAAGGATCTATTGATCTATCAAAAGGAGCTTACGCCAAACTTTGATAAAGACTTATTCTTAGTGAAATATATGGCTTCAGAATTAAAGGGAAATTCAGAAATGACATCTTTATATCGAGGTGTAAATCAGTAAGTTGATATTTATTATCTTTCTCGTTATAATACAAATACAGAAAAGACTACTAGATATGGTGGTCACTCTGGATTAGGTAGAAGCGCTAATCCCGTTGTGAGTGGGTGGTTAGCGCTTTTTGTTTTCTTCATGAATAATAATGATAACTCGTATGAGTTGTAAAATAGCTATTAAAACAATAGTTACATCAATATTAACTTGAGTTTGCATACGCCTATTCCTCCATCCCGGGGATCGAAAGTCTCAAGGATTTGTCCAGAGGAAACCACCTGCCATATCTAGTAGCAATATCTATTCTAAATGTCCAATGTGAAAAAGACATTAAACCTCAAAATTTTTTTAAAATACATGTGTAAATCGGTAAGTTGATATTTATCATCTTTCTCGTTATAATACATGTACAGAAAAGACTACTAGATATGGTGGTCACTCTGGATATTGCGAGAGCGCTAAATCCTTTGTGAGAGGTGGTTAGCGCTTTTTGTTTTCTTCATGAATAATAATGATCACTCGCACGAGTTGTACAATAGCTATTAAGACAATAGTTACATCAATATTAATTTGAATTTGCATACGCCTATTCCTCCATCCCGGGGATCGAAAGTCTCAAGGATTTTCCAGAGGAAACCACCTGCCATATCTAGTAGCAATTTCAATTATAAATGTCCAATGTGAAAAAGACATTAACTCTCAATACTTTTTGAAAAACTTAAAATTAACCTATGATGATGTTGAATAACGTCTTTTGCGGTGCAAAGGTGAAATATAACTTAAAAACATAAATTCTGCTTTATATAAAGTGTATGCTGCGAGCATACATTTTTGTTTTTTATATAGAAATTTATAGGAAACGGCTTTCATAAGTGATATAATGCATATAACATAATCACTTTATGGAGGGTATTGAAATGGATAATAAGTATGTATTAGGCCTGGATATTGGAATTACGTCAATAGGTTGGTCAATAATTGATGTAGTTAGGGGAAAACTATTAGATATGGGAGTTCATATGTTTGAACAGGCAATCCCTGCTCAAGAAGCAAGATTAAATCGTTCGGCAAGAAGAACATTGAGAAGAAGAAATTGGAGAAAGAAACAATTAAAGAATGCGTTTGTAGAATTTGGATTGATTTCAAAAGAGGAATTAAATCAAAGAGACTATTTGAGTTATACTGCAAATTCAGATACATTTTCTCGTCCTGAAGAGGATACGGTTTACCATTTAAGATTGAAAGCGTTGAAGGAACAAGTATCTTTAAGAGAACTTTTGTTGTGTCTATATAATATTTGTGGGACTCGTGGACATTTTTTGATGGAGAATATTAATTTTGCTTCTAGTGAACCAATTACTTTTGAATTCTTTGTTGAACAGTTTTATGAGTTTACTCATGCATATGTTAATTTTGAAGGAGATACAAAAGAATTTGAGCAGACAATACTAAAACCAATCTTTGAAAAAGGGAAAGTAAAGTCTAATGAATTAAAATCTTTGTTAAAGGATGAATATACAGTAGAAGCTGAGGATAATGATGCATTACTGGAAATTTTAAAATTGATTTGTGGATTTAAATGTGATTTGAAGAAAATTAGTGAGTCTGTTGTACTTGTTCAAGAGGATAAGACAAAAGATTCTGTAAAATTAGACGAGTTGTTGAAATTGGATAATCTAAATGAATTCTTAAACAATGCGGTGGAGCTTCATGATGTGATTGCAGTTTCTCAGATTTTAAAGGATCATAATTATATTTGTGAAGTGGCTGTAGAAAAATTAAATGAAGTTCTTAAAGTTCAAAAATTAGAACATTCGGATCCAGATAAATATAAAGAAGAAAAGAAGATAATTCAGAGTAAAATGAGTAAGGCGATTGGAGAACGTTTACGTGTTGTAAAGAATATGGAGAATAAATATCCAAATGGCTTGTATGTAAAAGAAGCTAGTGATATTTTGCATAAACAACAACAATTTTATCCCGATTTGATTACTGATAATTTCATTGAAGCATGCATTTCAACGATTAAAGCACGTATTCCTTACTATATTGGACCTTTGTCTTCACAAGCTAAAAATAGTTGGATCAATCGAAAAGATGGAACTTTTAAGTATGGATATGAGTATTGTAAGGATGCTTTAGTTAATGAAGAAGAGAGCATTCAAAATTGGAAATTAAATATGATTTCGCATTGTACATATTTACCTGAAGAATATGCACTTCCAAAAGGATCGTTTATTGCAGAGACATTTAGCTTATTAAACGAATTGAATATTCTTACTGCAATTGATAAGGATGAAAACCGATATTATTTAACTCGTAAAGATAAATTAAAAGTATTTGATGAATTATTCTTGAAGCGTACAGATTATGTTTCGCATAAAGAAGTTGCACAACTATTAGATTTAAAATCTTTTGGTCCTAAAGATTCTCATAAGGCTGGTAAGTTTAAAAATAGATATACTTTATATCAGAATATAATTAGTGTATTTCCTCAATTTGAATTGCATTCTATTATTGATTTATTTGATGAGAATGAGAAAGAAAAAGTTAACAAAATTGAAGATATTATTTTGAATTTAAACTTATTTGATGAAGAACAATCAAAAGTAAATTATTTTACTAAGAAGTTGAATTTGGATAATGAAGACGCGAAGAAATTAGCTAGATGTAAATCAAATGGATTTTATGCGTTCTCTAAACAATTTATTATGGAAACTAAGATGAATGTGGATGGAGAAACATTGCTTGAGGAAATGTTTAGGGATAATACGGAAAATCAAAAGAATGAACAGATGACTTTGATTACTGAAGCAACGGACTTGGATGGAAATCGAATTAATTTTGATTCTAACAAGTATATGACTTTATTAAGGGATACGAAGAAGTTGTCTATTGATTTATTGATACAAGATGGTAAACCATTTATTCCAATTGCTAGACCTGTAATAAGAGCTTTAAATGAATGTTTTAAGCTATATGAAGAAGTTGTTAATACTTATGGAGTTCCTGATCGAGTTGTGATTGAAACGGCAAGAGATTTGAAAGATAGTGCTCATGATGGTGATGAACCAGCCAAGCATTTTGATCAAATGAAAAATTTGTATGATTACTTAACTAAACAAATGAAGGAGCAGAAGAAAAAAGCTAAGCTTTCAAAACAATATATGGAAGACTGGGATGTTATTGAGCCTTATTTAGAAAAGAATAAACGTAAAGTTGAACTATATATTCGTCAAAATGGTCGTGACATGGTTACTGGTGATGAGATCGATATTCAAAAATTAGAAAATTATGAAATGGATCATATTTTACCTCGTGGCTTTGGTGATAATTCCATGGATAACTTGATGTTGATAAAAAAAGAAATCAATGGAAAAAAGGCAGATAGACTTCCATTGGAATATATCGAAGCTGAAACTGTAACGAACAAAGCTGGTAAGCGTATTATTTCGAGTGATTTTAAACGAAGATGTTATGAGTTGAATGAAATGAAATTGATTTCAGATAAAAAATTAAAACGTTTATTACTAGCAACTACAGATGAAGCTATGGGATTTATTAATCGTAATTTAGTGGATACTCGTTATATTATTCGTGAATTGATGGCTATTTTAAGAGCTTATAATCAAGTGAATAATTATGATACTCATATTGTTTCTTTACGTTCTTCATTTACAACTGTTTATAGAAATGCGTTTAACATGAAGAAAAATCGTAATATTGGGGATCAACACCATGCTCATGATGCTTCAATTGTTGCGATTGCAGATATGGTCTTATCAACATATTATCCAAATTATGATGAACGTGGTAATAATAAGTATTATCAAGAATTCTTGAAGAGAATGAAGGAAACACAAGAACCGGATAGTGATAAATCAGAAAATCAGAAACTATATAATTTCATAAGATATGCCTATAACAAACGTTTTGCCAACTTCCCAAATGATAATGATTCATTGGTTTCTCAAGTAAAGGCTACAGTACCTTTATATTCTTTAAAAGCAGAGAAAAACTACAAAGGTGCATTCTTTGATGCAACAATTTATCCACAGAAAGATAAAAAGAAGAATATTGCTAGAGAAAAAGGTGTGTTGGGTCTTTTAGGTGTGAATAATGATAAACGTATCTATAGTTCGATTAACTGTGTTGCAGTAGATTTCTATAAATATGTGAAGAAGAATGGAAGAAAAGCATATGTTGGTATACAAATCCCTAAACTTATTGTAAATAACAATGGTGAAATTAATAAAGAACAATATGTTAAGTTAATAAAAGATTACTATAAAGTGCCTGAATTATTAGATGAGAATGGAAATGTGAAGGAATATTATTTCCGTATGCGTGTATTTAAAAATGATTTATTTTATGAGACAGAGTCTAATACAATTTTAAAATTCGGTATAGGTACAATAACTAGAAAGATTTTAGAGCCTAGCCATGTGTATTGTTTTAGTTATAATGATATCTATAAAGATTTAAATTATTTGAAGAGAGAATTAGCGGATAAATTTGATTTTAAAGAATATATAGTGAATCCAACTGGGCATCACAAATTTACTGATTATACAATCGATGAACTGTTGGAATTTTGCTTAGATAATTATTTGGATTTTGATAATCCAGAAAAACAAACGAAATTAGTGGTTAATAAATTTATGGAGATGATGAATAAGCAAAAATCTAAAGAAGGAAAAATTGGTTATCAATGGTTTTTAGAAACTATTGTTTATTTGAATTTGATTGTTAATAGAGAATGTTCTCCATTAGATCGATATAGACCTGGTACAGATATTGTGAAAAAGAAGAATAATGAAGATGCACAATATATCAAAATTAAATCAAGTATTCTAGGTATTCGTTACACATATAATGAAAACGGTAAGTTATTAATATCAGGTCCTAGAAAGGCTCCTGGAAAGTATTCTAAGATTAAAAAGGAAAAGTTTTCTTGGAAAATTTGTAGCGACGTGCTACAATAGGTGTGTCAAATAATACAAATGAATTTAGTCTGGAAGAATAAGATTTAAATTCGAAAACTATTAGAGATAGCTAATTGTGGCTATCTCATTTTATTATAGTTTTTTAATATGGGCTGGAAAACAGTAGTAATTGGAACTGAGTGTACAGTGTCATTAACATTAAATCGAATGAAAATTACAATAGGAAATGAATATCAAAATATACCATTATGTGATTTGGATACAGTGATTTTTTCACATGATCGAATTACAATGACAATTCCTATGTTGTCAAAATTGGTAGAGAATAATATTAATGTAATAATTTGTGATTCAAAGAATGATCCAATTGGTATATTTCAACCGTTTAACAATCATTCTTTGGTGTTTAAGCAATTGAATAAACAAATTAATTGGAAAATAACTCGTAAGAAGAAATTATGGAAATTTATAGTAGAACAAAAAATACAATCTGAAATAGATGTGTTGGATTTGATTTACGAGGATTGTGATGAATTAGAAACTTTAATTGGCTATAAGAATTCAGTTTATAACGATGATCAAACAAATCGAGAAGCGGTGAGTGCAAAGTGTTATTTTGGAAAGATGTTTGGAACAAAGTTTTATAGAGATGATAAGAATGATGTAAGAAATTTTGCGCTGAATTATGGATATAAGATTCTAGCTAGCTATATTTCAAAATGTATAACAGCTAGAGGATTATTAACTCAGTTAGGAATTCATCATATTGGCGAATCGAATGCTTTTAATTTAACGTATGATTTTATAGAGCCATTACGAGTAATAGTAGATGTATGGGTTGAAGAAAATATTAAAGATAGTTTCAGCGTAGCACAAAAACAAGAATTGATTGAATTGTTAGAAACGAAAATTTATATAGATAAAAAATGGATGCGGTTAAAAGATGCGGTTGAAGATTTAATTGATTCTTATATTGGTTTCTTGAATGAAAAATCAGATGATATTTTGAAGATTGATTATTCAAAAGGAATTCGTTATGGAGGGGAGTAGTAGATTTGTGCGATTAGTATTATTCTTTGATCTACCCCAAGAAACGAAAACAGATCAAAGACATTACAGACAATTTGTAAAATATTTAAAAACTGAAGGATTTATACGAATCCAATATTCAGTTTATGCAAAATTATGCATAAATAATGACTCGGCTAAAACGATTCAAAAAAGACTGAAAAACAATGTTCCTGATAATGGGGATATACGATATTTAATAATAACTGAGAGGCAATATCAAAACATTGTGAATATGAATAGTAATTATACTTTACAAGAAAATATTACGACCACAGATCGTACTTTAATTATAGGAGGACTAAATAGTGAAAATAATACATGAGGAATCTGTCTACTTGATTCCAGAAGATAATAATATAGTAGTATTAGCAGGTGCTAAACAAAAAGATATAATAGATTGTTTTACAAATCAATTCGTTAAAAAGAAAAGAAATTATTGTAAAGTATTAGATTCTGAAAATCAGCCAGTTAAACCAACAGAACTTAATTTCATTTATTATCCATATGGTAGTGATATTAATTCTAATTTTGAATTTGGAGCAAAATCTATATTCAATATTGAAACTACAAATCTCATACAAGAAAATGAAAATGATTTTAAAGCATTTGAATTGATTAGAGAAGGACTTAGAAGCTTAACAACTGATCATGGCATGTATAAATTGAGAGAAATATTAACAAGAAATATGCAATGTAATATCGATTTTGAAATGTCTGATTTTAATATTTCTAAGTTTATATCAATGCTAGATATAAATGTAGATGATATTTCAGCAGATAAACAATACATTATGGTTTACAACTTGTTATTGTTTGTGAGTAGAAATCAATATAATGTTGTATATATTGATTTTCCAATTACACAAACCGTATTAAAATGGATGAAATCGTTTGATCAAGATAATATGATGTTTCTCTTGAATAATGATTATATGGCATGTGATTCTTATCAAGAATTAGAAAAATTTGCCATGTTGATTGTTTCTAATAAAGATTACATTGAAAAATATGAATATGATTTAAACCAATTTAATAACATTTCCTATATACAAAATCCTTATACTATGCTTCATAAGCAACAACAAACAGAAAAAAATATTCGATTAATGGAACAATTTGAAGATAAAAATACAACTTTTTATCTAACTTTTAATGATACATATACTCAAGATATACTGTAAATAAAGCACAATTATGCTATAATAAGGCCGACAGTTCTTGAGGATTGAATTTATTTGTATTATTTGAACGGTTCTGTTCGTTCGCGTTCAAAATGGCAGTTCTTGAGGATTGAATTTATTTGTATTATTTGAACTGGGGTTCAAAGGGGTGAAACCCCTGCCCGTTCTTGAGGATTGAATTTATTTGTATTATTTGAACACTAGTAAAAAAATAAACGAGTTAGTTGGGTTCTTGAGGATTGAATTTATTTGTATTATTTGAACTATATGAATGTCATATGATTGAAGCCGTTAGTTCTTGAGGATTGAATTTATTTGTATTATTTGAACATGCCAGCCCCTTTTCTAAAATTATTTTCGTTCTTGAGGATTGAATTTATTTGTATTATTTGAACCAGACGAGGTGATTGCGGGTGCTTGGGGAAGTTCTTGAGGATTGAATTTATTTGTATTATTTGAACTATTGAGATGTGCCTTCCTGTGTTGGTCAGTTCTTGAGGATTGAATTTATTTGTATTATTTGAACCCGAAAAAACTGGAATTGTCAAGGGTTTAGTTCTTGAGGATTGAATTTATTTGTATTATTTGAACAGTACCGTCACCAACAGCACCGAAATTTTCGTTCTTGAGGATTGAATTTATTTGTATTATTTGAACAACACGGGGTTATGGTATTCAATTGAAATGTTCTTGAGGATTGAATTTATTTGTATTATTTGAACATCTTTTCCACTATCACGCTTTATGAAAGGTTCTTGAGGATTGAATTTATTTGTATTATTTGAACATTCATGCAGTAACTACATCAAATTTATCGGTTCTTGAGGATTGAATTTATTTGTATTATTTGAACATAGTGGAGCTACTGAAAATGATCTTACGGGTTCTTGAGGATTGAATTTATTTGTATTATTTGAACTTTATGCTTATGACATACAGACACTCTCGGTTCTTGAGGATTGAATTTATTTGTATTATTTGAACACGTGAAACAGTAGAGATAGAAGGTCGTGAGTTCTTGAGGATTGAATTTATTTGTATTATTTGAACTTTTCTAATTCTTCTTCAACGCTTTTCATGTTCTTGAGGATTGAATTTATTTGTATTATTTGAACGAATATGATAGATATTGTCAATTACATTCAGTTCTTGAGGATTGAATTTATTTGTATTATTTGAACAGCAATAGTTGTGATATCTTTCTTTGCTGGTTCTTGAGGATTGAATTTATTTGTATTATTTGAACCCTTGATTGATTGGTCTAATACAGGTCTTGTTCTTGAGGATTGAATTTATTTGTATTATTTGAACAGATGTAGAAAAGAGGTAGCAAAGCTACCGTTCTTGAGGATTGATTTTATTTGTATTATTTGAACTTCCTTTTGAATTAACTGGATACTTAGTGCGTTTTTGAGGATTAGACAATAAAAAGAAATATTGCTACTTCTTAGGTGTTACATTAACTACCACATACTCACATATACCCTCTGTTCTTATTGGAAACCCCCAGCCAACAAGGCCTGAACTTATGATTTTTTTAGTGCTTGAATGTTTCTTTGCCGTAATTACCCGCAAAATCGGGTTGTAAATGGTAAGAATAAGAGAGTGGAAACATTTGTCCGTTATGAGTATGTCCACTGAGTTGAAGGTCAACGTTGTTTTTAATGTTTTCTTTTGTTCTTTGTGGTTGATGGTCTAGGACGATGTTGTAGGTTTTGTTTGTAAGGTTGTAGTTCTTTGTTTTCTTTCGGTTTTTGTTTGTGTAGTCTTTTCTTCCAATAAGGATAATGTTATTTAAATGTACTTCTTGATCATTTAGAATGGTAATGTTGTTTTTTGTGATTACTTGATTGAGCTTGGTTCTTGTGAATTTTGTCTTGTTTTCGTGATTACCATATACAAAATAAACAGGGGCTACTTTAGTAAGTCTTCCGAGTTGTTTAAATAGGATTTCCATATCTTCTTTGGATGTGGATTCATCCACGAAGTCTCCACCAAGTAGATAGAAATTTGGTTTTACTTTTAATAATGTATTTGTGATTTTTTTTTAATCTTTCTGGATTATTCGCATTGGGATAGTGGACATCCAAAATGAAACAAATCTTAGTTGGAGTTATGTTTTTTTCTGTTTTTAGATTATATGTGGTTTGATGGGTCGTATACATATTGACATAGCCAAATGTTACGATGGATGTGGATATGATAGCTGAAAGGATTATGCAGATGATTGGTTTTCTTTTTTGAATACGATTACTAATACTAGTAAACAGAATAATGTATGTATAGCCCACATGGCTTGATACGTACGCATATTTCAACAATTTAATAGTAATGCGATACAGATGGCGTATCGTATTTTTTGTTGAGTTTATTCTTTAACAGTTGATTTAATAGGATGCATAACACTATTTCTAAAGTGAGGATTCCCATTTGAAGATAGATTATACTATCACTTCCTTTTGTTCTTATCTTACAGCATTGTTAGAAAGATTTCCTGGCTTATGCAGTATAATAAAATGGGTGAGATTATGTATAAAGTATTGATTGTAGAAGATGATGAACTCATCTCAAAAAAGTTAGAATCGTTTCTTGAATCTTGGAATTATTCAGTTTGTCGAGTTACTGATTTTTATAATGTGATGGATGCATTTCATTCCTTTAATCCAGACTTAGTATTAATGGATATAACACTGCCTTATTTGAATGGATATTTGTGGACGGAAAAGATTCGTGAAGAATCAAAGGTACCTATTATCTTTATTTCAAGTGCTACAGACAATATGAGTATTGTGATGGCTATCTCTAAAGGTGCCGATGATTTTGTATGCAAGCCATTTGATTTAAATGTTCTAGCTGCTAAAATCACAGCTATATTAAGACGTAGCTATGACTTTGTATCCAATCATAATATTCTTGAATATCAGGGTGTACGCTTTAATTTAGATGATAATACAGTAAGTTTTCAATCTTCTCAAATTGAACTGAGTAAGAATGAGGCTAAGATACTTCGACTGCTCATGGAAAAGAAGGGAACGATTGTATCTCGAGATAGTTTAATGGAATATTTGTGGAAGACAGATTTTTATGTGGATGAAAATGCATTAAGTGTAAATGTGAATCGTTTGCGCAAGAAGTTAGAGAGTATTGGCATTGTGGATTTTATCCAAACAAAAAAGGGATTGGGATATAAGATATGAAATTATTTATTCATTATTTAAAAGATCGATGTTTGTTTATAGTTATATATGCTTTTAGTCTTTTGACATGTTATGTTGTATTTAAACTCTATAATTTAGAACTTGAAGCTTTTACATATGCATTCATGATTTTATGTGTTTTGTTGGTGGTATGTTTCTTTTGGGATTACCACAAATATTATAAGAAACACCAAACCTTATTAACACTTCAATCCAATAGTAATGTTTCTTTGTCTTGTGATCTTCAAGATTCTTCATTGATGGGAGAGGATTATCATAAAATCTTAGTGGCTATGAAAGACTATCATGATGAATATGTTATTTCTTCAGAAAGTAAAATGCATGATCTAGAAGATTATTTTACGATGTGGGTACATCAGGCTAAGCTTCCCATTGCTGCTATGAAATTGTTGCTTGAAGATGAGAATTTGAGTCGTAGTGAAATTAAGCTGCAGTTATTACGCATGGATCAATATACAGATATGGTTTTAGCATATCTACGCTTGAATAGTACGCATACCGATTTCTTATTTAAAGAATTAGATTTAGATGATTTAATTCGCCAATCCATTCGTCGTTTTTCCACAGAATTTATTCGTAAACACATTCAGTTGAATTTTAAAGAAACCGGGGATGTTATATTGAGTGATGAAAAGTGGCTTGTGTTTGTGTTGGAACAGATTCTTTCGAATAGTCTTAAATATACAAATGAAAATGGTTCTATATCTATATATATGAAGACTAAACATGTCTTAGTTATTGAAGATACTGGTATTGGTATTAGTGCAAGTGATCTAAATCGTGTATTTGAAAAGGGATATACAGGTATGAATGGACGTAGCGATAAAACAGCCAGTGGCTTAGGTCTATATTTATGTAAGAATATTTTAGATATGTTGAATCATAAAATAACGATTGAATCGAGTGTTGGTAAAGGGACTTGTGTATTCCTTGATCTTACGCATTTTGAAGGAAGAATCGAGTAATCTTACAATCTTGTAAGATGAGTGTTAGCTGAATCGATGGCTGCATTTTTGAATTCTTTGTAGAATTTTGGTGTACATGGAGGTAATGAATATGGCATTATTGGAAGTAAAAAATTTGAAAAAAGTATATACAACAAGATTTACACAGAATCAAGTACAGGCATTGACCAACGTAAACTTTAGTGTGAATAAAGGTGAATATGTCGCTATTATGGGAGAGTCTGGTTCGGGTAAGACAACATTATTAAATATCTTGGCGGCTTTAGATAAACCAACAAGTGGACAAGTTTTATTACATGGTAAGGATATTACGCATATTTCAGAAAAGGAAATTGCAAACTTTCGAAGAGAACATTTAGGCTTTGTATTTCAAGATTTTAACTTATTAGATAATTTTAATAATCGCGATAATATTTTCTTGCCTTTGGTTTTAAGTAAGAAAAAATATCCAGAAATGAAAAAACGATTGGAACCTATCGCAAAACAACTAGGTATTGAGAGTATTTTAGATAAGTTTCCATATGAAATTAGTGGGGGACAAAAACAGCGTGTAGCTGTTGCTCGTGCCATCATCACAAATCCAGATCTAATTTTGGCGGATGAGCCAACAGGAGCATTGGATTCAAAGAGTACAGAGGAACTTTTACATCTATTTGGAACCATCAATGCGAATCAACAAACAATCGTGATGGTAACTCATTCGACAAAGGCGGCTAGCCATGCTTCTCGCGTATTATTTATTAAGGATGGAAAGATCTTCCATGAAATTTATAAGGGAAATAAAAATTTAGATCAGATGTATCAATGTATTAGTGATACGTTGACACTACTAGCTACAGGTGGTGTTCATCATGAGTAGAGCTTTCTATTTAAATTTAGCTGTAGATAATTTGAAGAAGAATGCGCGCACCATCATTCCTTATATATTAACGAGTGTCTTAACGACAATGATGTTGTATATGGTCGTTTCTTTGGCAAATAATCCGCATTTAAATGAAATCGTAGGAGGAACTTCTATAAAGCAGTTATTAGGCTTTGGCACTGTGATTATTGAAATCTTTGCGTTTATCTTCTTGTTCTATACACATAGCTTTTTAATTAAAAGAAGACAAAAAGAATTCGCATTATTCTCTATATTGGGAATGGAAAAGAAACACTTAGCTCGCGTCTTGTTTTATGAGACATTAATAACTCTACTTGTTTCATTAATTTTAGGAATTGGATTAGGTGTTTTATTGGATAAAGCGATGTTCTTAATAATCGCAAAAATGATTGGTGCAGATATTGTACTCGGCTTCTACTTTTCTTTTTTTGGCATGAGACAATGCGCTCTTGTGATTGGATTGATTTATGTATTGATCTATTTCTATTCTATGATTCGTATTCATATTTCAAGTCCGATTGAATTACTTCATTCCAATCATATGGGCGAAAAAGAGCCTAAGGCCAAATGGTTTCTTTCCATTGTTGGTATTCTTTGTCTAGGTATTGGATACTATTTATCAATTACGACTAAAAATCCTTTAAGCGCACTCTACGTCTTTTTTGTGGCTGTAGTACTTGTCATTATTGGAACCTATTTATTATTTACATCGATTTCGGTCACTTTCTTAAAATTAATGAAGAAAAACAAGAATTACTATTATAAGACGAATCACTTTATTAGTATTTCTGGCATGATGTATCGTATGAAACAAAATGCCGTAGGACTAGCCAATATTTGTATTCTTTCAACAATGGTTTTAGTGATGTTGTCTACAACCCTTAGCATGTGGTCAAGTATTGATCGTGTTGTGGATTCACAATATTCAAGAGATTTTATTGGAAGTGGATATGGGGATGCAGCCAATATTGATTTTGATGAAATGAGTGAAGAATTAATTCGTATGGGCATTGTTCCAAAGAATCTTCTTGCGTATAAAGAACTAAGTTATGCTGGATATTTAAAGAATGGAGCTTTGATTACGGATTATCGTAATGAGGGCATGAATGCCGTAAATGAGATTCAAGAATTTTATTGTCTTCCATTAAAAGATATTCAAGATTATGAAAATATTAAGGGGTCTTTAAAGCCAAATGAAATTTATGTATATTCTAATGTAGAGAAGGTTAAGGAGAAGACTTTATCTTTATTTGGAAAAGAATATGTTGTAAAGAAACAATTGGATCACTTGAAGATGGATGAAAATAATCCGAATGTGACAGAGCATTATTATATTATTGTGGATTCAGAAAAGACTTTAGAAACGATGCAACAAGATCAATTGAATGTATATAATGATAATGCGAGTACAATATATGCGAGTTATTCATTTGATTGTGATGCGAATGATCGTAAGGTGATTGAAAAGTTAACTCAGAATGGAAATATAAATAATTTTATTTGGACAAATAAATCGGATCAGAAACAAGGCTTGATTGAATTATATGCAGGAATCTTATTTATTGGAATCTTCTTAAGCTTCTTATTTATCATGGCAACCATTCTAATTATGTACTACAAACAAATTACTGAAGGCTATGAAGATAAGGATCGTTTTGAAATTATGCAAAAAGTGGGCCTAGAACAAAGTGATGTAAAGAAGGCTATTCACTCGCAAGTATTAACCGTATTCTTTATGCCTTTACTTGTTGCAGGCATTCATATAAGCTTTGCGTATCCAATGATTGAAAAGCTACTTCATTTGCTGTTTGTGAGTGATGCATGGCTTTATATTCGAACAACTGCTATGTGTTTTGTGGCTTTTGCGCTAGTCTACATTGTGATTTATGTATTAACTTCAAAAGTTTATTATGGAATTGTAAAAAGAAATGCTTAATTGGATATTAGGATTTATCTTGATTGGATTATTTATCTATATATATTATGTGAATCACCATGGAATTTAGTACTCGATTAGAGTACTATTTTTTTAGGTGATATATATGTTTATAAATGGATTTGACATCTTGTGGGATGAAATTGATGATTATGTGGCCGATATTAAAAGTATTCGAAGTATCGATCAATTCACCTTTACTAAGCCCGTAACTTTCTTTTGCGGAGAAAATGGAAGTGGTAAATCGACCTTATTAGAGGCTCTTGCGATTAAAAATGGATTGAATCCAGAAGGTGGAACAAAAAACTATCATTTTTCTACGTATGATTCATATTCTAGTTTGCATAAACATATGCGTTTGTGGCGCTCTAGGAAACCGGATTGGATGTATTTCTTGCGCGCAGAAAGCTTTTATAATGTTGCGACAAAAGAAATGGAATATAGTGGTGTTTTTTCTGAAAGATATCATGATCAATCACATGGTCAAAGTTTCTTTTCTGTATTGATGAAACAAACAAATAAAAATGGATTATACTTTCTAGATGAACCAGAGGCAGCTTTGTCTTGTCAGAATCAATTGGCATTATTATACTTGATTGAGGAATGTGTGAAACAAAATTGTCAATTTATCATTGCGACACATTCACCTATATTATTGGGTTTTCCCAATGCACAAATCTTATCATTTGATGAAGATAAGGTAGAAGAAGTGGATTATAAATCTACGTCTAGCTATCAAACAATGAAATTATTTTTGGATCGGTATGATTATTTTGTGAAAGATATCCAAGAGAATAATGATGGAGGGGTATTGTGATTAAATTAATTGCGATTGGAAAGAATAAGGATAAGGCGTTACAGTCTTTAGAGAAAGAATATATCAAGCGTTTGTCGGCTTTTTGTAAGTTTACTGAAATGGAAGTCAAGGATGAAGCAAATGAGCATGTTTCTAGAGAAGCTGAGGTTTTTCTTGTTAAGGAAAAAGAGGGGAATCGTGTTCTAGAAAAATTATCGGATCAAGATTTTGTGGTATTACTTGATCTTCATGGAAAGATGATTGATTCTGAGACATTTGCGAAGAATTTGGATATGTGGCAAATGAAGTATTCAAATATTGTTTTTGTGATTGCGGGAAGTCTAGGACCGAGTGAAAAATTAGTTTCTAGAGCGAATTATCGTTGGAAATTATCGGACCTTACTTTTACGCATTTAATGACGCGTGTCTTGATGTTGGAACAGATTTATCGTGGTTTTATGATCAATAATGGTCGTAATTACCACAAGTAAGTGATGTAAGCGCTTTTTGTGAAATATTTTACTTGTGAAAAACTAGTCAATCAATTTATGTAGTGATATAATGGATGTGCAAAAAAAATGACAGTAGGAGGAATATACATGACAAAGAGAACTGTTAAAGACCTTGATGTAGCTGGAAAAAAGGTCATCGTACGTTGTGATTTTAACGTGCCAAGAAAAGATGGTGTTATCACTGATGATAACCGTATCGTAATGGCTTTACCTACAATTAAATATTTAGTAGAAAACAAAGCTAAAGTTATTTTGATGTCTCACTTAGGAAAAGTTAAGACTGAAGAAGACAAGGCTAAAAACAACTTGGAATGCGTAGCCGTACGTTTACAAGAATTGTTACCAGAAGTAAAAGTATCTTTCTGCCCAGTAACTCGTGGTGAAGAATTAGAAAACGCTGTTAATGCATTAGCTGATGGAGAAATCGTGTTAATGCAAAATACTCGTTACGAAAAAGGCGAAAGCAAAAACGATCCTGAATTAGGTGCATATTGGGCTAGCTTAGGTGAAGTATTCGTTGAAGATGCATTCGGATCTGTTCACCGTGCTCACGCTTCTACTGTAGGTATCCCTACAAATATTAAAGAAAATGGATTAGGATTCTTAGTAGAAAAAGAAGTTACAATGTTAGGAAAAGCTGTTGATGAACCAGCTCACCCATTCGTAGCTATCATCGGTGGATCTAAAGTATCTAGTAAAATCGATGTTGTTGACAACTTGTTGAAAAAAGCTGATAAAGTTATCATCGGTGGTGGAATGGCTTATACATTCTCTAAAGCTGTTGGTGGTTCAATCGGTACTTCATTAGTTGAAGATGACAAATTAGATTTAGCTAAGGAATATTTAGAAAAAGCTGGAGACAAATTAGTTCTTCCTGTAGATAACGTAATCGCTGATGCTTTCAGTGAAGAAGCTAACACTTCTGTTGCAGACGCTGGACAAATTCCTGATGGATGGATGGGATTAGATATTGGTCCTAAATCAGTTGAATTGTTCAAAGAAACTATAGCAGGTGCTAAAACAGTAGTATGGAATGGACCTATGGGTGTATTCGAAATGCCTAAATTCGCTAAAGGTACTGAAGAAGTATGTAAAGCAATCTCTGAATTACCAGATGCTATTACAGTAATCGGTGGTGGAGATTCTGCTGCTGCTGCAAAACAATTAGGATATGCAGACAAGTTCTCTCACGTTTCAACTGGTGGTGGAGCTAGTTTGGAATATATGGAAGGTAAAACATTACCTGGTATCGCTATTATCAGCGAAAAGTAATAAGGAGATGTATTTAAAATGAGAAAACCTATTATCGTTGGAAACTGGAAAATGAATAAAAACAACGCTGAAACAAAAGCTTTCTTTGAAGCTGTTGATGGTGTTGCTGCTAGCGAAAATGCTACTTATGGAATTGGATGTCCATTTACTGATTTAAGAACTGCATTGGATCACGCTAAAAACTTAGTTGTAGCTGCTGAAAACTGCCACTTTGAAGACAATGGCGCTTTCACTGGTGAAGTTAGTGTTCCTATGTTAGAGGAAATGGGAGTTAAATACTGCATTATCGGTCACTCTGAACGTCGTGAAATGTTTGGTGATACTGATGAAACAGTTAACAAAAAAGCAAAACGTTTAATTAAAGCTGGAATCACTCCAATCTTATGTGTTGGTGAAACTGAAGCTGATTACGATGCAGGAAACTCAGAAAAAGTAATTCGTGAAGAATTGGCTGGTTCTTTAGCTGATTTATGTCCAAAATGTGTTGGTGAAATGGTTATTGCCTACGAACCAATCTGGGCTATCGGAACAGGAAAATCTGCTTCTGTAGAAATCGCTGAAAACTGCTGTAAAATTGTACGTGACCAAGTTAAGGTTATGTATGGTGAAGAAGCTGCTGAAAAAGTACGTATCCAATATGGTGGAAGTGTTAAACCTAACAACATCGTTGAATATATGGCTCAACCAGATATCGATGGTGCGTTAATTGGTGGTGCTAGTTTAAAAGAAGATAGCTTCACAGAAATCATTGAAAAAACTAAATAGTTGATGATAAATCAGGCCTCTTTGAGGCCTTTTATTTTTAGTTAAATCTAACCGAAAATAAAATTTAGGGTTGTTTGTGAGTTTGTTTCGTGGTAAACTAATCATGAACTATTTTTAATAGGGGGTAGAATATAATGAACTTTGTAGAAAATAATGGTAAAAAAGTCGCGGCGATTCTTTGTGTAGCATCTGCATTCCCTGTTGTAGCAACAGTTGTTGCAGCTAAGGAAGAACCAGGATGGCACGGTGATCGTTACGTGAATGAAGATAAAACTGTAGCTAAAGGATGGCAAGAAATCGAAGGAAAATCATATTATTTTTCAGAAAATGGAACAGTTAATTCTTCAAAGACTGAAAAGGCAACTACAGCTAGCGTTTCAAGTAACATTACAGGGAAAGTGAAAGAAACAGTAGCTACAGCTAGTCAAGAAGCAGTAAAAGAAGTAGTGGAAGAAAAAGCAGCAGAAGTTGTCGAAACTCCAGCTGAAACAACAGAAGCTCCTGCAGATACAACAGAAGCTCCAGCAGAAACACCTGCTCCAGAACAAACTGAAACTCCAGCTCCTGAGCAAACTGTAACACCTGCTCCAGAACAGACTGAGACTCCAGATCCTGAGCAAACTGTAACACCTGCTCCAGAACAAACTGTAACTCCAGCTCCTGAGCAAACTGTAACACCTGCTCCAGAACAAACTGTAACTCCAGCACCTGAGCAAACTGTAACACCTGCTCCAGAACAGACTGAGACTCCAGCACCTGAGCAAACTACAACACCTACAGCTACAACTTTAGGTCAGAGAATCTCTGCTGAGGCACAAAAATTAGTTGGTGTAACTGATGGTTTATGGTGTACACAAGTAGTACAACAAGCATTGGCTAATGCTGGTGTAAGTGATGCTTACCAATTATGGCCAGATCAATATTGTGGTCAATACGGATATTACACAGATAGTCCTGCAGAAGGTGACTTGATCTATTACAACAATGGTGGACGTGGTGTGGATCACATCGCAATCTACATTGGTAACGGACAAGCAGTTCATGGAAACTATGATGGTAAAACTGTAATTGCCAGTGCAACTTCACAATATTTAGCTTCACCTCAATACATCCGTGTTAACAGATAATTTGAAACTATAAGCTTGGCTTTGCCAGGCTTTTTTTTTAGTGTATAATACATAGTAGTTTTGGAGGCAAAATTTATGAATGAAGCTTATAAAAATCTGATCGAAAGAAGAAGTATTAGAAAATATAATAACACAAAGGTGAGTCATGATTTGATGGAAAAAATTGTTCGTGCCGGACAATTTGCACCAAGTGGAATGAATCGCCAAATCTATGCCTTTGTAGTAGTGGAAGATGAAGAATTAGTCGCACGACTTTCTAAAATGAATGCAGATGCAATGAATTCATCATCGGATCCATTTTATGGGGCAAAGAGCTTAATTATTGTTTTTGCGGATACAAATGCTCCAACCTATTTATATGATGGAGCTCTGGCAATGGGGAATTTAATGAATGCTGCCAATGCGTTAGGGGTTGATTCATGTTGGATTCACCGTGCAAAAGAAGTTTTTGAAACTCCAGAAGGTAAAGAGATGAAAAAAACTTGGGGCTTGCCAGAATCCTATGAAGGGATTGGACATTGTATTTTAGGCTATCGCGAGGAAGAACCAGATAAACGCGCTCAAAGAACTTCTAAGGTGATTTATGCATAACATACGTATTGGACAAGCAGTTGATATCCATCAGCTTGTAGAGGGACGCAAATTGATTCTAGGTGGTGTTGAAATTGAACACACAAAAGGCTTGTTAGGACATTCTGATGCGGATGTATTAGCACATGCGATTGGAGAAAGTATTTTAGGAGCTCTTGCCTTAGGTGATTTAGGAAAGCATTTTCCGGATACAGATCCTAAATATAAAGGGGCAAATAGTTTAGTATTATTAGGTCATATCTATGATATGATGGATGAAATGGGATATCAGATTGGAAATGTGGATGCGACAATTTTAGCAGAAAGACCTAAAATGGCACCACATATTATGGCTATGCGAACAAATATTGCGAATGTTTTACATTGTGATATTGTCGACATTTCTATCAAGGCTACGCGCGGAGAAAAACTAGGCTTTGTAGGAAATGAAGAAGGAATCGTTAGTTTAAGTGTTTGTGTGTTGGAGAAAAAAGCATGAGAGTTGTTATTCAAAGAGCGAAAAATGCAAAATGTATAGTAGACGGTTTGATTACGGGTCAAATTGATTATGGATATTGTATATTTGTTGGTTTTAATAATGAGGATACAGATGAAATCATTGATAAAATGATTCATAAAATATTATTTTTACGTATTTTCGAAGATGAAAATGGAAAAATGAATAAATCCATCCAGGATGTAAAAGGAAGTATTTTATCTATATCACAATTTACCTTATATGCGGATTGTAAAAAGGGAAATCGCCCAAGCTTTACTAATGCAGGGAAACCAGATTTGGCGACTTCACTCTATGATCAATTTAATCAAAAAATTAAAGATCAAGGTATTCATATAGAAACTGGAATATTTGGGGCAGATATGAAGATAGAATTGTTAAATGATGGTCCTGTGACGATTGTATTAGATTCGAAGGAGTTGTTTTAATGGAAATTATATACGGAAATACGCTTGCCGACAGAATGAAGGGGTCAATGAAACAAAAAATTGATGATATTCAAGCTGAAGGGACAAGACTACCTTTATTAAGTGTAGTTCTTGTGGGAAATAATCCTGCAAGTATGTCTTATGTTCGTGGAAAAGAAAAAGCATGTTCATCGATTGGGATGCTTCAAAAAACGATTCATCTAGATGAAAATGTATCTCAAAAAGAATTGAGTGATGTGATTACAAGCTTAAACTTGGATCCTGAAGTGGATGGAATCTTAGTTCAAATGCCTTTGCCTGAGCATTTAGATGAGACGGCAGCACTTGAATTGATTGATCCACAAAAGGATGTGGATGGATTACACCCAATGAATGCCGGATGCTTATTGACAAATCGTCCTGGCTTTATTCCTTGTACACCACAAGGAGTTATGGCTATGCTAGATTCGATTGGATATAAAGACCTTTCTGGTAAGCGGGCTGTTGTGTGTGGAAGAAGTAATTTAGTTGGAAAACCTGTTGCGTTATTGCTTCAAAATCGCAATGCGACAGTCACAATTGTCCATTCTAAAACACCAAATATTGAGGAAATTGCTTCGCAAGCAGATATATTAATTGTAGCGATGGGAGTTGCGAAAATGGTTAATGAGAACTGGGTAAAAGAAGGAGCTGTTGTGATCGATGTAGGTATCAATCGTGTAGAAGGAAAGCTTGTAGGAGATTGTGATTTTGACTCTGTAGCCAAAAAGGCAAGCTTCGTAAGTCCAGTGCCAAAAGGGGTTGGACCAATGACCGTTTGTATGTTATTATCGAATACGCTGGATGCATATTATATGCATATGCAAGGAGAATAATTATGGAATATGGATTAAATGATATTGTAGAAATGAAGAAAGAGCATCCTTGTCATAAGTCCAAAGAATGGAAAATTATTCGTATGGGTGCTGATATAAGAATTAAATGTTTAGGCTGTGGAGCCAGTGTTTTGATGCCTAGACAAAAATTTGAAAAGAAACTAAAAAAAGTAATTAGACACGAAGAAGAATAGAGAGGATGTATTAAAATATGCCATTAACTGCTGGAATTGTTGGTCTTCCTAATGTTGGAAAGTCAACTTTATTTAACGCAATCACAAAATCACAGGTGGAAGCTGCAAACTATCCATTTGCGACAATCCAACCAAACGTAGGAGTTGTAGAAGTTCCGGATTATCGTATTGATCGTCTTGTAGAAATTTTCAACCCTAAAAAGACAATCTACACAACTTTTGAATTTACAGATATTGCAGGATTAGTAAAGGGTGCAAGTCAAGGTGAAGGATTAGGAAACCAGTTCTTATCAAACATTCGTTTAACGGACGCGATTTGTCACGTTGTACGTTGCTTCGATAATCCCGATATTACACATGTTGAAAATAGTGTGGATCCAATTCGTGATATTGAAATCATTAACTTAGAACTTACTTTAGCTGACTTACAAACCATTGAAAACCGTCGTAGTAAGATTGAGCGTAAGGCTAAGACAAATAAGGATAAAGAATCATTAGATGAATTGGCATTGTTGGATCGTCTTCAATCTGTTTTGGAAGAGGGAAAACCAGCTCGTTCTTTGGAATTAAATGAAGAAGAACAAATTTTAATGAAGGGATACAATCTTTTGACTGCAAAACCTATGATTTATGTTGCCAACCTAGATGATGAAGGAATTATGGATCCAGATGCATGTGAATACTACAATCAGGTTAAAGAATATGCGCAAAGTCAAAATAATCAGGTTGTTGCCTTATGTGCACAAATGGAAGAAGAATTGTCTGGATTAGACAAAGAAGAAAAGGATGCTTTCTTGGAAGAGCTTGGTGTTGAAACTTCTGGATTGGATCAATTAATTCAAAAGGCTTACTCTGTATTGGATTTATGTACATTCTTAACAGCTGGAGAAGATGAATGTCGTGCATGGACATTTAAAAAAGGTATGAAGGCTCCAGATTGTGCCGGTGTTATCCACACAGACTTTAAAAAAGGCTTTATCCGTGCTGAAGTATATCGCTTTGATGATATTGATGAGCTTGGTAGTGAATTAGCTATTAAAGAAGCAGGACGCTTACGTCTAGAAGGAAAGGATTATGTCGTTCAAGATGGCGATGTAATGCACTTTAGATTTAATGTTTAGTATTTCAGATATAATCTATTTAGCAATTGGAGTTATTCTGTCCATGTCCATTCATGAAGTAGCACATGGCTTGGTTTCTTATTGGATGGGAGATCCGACTGCTAAACTGGAAGGAAGGCTAAGTTTAAACCCATTTAAACACATTGATTGGGCTGGACTTGTTTGTCTATTGTTCTTTGGTTTTGGATGGGCAAAACCAGTACCGATTGATTCACGTTATTATAAAGATGCGAAAACTGGAATTATTTGGACAAGTTTTGCAGGTCCCGTTGCCAATTTTCTTTTAAGTTTTATTTGTGTGTTCCTATTTTATGCATTATATAAATTTGCACCACAATTCATATTTACGGCTGCCGGAAACTTTATTTCATCTGTATTATCCTATACAGGATTGATTTCGACTGGATTTGGAATCTTCAACTTAATTCCAATTCCACCGTTGGATGGGTCAAAGGTTGTATTTTCTTTCTTGCCAGATGATAAATATTACAAATTTATTGAAGGGGCACCATGGATGAATTTTCTATTTATTGCGTTGATTTTTACAGGTGTTTTAAATTCGCCTTTAGGTATGTTACGTACACAAATGATTAGCTTTTTTGAAATGGTCGCAAAGATGATTTTAGGTTTCTAAAGTCATCTTTTTTCATTTTTTGGTAATAGGATGAAAAAATAATACTGAAAATTATAAAAATATATACATTTAACTAAAAATTAACACAAATTTAATATTGTTTTGACATTGTTTTTATTGCATAATAAAGACGTCGCAATATGATGTGTGTATTGTGTTAAAAATTGAAAATATTCATTTTATAAAGGAGTTCAAGATGGAAATAGTTACAATGGTCTTATCATTACTAGGAGGCATTGCGTTATTTTTGTTCGGTATGTCTCTAATGGGGGATGGACTAAAAAGTGTAGCCGGAAATAAGTTAGAAGCATTCTTATACAAAATGACAAACACAAGCCTAAAAGGTGTTGCTCTTGGTGCAGGTGTTACTTCAGTTATACAATCTAGTAGTGCTACGACAGTAATGGTCATTGGTTTTGTTAACTCAGGTATGATGAAACTAAGACAAGCAATCGGTATTATTATGGGGGCCAATATTGGTACAAGTATTACCGGATGGATTTTGTGTTTATCGTATGTTGGTGGATCCAATGGAATCGCAAGCTTATTCTCAACTGCAACAATTACGACTTTATTTGCGTTTATCGGTATTTGTTTAAAAACATTTGGAAAACGTACAACGCATAAAAATGTTGGAAATATCATGCTTGGATTTGCGATTTTAATGACAGGTATGCAACAGATGAGTGGTGCCGTTTCACCTTTAAGAACAAACGAAACATTCATTAGTATGCTTACAATGTTCTCTAATCCAGTTATGGGTATTTTGGTTGGTATTTGTTTTACGGCGGTTTTACAAAGTGCAAGTGCTGCCATTGGTATTTTACAAGCATTATCTATGACTGGTTCATTGACATTTGCCGCAGCCTTCCCAATTAACTTAGGTATTGGTATCGGTGCTGCATGTCCCGTATTGATTTCGGCATTAAGTGCAAACAAGAATGGTAAACGTACGGCATTAGAGTATTTGATCAATGACTTATTTGGTATGATTATCTGGTCAATCTTATTCTATGGATCGAATGTATTTATGCATTATGATTTTGTAAATAAGGTGATGTCTCCAGTGAATATCGCATTAATGAATACAGTGATTCGTTGTGGAAATGTATTGGCATTATTCTGGTTCATTCCTCAAATTGAAAAATTGTTGATGCGTTTGATTAAGGACAGTCCAGAAGATTTGGCAGAACAAGCAGACTTTGACTTATTAGAAGAACGTTTGATTCCTTATCCTGCCTTAGCCATTGCACAATGTCATCGTGTTATGAATGGTATGGCTAAAAAGGTTCGTAATAACGTGAATCGTTCTATGAACTTGATCAATGAATTTAGACCTGAAAAATATGAAAAGGTTCACCGTAAAGAAATTTTGATTGATAAATATGAAGCGCGTTTAGGATCTTATTTGATGTTACTGACAAAGCAAGCATTAAATACAGAACAAACTCGTCAAGCCTCTTTATATCTTCACACAATTAGTGACTTTGAAAGAATTGGTGATCATGCGGCAGATATTGCGGAAATGTCAAAGAGTCTTAATGAAAACCGTATGGAAATGTCAGAAGCGGCTATGGATGAGTTAAATTTAGTTATGGAAGCCGTTCGTGAATCTATGAATATGACGTACCATGCCTATCTAGATGATGATTTGAATTTAGCAAGACGTGTTTCACCATTAGGTATTGTGATTCGTGGACTTTGTGATGAAATGAAATTACGTCACGTTGAACGTTTGTCACAAGGAAATTGCGGATTGGAAGAAGGAACTGTATTTAATGATTTATTAAATAGCTTAAACCGTATTGCCACACACTGTGCAAGTAGTATGGTAGCGTTGATTAAGATTCGTGAAAAAGACACTGATATTCATATCCATGATTCTAAGGTATATGCGATCGATGGAGATGATTATAAAGCAACGTTAGCTGAATACCATGAAAAATATGATCTTGGGCAAAGAGAAGGTCGTATTGTTAGTATGGAAGACGAACAAGTTGAATAAAACGATAAAGGCCTGAGAAATCAGGCCTTTGATGTATTAATTTGTATATTACATTTATCGCTGATGGAAAAAGTATTAAAATAAGCTTCTTCTAAAGGAATCCATTGATGAATAAAGTTATTGATCATATTTGGATTTCTTTTTTTTAGTCTTAAAATTTGTTCCTCTTTATCTAATGTCAGAAAAATAGAGAAATCATAATACTTTTGAAGGTCAGGATGCATGGAATAGGATCCTTCAATGATATTCATTGGTTTATATGGAATCAAAATAGAAGGCTGTATAGACATGGTGGAACAATCAAATTTACTGAATTTTACATCTTCATATCTAGATAAGGGAATTAATATTTCTTCTTTAAAGCGTTCATGATCCACATTTTCTCCAGGCCTTGCAAGTCTTTCCTTCGTCCTTTGATGTGGCTGCAAGAAAAAGTCATCCATAGAAAAGACGTTACAGTCATATATTTCAGATAGTAAATGGGCTAATGTTGTTTTTCCCGAAGCGCAACGACCGTCAATAGAAATAATGGAAGGGTGGTTGTTGTCTATATATTTGAAAAGTTCTAAAAAAGGAACAAACTTCTTATGAATCAAACGATACGATGGATGATACAACTGATTGAATGTATTTGAATGATGCATGGCTGGATATCCATCTTCTTTCCATTTTAAAAGAATGGCTTTTGATTCTTCTAATGAAAAGGGAAGCTCTTTATTTGAAATTAAGTCGATAAGAACATTGGTTTTATCTTCTAATTTATCTTTTGCGTTTAAGTTAGGCATAGCCGATCGAATAAATAAGGAAGCCAGTGTACTTGCACTTAAGCCATAGCTTAGAGGAAGTCGTATATAGTCTCCATCCAATTCTTCAATAGAACTTGAAGGGTTTATCGGTTCCTTTTCAATACGTTTCTTAACCGCATCATAATCTGAAATTAAGTGTTCACAGCCATAACTGCTTTGATAAATAAATTTTAGAATATCCTGTAGCTCAAGCTTAGGATATGTTTTATATTGATTGAATATATATTCTTTTGTGTTCATAGACTGATTTTAACATATTCTAGATTTATGTATATATAGATAAAAACTATAACAGGTGCATATTATTAAATATTATCAATAATCACTTGAAAATGATAAAATAAATTCATCGGAGGAAATTTACTTATGTTGAATATTAAATATGATATTGTAGGTTCTTTTTTAAGACCTGCTGAAATTAAAGAGGCTCGTGCCAAATTTAATAATAATGAGATTACATATGAACAATTACGTGATGTAGAGGATGAACAAATCGCAAAATTAGTTGCGAAGGAAGTACAGCACGGATTGAAGTTTGTGACAGATGGAGAATTCCGTCGTCGTTGGTGGCATTTGGATTGGTTAAAAGAATTTGATGGTTTTACCACAAAACATTTAGATAAATTTATCAATGGTAGAAACAATCATATTGAATTGGGTATGATTGAAGGAAAGATTTCTTATGATCCAAATAAAGCACATAAAGAAATGTATGCTTGGGATTTCTTGAAGAATGAAGCGAGTAAATATGGTGTTCAGGCAAAGAAATGTATTTCAGGACCAAATATGATTTTGATTGATCACTTTTTACAATTAGGAATCAAGGATACACCTTATTATGGTACAGATATTGAAGCTGTTATTGAAGATATTGGACAAGCATATCAAGCTGCCATTCGCAATTTCTATAACCATGGTTGTCGCTATATTCAAATTGATGATACATCGTGGACATATATGATTGATGATACTTTTGTTTCAAAAGTAGAAGGTTTAGGATACACAAAAGCACAAGTGTTGGATTGGTTTGTTCGTGTAAGCACAAAGGCATTAGAAAATCGTCCAGAAGATATGCAGATTGCGACACACTTCTGTAAAGGAAACTTTAAGGGAAATCCATTGTTCCATGGATTCTATGATACAATCGCAAAATCGGTTGCGAGCATTCCTTATGATGGCTATTTTGTAGAGTATGACGATGCACGTAGTGGAACTTTTGATCCTTGGGCTGTTTTAAAGGGGACAGACCGTACATTTGTGGCTGGCCTGATTTCAACTAAGCGTCCTGAATTAGAAGAACACGATGCGATTAAAGCGCGTTATGAGCAAGCGAAGGCTGTTGTAGGTGATAATATTGCTCTTTCTCCACAATGTGGATTTGCCTCTGTAGAAGAGGGCAACTGCATTGATGAGGAAACACAATGGAAAAAGATTGATTTATTGGTATCTTGCCAAGACTTTATTTAAGAGAAATCGTTTGATTTCTCTTTTTTTCATAAAAAAAGGAACAATTACTTGTTCCCATAATATGATTTTAAGAAAGATTCTTTAAATTCTTTGAATGTACCATCTAAAATGGCCTGTCTAGCCTGTTCTGTTAAACGAATGATAAAGCGAAGATTATGCATCGAAGCCAATTCAAAATATTTTGCGGATTCATTGCGATCCTGTGATTTCCAAAGTCGTCTTAACTCACCTAAAGTAATCTTGCTTTGGCATGTTGGACAATCACATCCTTTATCAATCAATAAATCACTGTCTCTATATTTTGATAAGTTGATAGGACCATGCATTGTATACAGTCTTCCATGTCTTGCTTCTCTTGTAGGAGCTACACAATCAAATGTATCAGCACCGTTTTCTGTACCAATCAAAATGTCATCAGGATGCGATAGACCTAATAAGTGTCTTGGTTTATTTTCAGGTAATTCTTCGTTACACCAAGTTAAGATATCGCCTAGTGTTTCTTTTAGAAAAGCTCCACCTAAGCCGTAACCATCAAAATCCATTTGAGCATACTTTTTACAAGTTGATCTTCTAAGATCTTCCCAACGACCACCTTGGATAACACCATATAAAGATTGGTGGTAACCTAAATCGTCACAATGCTTTTTATGTTCATCTAGACTTCTTTTTGCCCAACGCTCTGTTCTTGCCAAAGATTCAACGTTATATTCATAGGTATCGGCTAGAGAAGTTAATTCATCGTATGCCATATGGATATCGGCTCCAATGCGACATTGAATCTGCATGCTTTCTTCGGGACCGATAAAGTCTTCCTGACCTGTAAATGGATCGTGGAAATGAACGCCATCTTCTGTTACGTGAGCTAAACGCTTTTCTTCTTCTGTGTTTTTCATATTGTCTTCACGTTTCATGCTGACAACTTTACCGCAGCCAGAACCTAAAGACATAACCTGGAATCCACCTGAATCCGTTAAGGTTGGTCCGTTCCATTTTGACCATGCAGATAGGCCGCCATTTTCAGCAATTTCTGGTGAGATGTTTCGTAAATGATATCCATTACTTAACATGGCTTGTGCATTAATGCTCTTTAATTCTTCCATAGAAACAAAGCGAACTTCACCATGCGTTCCTACACACATGAATGCAGGTGTTTTAATATCTCCATGAGGTGTATGTATAATTCCGGCTCTGCCTAAATGGCCAGGAATTCTTTTTTCTATTTCAAAATAAAATTTATTGTCATTTTTATATTCCATAAATTCCTCCAACTTCTTTATTTTAACATAGATTAGCGTCGTCTTATATAGAATATTACACTGAGTATACCGATGATGCCGGCAATATAGCCAATGGACTGAATGTTAAGTATATTGATGGTTTGTCCACCAATAAAAGATCCTAGTCCGATACCTAGATTGAAAATACCAGAGAAAATCGACATGGCGATTGAACTTGTTTGTTCGTTTGTCACAAGGATTGTTTCGGATTGGCAGGCCACATTAAATGCAGTTGAGCTCATGCCCCATACAACACAAATCAGCAGTAGCGTAATAATAGATGCTGTGCTTGGTTTTAGTACAAATAGAACGATTGTAAGGCAGAATAGGGAAATTAAGATAAATCTTTTTCTGTTTAGATTGTAGAATTTAGAGAATAAATAGCTTCCGCCAATGCCAGCCACTCCAAATAAAGAAAGAACAAGTGTGATAGAATTGTTGGATAGTTTTGCGACTTGTGCAAGAAAAGGTTCAATATAGCTATAGGCTGTATAATAGGCACTCGCAAATAATAAGGATATCCCATAGATTGTGATGAGTTGTTTATTTTTAAGTAAGTCAGGTAATTCATTTAATGTAAAGGCTTGTGTAGTTTGAAGTTTTGGAAGATAAATGGTTTGGAAAATCAAAAGTAGAACACTTATGATTCCTACCATTAAAAATGTAATTCGCCAACCAATTAAAAGTCCGATCATTCTTCCTAGTGGTAAGCCGACAATCATTGCGACACTTGTTCCTGTGACAATCATGCTCATCGCAAATTCACGCTTATCTTCATGAACAAGTCTAACAGCTACGACGCTTGCGATTGACCAAAAGATGGCGTGGGCACAAGCAACTACAAGTCTTCCTATTATTAATAAAGGAAAGCTAAAGGCGATAGCACTAATGCCTTGTCCTAGGGCAAAAAGGAAAAGTGTTGTGAGTAGTATCTTCTTATAGCTATATTTAGAAGCTAAAATCATAAGTGGTAAAGAAAGCAGCATAACAGCCCAGGAATAAATGGTGATCATAGTACCGGCAGTTGTTTGTGTGATATGGAAAGTCTGGGCAATGTCAGTCAATAGGCCGATGGGCATAAATTCAGAAGTATTAAAGATAAAAGCGGCTATTGTCATTCCTATAAGTGGAAGCCATTGTTTCTTATTCATAATAAAATCATCCTTTCAAAAAAAACGTATATTATTTTAGCACATGTCTTATTGAAAACCATATTTTTTCTTTCTATAATATATATCGGTGATAAATGATGAAAAAAATAATTTGGATTGCGACAAGTAATGCGCATAAGGTAGAAGAATTTCAAGCAATGTTGAAGGATTGTGAAATTAAATGTTTAAAGGACTTAGATCATAAAATCAATATTATTGAAGATGGTACAACATTTGAAGAAAATGCGTTGATCAAAGCTCGTACTTTATTTAATGAACTACATGAACCAGTTATTAGCGATGATTCTGGTTTGGAAGTGGATGCGATGGATAAAAAGCCAGGTGTCTATTCGGCTCGTTTTCTTGGTGAAGATACAAGCTATGATATTAAGAATCAATATATTATAGATCAGGTAGAAGGAAAAACACGTACGGCTCGTTATGTGTGTGTCATCGCATATATTGATGAGAATGGAGAAGAACATGTATATCGTGGAGAATGTGAAGGCTTGATTCACGATAAGCTAGAGGGAGAGAATGGATTTGGGTATGATCCAATCTTCTATTATCCGCCATTCAACACAACACTTGCCAATGTGAGTGAAGAAAAGAAAAATAGTGTATCGCATCGTGGTGTAGCGTTAGAAAAATTTTTAAAGGATTGGAGTAAATAATTATGTTGCACGTTGTATTGTATGAGCCTGAGATTCCACAGAATACAGGTAATATTATTCGAACTTGTATGGCTACAGGTTCCCGTTTACATTTAATTGAACCATTGGGCTTTTCATTGGATGAAAAACACTTACGTCGTTCAGGAATGGATTATATTAAGGATGCAGATATTCATATCCATAAAGATTGGGATGCGTTTGTGGCTGAAAATCCAAGCGAGCATTACTATTTTATGACTCGTTATGGTAAAAAGGCTCCGAGTGAATTTGATTTCACAAAAGAAGAAGGAGATATCTATCTAGTATTAGGAAAAGAGAGTACAGGTGTAGATAAAAAGATTCTTCAAGAACATTTAGATACTTGTATGCGTCTTCCTATGGTTGCGAACGCAAGAAGTTTAAATCTATCCAATTGTGCTGCCATTATTGTATATGAAGTGTTACGTCAGCTTGAGTATCCAGGCTTGAGTACGCATGAAGAATTAAAGGGAGAGGATTGGCTTGAAAATCTTAAGGTCGATTGATAAATATTTAGATTCGTTTGAAAAGCGGATCTTTCTTTTTATTTTGTTTATAACTTTTTATTGGTTATGGCAGAATATTTGGCAGCTACTTTTATTTTTTAAATTGATTTTTATAACAGATTACGAGAGTTTATTTAATTTGCAGGCAAAATTAAGTGCATATGAATCCAGTGTGTTTATTCGCATTATATATTGTGTGATTTCTAACCCGTCATTGACGATGCAAATGATTCTAAATTGTATAACTACGATAGACATTTTGGGATTCTTTGGGTTGATGTGTTTCATTAAAAGATATAAGAAAATTGTTTTTTTGATGCTATTTAAATATGTATGGTGTTTGTTTTGGCTTATAAAAGGGCTAAATTCAATGAGTGTGTATTTGGTAATTAATTGCTTAAAATGGCTTTCTTTAGGCGCTTTTTTAAGCGTGGGGATGATGTTATTTTTTTGGTTGTATCAAATGATTGGAGATATTCTTGAATTTGGTAAAAGTGTTCATGAATCGTAGACAACAATGTACATTTTAAGAATTGTGTGTATTTTTTTATAAAATCACATAATATACCACAATTCAAATTGATATCCTTTAAATAAAGGAGATTAAGAATTTTTTAAGAATTGAATTACTAAAAAGTGCAAATGTTTTTTTGGCGAAAATTTGCATCAAAAATGAATCCATGTTAAATTTCAGATGTTGTAACGAAGAGGTGATATGATGAATTTTATAGAAAAGCACAGTAAAATTTTAGCCGTCAGCCTATGTTTATTAACTTCAGGACCAATTGTTTCGACAATGTATGCGAAAGAAGTTCAACCTGGATGGCATGGTGAAGGCGCAGATCGTTATTATGTTTTAAAATCAAATCGTCAAGCAGCTACTGGTTTAACAAAAATCGATGATCAACTTTATTATTTCAATAATAAAGGGGAAATGCAGTTTGGATGGCAGACTGTTTCAAATGAAACTTACTATTTCTTAAAAGACGGAACTGCAGCAACAGGTTCTGTAACAATTCAGGGAAGTGAGTATAATTTCCAAAAGGAAGGTGTCCTTCTTCATGGTTGGAGTGATGATGGTAAATCATTCTACGATGAAAATGGAAACAAAACTTCAACAAACTGGGTTGAAGAAGATGGTGTTAAATATTATTTTGATGCCGATGGAAATTGTGTAACAGGATGGCAGGAAATCGATGGCCAGAAGTATTTCTTCGGTGAAGATGGAAAGATGGCTACAGGTCAATTTGAAGTAGACGGAAAAACATATTTCACTCAAGAAGACGGTATCTTCCGTACAGGATGGCAAGAGATCAACGGTCAAAAATTGTATTATGCAGATAATGGTGAAGTTACTAAAAATCAAATTGTTGAAATTGAAGGTACTAAATATGCTTTCGATGAAAACGGTGACTTAATTAAAAATGCAGAAAAAGATGGATACAAAACAGATGAAAATGGTGTTGCGACAGAAGTAACTCCTTCTCAAGAGGAAACTAAAGCAACAGAACAAGCTCCAGCTCAAAACACAACAACAACTACTCAGGCTCCAGCACAAAATACAACAACAAGTGCTCCAGCTCAAAGTACAACAACTACTACACAGGCTCCAGCTCAGAGTGCCCCAGCACAAAGTGCTCCAGTACAAAATACTCCAGCACAGAATGCGCCTGTAGCTACTCCAAGCGTTAGCAATTCTGCGATTGCTTCTGCTGCATTAGCACAAGTTGGTGTTACACAGGATTGTACAATGTTAGTAACAAATTCTTTAAGAGCTGTTGGAATTAACTTCCACGGTTGGCCAGAAGATTATTTGAGTTTAGGTACTATTACATCAAGTCCAGTTGCAGGTGACATTATTGTTTATTCAGGACATGTCGCAATTTATATTGGAAACGGACAAGCAGTTCATGGCGGATGGAACGGATGCCAAACAGTTGTAAGTTCAGTTTCTTGTGCAAACGCATTGATCGCATATGTACATGTAGGCTAGAATTCAATTCTAGCCTTTTTTTTTATTTTGATGTAAAATCATTAATATATTTTCAGGAGGTTTTTTCTATGAACTATATACAAACGCAAAAATTCAGTGATGTCTATGTTTCTTGTAAAACAATGTTGCCTTTTAAACGAAACACGATAAGTGCTTTAAATGTGCTTGTGTATATGATGAAGGCAAAAACTGAAAAGATGGATTCTAAACAAAAATTAGCTTCTACGCTCAATTTGGCTTATGGTACAAAGGTTTCATATGGCTTAACTTCTTATGGGGATCTTGTGACTTTAGATGTACGCTTTCAATTTGTCAGACCCGATTGGATTGAGGATACTAGCTATGTAAATAAAATTAAAGAAATTATGAATCAGGTTTTATTTCATTCGGTTTTGGATGAGGAAAATTTTAAAGAATCTGTTTACCTTTTAAAAAATAGATTGTTGGCACAAATGGATGATCCAGCCAATATGTCGTGTATGTATGCATTTCAAATGGCACATGATTTACATTCGATTTCCATTCCTGTGCAGGGTGATTTAAAGGATTTAGAGACACTGACATTAAAAGATGTCAAATCTGTGTATGAACTTTATATGGATATGGCTAAGCATTTCTATATTTGTGGGAATATCACCCAAGATTTATATGAATATATTGATTCATTCGATTCACATTGTGCGTGTATTTCAGAAAGAACCTTATTGCCTCGCGTAGAAACAAGTTACAAGACATTTGAAAAGGATATTTCGCAAACATGTATTTCACAGGTATATTCAACAGGTGTGGATATTTCAAGCGATGATTATGAGGCTCAATGCCTTTTGAGCAGTATTCTAGGACAAAGTCAAAAGAATCTTTTGTTTGATGAGATTCGTGAGAAAAATAGTTTATGTTATTCGATTAGCTCTTCTTTGATTCGTTTTGATGGAGCTTTGCTTATTCATACAGGTGTTAATCGTAAGGATGTAAATAAGGTGTTGAATTTGATTGAAACACAAATGGATCGCCTATTAAATATGGATTATGATGATCATTATTTAGAAATTGCGAAGATGGATTTTAAGAATCGTATTATCAGTGGTTTGGATCATCCTCTATCATTGATTGCACAAGCCTTTTTAGATGATTTGTTGCATCGTGATATAACACCAGAACAAAGAATTGAACGTATTATGCAGGTGACAAAGGAAGATATTTCGCGTGTTGCCTTACAAATGAATTTGGCGTCAGTGGCCATCGTTGCGGAGAAAGAAAATGAATTATAATTTGAATATCAAAAAGGAAACCTTATCGAATGGACTACAGGTGATATTAGTCCATAAACCAGATTATCATAAATCCCTATTTCTTTTGGGTGCTAAGGTAGGGGGTTTTGACATTGAACAAAATGTAGATGGATCTCTTGTCCATTATAAAAGCGGTCTTGCCCATTATTTAGAACATCAAATGTTTTATTTAGATGGAGAAGATGTGAGTGATTTATTTGCAAATTTACAATGTGTGACAAACGCATATACATCATATACAGAAACGGCGTTCTATTTTTCAACAACGGCAGATATAAAGAAGCCTCTGAAGCTGTTATTTGATTTTGTTGAGAATTTGGATGTGACAAATGAGACAATTGAAAAGGAAAAAGGAATCATATTAAGTGAATATGATATGTATCAACAGTCGCCTGAACAGCGCTTGTTTAAAGAAACATTAGTTTCGCTTTATAAATATCATCCAATGAAGATTGATGTACTTGGATCAAAAGAAGATATTCAAGCTATGAATATAGAGGATTTAAGGCAATTTTATGAGCTAAACTATGATCCTAGTAAACTATGTTTAGTGGGGGTTACAGGTAAAGATCTAGATGAAATCACAGATTGGATTTATGAATGTCAAAAAGATGTTGAAAGTAAGTTAAATAAAAAAATTGAACGTGTTATTCCTGAAGAACCGGAAGAAGTAAATCGTGAAATTTTTGAGGATACAATGGATATTCACCAGCCTTTTGTATGTGTCGCTTATAAGATGAAGCCTTGTGCAGATAAAATGGAAGCCTTTGAAAAGGATTTTGCGGTGAATACATGGCTAGATTCAGTGTTAGGGCCTTTGAATCCTAACTTTCAAGAATGGCTTGATCAAAGAATATTTACGCAGTTTGTAGGGGCAGAGGCTGATTTTACAACGGATCATAGCTATATTCTTTTTTATGCACAAACAACAAATCCCAATGCGTTTATTGAACTTGTGAAAGACTTGGTTAAACATACGTCGCTTTCTAGTGAGGACTATCAGTCTTTACATGCACAAGCTGTTGCGAATAATCTAAGGGGGTTGGATCATTTTGATGGTTTGGCCAATGACTTATTAAGAAGTCACTTTGAGGGGCAGGACTATGTGGAAAGCTTGAATTGCATTCAAAATATGCGATTGGAGCAGGTAAAAGAATATATTTGTGATTTAGACTTCTCGCATATGTGTGTGACAAAAATTCTTCCAAATGAGTCTATCTGATCTAATTTAGCTTTTTTTGGTTAAATTAGATGCTAAAAATACATGATTTATATGAAAAAGAACGACCTATAGAGCAGATAGGTCGTTTGTTTTATAGTATGGATATTTTGTACAATACAAAGGAAAGAAGGATGGTGATGAAAATGGTGGTCAGATTTGAAGGAGGATAACTAAATTATGAATACGTTTAGCATAGTGGGAAAGATTACGGATATGCCAATTTTAAAGGAAACGACAAATGGATTGAAGACTTGTGAGCTTCCATTGCGTGTGCAGCGTAATTTTCCAAACTCAGAAGGTATTTATGAAAATGATGATATGGTCATTGAGGTATGGAGAGGGCTTGCGGAAACGGTGAGTGCTTCTTGTAAGATAGGTGATTATGTAGGCATCAATGGGCGTATGTATTCACGTAAATACCAGAAAGATGACAGGGTCTACTTGAATTATGGTTTTGTTGCTGAAAAAGTAGATTTCTTGCGTTAGCAAATAGATAGAAATACATGAATTAAAAAAACATCCACAAAAAAAAGAAGCGAAATCTCGCTTCTTTCTTGTTTTATGTCAACTATTAACGGTTGTAGAATTCTACTACTAACAATTCGTTGATTTCTTGAGCTTGGAATAATTCTTTACGTTCTGGGTAACGAACATAAGTTCCTTTTTTAGCATCTTTGTTAACTTCTACGAAATCAACTGTAGCTGTTGCAGCTTCTAAAGCTTCATTAATAACGCTTAAGTTTTTAGCGCGTTCACGAATTTCAATAACTTGACCTGGTTTTACTTGGTAACTAGGGATATCTACCTTTTTACCATCTACTAATACGTGTCCGTGGTTTACTAACTGACGGCTAGCACGACGAGTACGTGCAAATCCCATACGATATACGATGTTATCTAAACGAGATTCCAACATTACTAAGAAGTTTTCACCAGCAGCACCAGCTTTTTTACTTGCTTTTAAGTAAGTGTTGTAGAATTGTTTTTCACTTAATTGGTAAGTGTGACGAATTCTTTGTTTTTCTTGTAATTGTAAACCGTAGTTTGTTAATTTTGGACGACGAGCACTTCCGTGTTGTCCAGGGATTGTGTTACGACGAGTTAATTCTTCACCAGTTTCTAACACTGAGAATCCAAGACGGCGTGACTTCTTCCAAACGCTTCCTGTGTTTCTTGACATAATTTTTCCTCCTATTGTTTTATATCATTCACAAAACAATAACAGTACAAATCTTTAAAGGCTGTGTTAACAATGATATTTTCCGCTATCAGCTATTAGCTTACTCATATCGCGTATAGGCTGTAACGCATATCCTTTAACTTTGTATGCTGCTATCAATTTATGCCTATGTATCATATCAAAGAACATGAATAAAATCAAGAAAATGGTGCAATGATTTTGAAGTTTTGCTATAATAAGAATGGTTTGCAAGGAGGTACCACTATGGATAGTGTTTTGAATTTCTTTCGATCAGTATACGCCTTTATTCGAAATCAACTTTCTGTGACTGTAATCATCTATCTTTGTATAGCGATTTTGGTCTTGATTTTGATTTGGATCATTATGCGTATGATCAAACGTAAAAAGGCGGCAAAGCGTCTTTCAGATCTTGAAATTGAAATGAATGAAATTCGTAACAATTCCTTGGCCTACAAATTCAACAAAGCATCTGCATTCGCAAGAGTTAACGATGATATCATGGACAAAGTGAAAAGCTTGAATCCAAAATATGAAAGTTGTCAACAAAACTTAAGTGCCTGCGATGATTTGTTCAATGAAGCAGATGATTATGTTTCTAGACATCGTCTTCGTAAATCAATGAGAGCGATGGATGACTTAGAAACAATGATGGATGAAACAAAGGAAAGAATCCGTATTGTTACACAGTCTTTAGATCACATTCTAGCTCGTGAAACAGAAGTTCGTGAATCAGCAAATGCTTTGAAGGAACGTTTCCGCAATGTGAAGACTGTTTATCAGGACAATCGTTCTTCATTCTATGGATCTGTTGATTATGTAGATTCATGCTTAGAGGAAATTGAAAATGAATTCTCTAATTTTGAAGAATGGATGTTTGCTTCTGAATTTAACAAGGCAAAGGAAGAACAAGAAAAAATCTCAAAAATGGTGGATGAGATCAGCTCTAAAATTGCAGCCTTCCCTGGACTATATGAAAAGGCCAAAAATGTATTGCCTCGTGCAATGAATGAGGTTCGTTTGCATGTTAAGGAATTACAAGAAAAGGATATTGACTTATCTTATTTACAACCAGAAGAAAAATTAGCAACCATTCAAAGTGCACTGTCTAGTTCAATTGATCAATTGGATTCCGGTGAATTTGAATTGGCGCAAGAAAATTTGGAAGTCATTGGCGATCATATTCTTGCATTGCAGGATGATGTGACAAATGAAAAACAAGCATATGAAGAAATTCATGTAAGTCTTCAATCGAATTTAGATATCGTTAATGTCATTGGCCAGGAACTTGAAGAAATCATGGCGCTTTATGCCAATATCAAAGACCGTTTTGGTTTAGAAGATTGGACACACCGCTTCTCTTTGGCAAAGATTCAAATGGAAGACTTAGAAAATCGTCGTGATGAAATTCAAAAGGAATTGAAACAAAATCAACGTCCTAGTGTAGATGTAGTTCATGGTTATCGTAAATTTTCAGAAGATGTTAATGAATTCCACGATCAAGTCAAGGATATGAAAGAGATGTTAGTGGGTGCAAGCAGTGATGAATCACGTGCTAAAAAACAATTGACAAAATTACAGTTGATTTTAAATGAAGTACGTCTAAATACAGTTACACGTCATTTGCCTAGTATCTCATCTCAATTTTCTGCAGATTTAAAAGAAGGCGAACGCTTGATTCAACGTGTTCGTGTAGTGTTGGATCACTCACCATTAGATGTACAAACATTAAATGCAGATTTGCAGGATGCCATCGACTTTGTATATAAGTTATACAATAACGCAAACAATCTAGTCGGTGTTGCCGTTATGGTAGAAAATGCGATTGTGTTTGGGAACCGTTTCCGTAGTACGCATGCACAAATGGATTCGGATTTAACTCGTGCAGAGCTATGTTTCCAAAATGGAGAATATACTCGTGCACTTAAGATTGCGATTCAGGCAATCGAAAACATGCACCCAGGAATTTATGAGAAGCTAGTAGCTCAAAAAGATCCTGCTGTCATGAATCAGGTGCAGTAATGATTTATTTTGATAATGCTTCGACAACCTCTGTACGTACAGAGGTTCGTCGTGTTTATGGGCAAATGTTAGAAACTTGTTATGGCAACCCAGATAGTTTGCATGCGGCTGGGCGTCAGGCAAGTTCGCTCATGGAAAAAAGTCGATCAAACATTGCTTCTATGCTTCATGTGGATCCAAGTGAAATTATCTTTACTTCGGCTGCAAGTGAATCCAATACGCTAGCTATTGTTGGATATGCTTTGGCAAATGAACATAGGGGTCATCATGTTCTAACAAGTAATGTCGAACATTCGAGTGTTCGTCATGCGATGGAGTTTTTAAAACGTTTTGGCTTTGAAGTTGAATTTCTTCCTATCAATGAAGAAGGAATCATCACACCTGAATGTTTAAAGGCTCATATGCGTAAAGATACGATTTTAGTTTCTGTTATGCATGTAAATAATGAAATGGGAGCAATTAATCCTATTTTAGATTTAGAGAAGATTGTTCATCAAAATCCTACGTGCGTATTTCATGTGGATTGTGTTCAGAGCTTTTCAAAAATTGATATTCCATTTGAAAAATTAGATATGGCTACGATCTCAGCACATAAGATTCATGGCTTAAAGGGAAGTGCCATTTTAATGAAGAAAAAGAAGATTCAGCTTGTTCCAATCATTCAAGGTGGACAGCAGGAACAAGGACTTCGTGGAGGAACTGAAAATGCACCGGCCAATATTGTTTTGGCAAAAACGATTCGTTTAGCTTTAGAAGAACAGTCTAAGTCGTATGCGCATGTTTTGAAAATCAATCAATATTTGCGTGAGGAATTAGCAAAAATCAATGGTGCACATGTACATTCGCCAAAAGATGCGATTCCTTATATTCTTAATATTTCATTTGATCAAATCACAAGTGAAGTATTATTGAATGCATTGGATCAAAAGGGGATTTGTGTATCCGCAAAAAGTACTTGTTCTTCTCAGAACACAAATGCTTCTGAAGTATTGTTGGCTATGCATAAATCAGAATTTGATGCGACACATGGAATTCGTTTATCTTTTTCTTATGAGAATACTTTAGAAGAGGCAAAATATTTTATACAAACATGTAAGGAGATTATAGAGAATTATGGCTTATCGTTATAATCATATCTTGATTCGTTATGGCGAATTGAGTTTAAAAGGAAAAAACCGTAACAACTTTATTAAGGCACTTTATGACAACGTTCGTAAGGCTTTAAAAGCATTCCCAACATTAGAATTTGAAAAACAACATGATCGTATGTATATTTACCTTCATGATGAGGATTCAAAACAAGTGAGTGATATCTTAGCTAAGGTATTCGGAATTTCATCTTTTTCATTGGCTATCAAAGTAGAGCCGGATTTAGATCAAATTATTGATGCTTGTTATGAATCTTTAGATCTAACAACACCAAAAACATTTAAGGTGGCTGCACGTCGTAGTGATAAGCTATTCCCTTATATTTCAGATGAAATCAATCGTAAGGTTGCGACTAAGATTTTAAAGAATAGTGACTGGAAGGTTGATGTGCATAATCCAGATGTGAAGATTGTGATTGAAGTACATCAGGATGCAGCTTATATTATGACGGATCGTGTACAAGGTGCTGGTGGATATCCAGTTGGTGTTGGTGGAAAAGCTATGGTCTTATTAAGTGGAGGAATCGATTCACCGGTTGCCTGCTACTTGATGATGAAGCGTGGTGTACACATTGAATGTATTCACTATGCATCACCTCCATATACTTCACAAAATGCACAGGAAAAAGTGATGGAACTGGCAAGACTTGTATCTGGCTATCAGGGTGATGTTTTAGTCCATGTTGTTCCATTTACAGATCTTCAATTGGCTATTTATCAAAATGCAGATGAAAGCTATGCGATTACTTTGATGCGTCGTATGATGATGCGTATTGCGACAGGATTAGCTAAGAAAAGACATGCGCAGGCTATCGCAACAGGAGAATCCATTGGACAGGTTGCTAGTCAAACATTAGAGAGTATGCTTGCAATCAACGATGTCACAAATATGCCAATTATTCGTCCAGTTGTTTGTATGGATAAAGTTGAGATTATTGATCTTTCTAAAAAGATTGGAACCTATGAAACAAGTATTCTTCCTTATGAAGATTGTTGTACGATCTTTACACCGAAGAATCCAGTCACAAAGCCTCGTGTTGATAAGTGTGAAAAATATGAGGCAAAATGGGATTTTGACAAGATGGTACAAGAATGTATAGATAATACAGAGGATATTTGGGTACATCCAGTTAAAGCTGAAGAAGATTTATTCTAAGAGAAGTGAAAATTAAACACTTCTCTTTTTCTTTTATGTTATAATCTTTTTATGTTGATATGTCCGGTGTGTAAAGAAAAACTAATAAAAGAGAATAAAACATTTCGATGCGAAAATAATCATTCTTTTGATTGTGCCAAACAAGGCTATGTGAACTTATCTCGCAAACAAACAAAGAATCATGGAGACAATGCTTTAATGGTCAAAGCGCGTACGGATTTTTTAGAGAAAGATTATTATGATTTTATGCGGCAATATGTAAAGGAAAAGGCCAAAGGATCTATTTATTTGGATGCTGGCTGTGGTCAAGGGTACTATACAAAAGAGATTGGTACAAACTTTGATCAAAGCTATGGAATTGATTTAAGTAAAGAAGCCATTCTTCATGCTTCTAAACAAGATAAACATACGCAATATATTGTGGGTAGTTTATTTGATATGCCATTTTCGAATGCGAGTATAGATTGTGTCACTAGTATATTTGTGCCTTTAGGCCAAGATGAAATCTATAGGGTTTTAAAAGAAAATGGATATTGGATCGTAGTGGGTCCAGGTCCTAAGCATTGTTTTGAATTAAAAGAAGTATTGTATGACACACCATACGATAATGAAATGCCTGAAATACAGAAACAATATGAATTGGTAAGCCAAAAAATTATTCAGGAAAAAAAGATGGTAGATGACGTATGGTCTTTACTAGAAATGACGCCATATCGATATAAGACGAGTCAAGCAGGACTTGAACGTGTAAAACAATTAGAAAGGTTAGAGGTTACGTTTGAATTTGTCGTAACTGTGTACAAAAAAATATGAAAACAACAATAAAAAAATGGGGAATCAATGGAGAGGGAATCGCATTCCATGAAGGTAAGCCTGTATTTATTCAAAATGCTATTCCGGATGAAGTCATTGAATTCGATATTAAAAGTGATGAAAATACATATCTTGTTGGAGAAATGACTCGTTTAGTTGAACCTAGTTCAAAAAGACGTTATCCATTATGTCCAATTTGGAAAGAATGCGGTGGATGTGCCTTGATGCACGTGAAATATCCGGCTCAATGTAAGATGAAAGAGGGAAACCTAAAAGAGACTTTAATAAAATACGCAGATTATAATGGACGAATCTTACCAATCTTAAAGAATCCCGAACCTTTGTCATATCGTAATAGCTGTAAGCTTCCTTTTGGAGAAGAATATGGTGAGTTATATACAGGAATGTATGAGCGTGACACAAATCATTTCCAAAAGATGGAAAGATGTTATGTACACTCAAAACTTTTAGAACAAACTCGTCAAGCTGTTTTAAAAATTATGAATGAACATCATTTAAAGATGTATGATGACAAGAAGAAAACGGGATATCGTACTTTAGTTATGAAGGAATTTGATTCTAAGATTCAAATTATTTTTGTGACAGGTAAAGAAGATCTTACTGAAGAATTTATTCATGATGTAACTCAATTAGAGGGTGTTATTTCTATTTGGCAAAGTGTAAAAACAGAAACAAAGCGTGAGATTTTTGGTGATATGCGCTTTATTTGGGGAGAAGAAAAGATGCATCTTCAATTAGAAGATATTCAATTGTCTTTACTTCCACGCTCATTTTTCCAGTTAAACACAAAACAATCGGTTAATCTTTATAATGTAGTTAAGGATTGGATGCCAAAATCAAAGACAACAGTTGAAGCATATAGTGGTATTGGTGCCATCAGTTTATTTGTGAAAGATAAGGCACAAGAAATTATTGGTGTTGAATCCATTCAGGATGCGGTAGATAATGCTAATGAAAATGCGATGTTGAATCATGCAGACAATGTATCTTTCATTTGTGAAGATGCGGGTAGTGCATTAGCACATTTGGTACAAGAAAAAGAAGTGGATACATTGATTGTGGATCCTCCTCGTTCTGGTTTGGATGATACAATGAAGGAAACAATTCTAAAATCAAAGATCAAAACAATGATTTATGTTTCTTGCAATCCAGCTACTTTGGCAAAAGACTTGGGTGTATTAAAAAAGGAATATCGTATTGTCAAGATTCAGCCTGTGGATATGTTTAGTCAAACACCTCATGTAGAAAGTGTTACATTATTAGTGCGTAATGATGACTATAGACCAAGACGTCGTTTTGATGATCGAAAAGATCGTGACTACAAACCAAGAAGACGTTTTGAGGATGATAAACCAAGAAGACGTTTTGATAATCGAAAAGATGGTGACTTCAAACCTAGACGAAGATTTGACGATGATAAGCCAAGACGTCGTTTTGATGAGCGAAAAGATGGTGAATACAAACCTAGACGCAGATTTGACGATGATCGTAAACCAAAGCGTTTTTCAGATGATAAACCAAATCGCAGATACGGAAAATAGACATACAAGGATTTCAGATATGAACTGAAGTCCTTTTCTTATTGGATTCTTGTTAAGTATACCTAACTAAAAAAGTTCACAAATTAACTAAATCGATAGTTTTATGTTAACAAATGCGTTATAATGATGATAGCGCATTCTTTTTATTTTTTAATTCATAATAATATACAAAAAAAGAGATAGGCTTTTTGCGTCTATTTGTGAGTAAAATAACAAGAATCTATGAGGAGGAGTTAAGAAAATGAATAATTTTCCACATTTATTTGAACCAATTGAAATTGGAAAGACAACAGTAAAAAACCGTATTTTTATGCCACCTATTTCAACAAACATGGCCGATAAAGGATATGTTACAGATGATTTAGTGGCACACTATTCTGCACGTGCAAAAGGTGGAGTAGGACTTATCGTTACTGAAGTAGTAACAGTAGAACCAACTTATGTATATCTTCCAGGAGATATGTCGATTTATGATGATAGTTTTATTCCAGGATGGAAAAAACTAGTGGATGGTGTACACCAATATGGAACTAAAATTTTGGCACAATTGTTCCACCCAGCTTATATGGCATTCCCAGTTCCAGGAACACCTCAATTGATTGCACCTAGCTGTGTTGGTCCTTATTACGCAAAAAGTGCACCTAGACCAGCAACAATCGAAGAATTACATACAATCGTAGATCAATTTGGACAAGCTGCACACCGTGTACAGGTTGCTGGCGGTGATGGAGTTGAAATTCAATGTGCTCATGCCCACGGATTATTAGGTGGTTTCTTAACGCCTTTATATAATAAACGTACAGATGAATATGGTGGAAATATTGATGGACGTTTACGCTTATGCTTAGAAGTTATTGCATCTGTTCGTAAATATTGTGGAGATGACTTCATTATCGATGTTCGTATTAGTGGTGATGAATATAGTGAAGGTGGATTGACATTAAATGATCAAATCTATGTTTGTAAGCAATTAGAAAAAGCCGGAGTTGACTTTATACACGTATCTGGTGGAAACACAATTAAACGTGGATCAAGTATGCCAGCCCCAGGTACAAGTCCAGCACCTCACGCTCACTCAAGTGAAGAAATTAAAAAACATGTAAATATTCCAGTTGCGACTGTAGCTCGTATCAATGAACCATGGATTGCCGAAGAATTAATCGCAAATGAAAAATGTGACATGTGTATGATTGGACGTCCAAACTTATGTGACAGTGAATTCGCAAATAAAGCGTTCGAAGGTAAAGTAGACGATATTCGTCCATGTATTGGATGTGGTCGTTGTTTAACAGGTATCATGATGGGTAAACGTATTTCTTGTACAGTAAATCCAAGTGTTGAAGATGATACGATTGAAAAAGCTTCTGACAAGAAAAAAGTATTAGTTATCGGTGGTGGTCCTGCTGGTATGGAAGCGGCTTATGTGGCTAAAAAACGTGGTCATGAAGTTGTTCTTTGCGAAAAATCAAATGAACTTGGTGGACAATTACGTCTTGCGGCTGTTCCAATCGCAAAACAAGAATTGTGTAAAGTTATTAAATTTATGATTCGTCGTTTAGATAATGAAGGTATTGAAGTTCGCTTGAATACAGAAGTCACAAAGGAAATGCTTGAAAATGAATTTAAAGATTATGAAATCATTTGTTCAAGTGGAGCTACACCAAAGGAAATTCCACCATTCAAAGTATTTAATAACTGGATGACTGCAGATGATGTATTATCAGGAAAGAAATATCCAGGACGTAACATTGTTATATTAGGTGGAGGAAGTGTTGGTTGTGAAACTGCCGATTATTTAGCACCATTAATCAATGACTTATTCCCAATGAATCGTAAGATTACATTATTAGAAATGACAAATAATTTAATGCCTGGTGAAGGTGGAGCTGCAAAATCTAGATTGACTCAAAGATTGATGCAGAAAGGTGTTCGCATCGAATTAAATGCACAAGTAACAAGTGTGGATGAAAATACGATTACGTATGTAAAAGAGGGTGTTGAACACAAAATTACAGAAGCGGATACTTTAATTTTCGCTGTCGGATATGCACCTAAGAAAGTGGAAGTAGAAGGTGAAAATGTACACTATATTGGTGATTGTGAAAAAGTGGGAACTTTAAAAGATGCGATCACAAATGCACATGAAATTGCGAAAAATATCTAGGAGAAAATATGACAAGCAAATTATTACAACCAATCCAAGTTGGTAACTTAACATTTAAAAACAGAATTATGTTTCCCCCTTTAACAACCGGATATGAAGAAAGAGATGGATCGATTGGACCTCGCTCATTAGCTTTCTATACAAGACTTGCCAAAGGTGGTTGTTCTTATATCGTTATTGGTGACGTAGCTCCTGTTCGTACGGCAAGTCCTACACCAAAATTGTATGATGAATCACAAATTGAAATGTATAAAAAGTTGGCAGATGCCTTACATGAACACGATTGTAAAGTAGCCTTACAATTGTTCCATCCAGAATATGATGTTCAAGGTGTAGGAAAAATGATCATGGAAGCTGGTATTGCTGGTCAATTGGCGGCAAAGGCGAAGGCTGCTAATGATTTAGAAGAGGCTGAAAAACAACAAAAAATCTGTGATGAAAAGACGAAGGGTGCATACGCAAAATTACATCATGATATGCAGCACTTTGTGACAGAGGCTAGTGTTGAACAATTAACAGCTATTAAAAATAGTATTGCTGAATGTGCTAGAAAAGCACAAAAAGCAGGTATTGATGCGATTGAAATTCATGGTGACCGTCTACTAGGTTCATTATGTTCAACATTATTGAATCATCGTGCAGATAACTATGGTGGTAGTTTAGAAAATCGTACACGCTACGCATTAGAAGTTTTACAAGCTATCAAAGAAGCCGCTCCTGGAATGATGGTTGAATATAAACTTCCAATCATCACTGTAAATCCAGATGGATCTTTACGTGGTAAAGGTGGTTTATTAGAAGATGAAGCTGTAGAATTTGCGAAAATGTTAGATGCAGCTGGAATCGATATGATTCAAGTGGCTCAAGCTAACCACACAGGAAACATGGGTGATACAATTCCACCAATGGGTGCCGTTCCTTATAACTGGACTTTGGGTGCTTGTGAAAAAGTAAAGGCTGTTGTACATTGTCCAGTTGCGACTGTTGGTCGTGTTGTCAGTGTGGAAGCTGGTGAAAAGATTCTAGAAGATGGTACAGCTGACATGATTGGTTATGGTAGAAGTTTATTAACAGATCCAGATATTGCCAATAAAGTACAAACAGGTGAATGCATCCGTGAATGCTTGAACTGTAATAAAGGTTGTGTAGATGCCATCCAATCTCGTCGTTACTTAAGCTGTGTATTAAATGCAGAAAATGGAGATGAAGAAACAATCTTCATTAAACCATGTACAGAAACGAAGAATGTCGCAATCGTTGGTGCAGGTCTTGCGGGTTTAGAAGCGGCTCGTGTAGCTTATAAACGTGGACATACAGTAACTGTATTTGAAAAATCAAATCGTTTAGGTGGACAAATCAATATCGCATCGGTTCCTCCAAGAAAAGACGAAATTTTACGTTCTGTTCAATACTATGAAAAATTCTTGCCTGGTAAAGTGGACATTCAATTAAACCATGAACCAACAATGGAAGAATTGAATGGTTTTGATCATGTAATCTTGGCAATTGGTGCTCACAATATGGATCTTCCTATGCCTGTAGAAAATTCAAATGTTGTATCAAGCTGGGATATCTTAAATGGTCAAGAAGTATCTGGTAAATGTGTAGTATTAGGTGGAGGTTTAGTTGGTGCTGAAACGGCTGAATATTTGGCAAATAAAGGTCTAGAAGTATCAATCGTTGAAATGATGGATAAAATTGCAGCACAAGAATCTGAAACTGTATTGCCATTGATGGAAGCTGATTTTGAAGAACACAATGTTCAAAAATTTGTGAATACACGTGTTAGTGAAATTAAAGATAATGTCATCTATGCAGTAAATACTAAGGATGAAACAAATGTTGAAATTGCAGCAGATACAATTGTGAATGCATTGGGTTCTAAAAAGAATGTATTTGATGATAGTCAATTAAGTGTTCCATTTACTTATGTAGGGGACTGCAGTGGTGAAAGAACGGCGGATATCGCAAGTGCTATTCGTACAGGATATAAGGCTGCCAATGAAATCTAAGAGGGTGTGAAAACACCTTCTTTTTTTGATGTAAAAATGACCGTTGTTCATAAATATATAAATTATATATAATATATATCTCAAAACGGTATAAAAATAATGACCATAGCTCATAAAATTTTACATATTTGAAAATTTGTCTATTAAAAATATATTTTTAAAGAACTAGAATGAAACTATAAATGAAAAGGGAGGAAGAGTTATGAATTTTAGTTCTTTACAGAGTAGTGTTCAAAAGTTTGGTATGAATCAGGCATTGAAGTATTTGGAGAAGGATCCAGAAACAAATATTCCTAAATTAATGAATTTAGTAGATAAGGTTATGCCAGAAGGTTGGTATGGTTCACAGCGTAAATTGATTCGTGAACAAATTGATGAAAAAGGTGTTTGGTATGACTACATTTTAAAGTTGTATGATTTGGATGCAGGCGTTCGTCAGGCTGTATTTAAAAACTTTATTTTTAATGCAACACTAAATGGTAGTACAAAACAAGAGGAATTGTCTGAAAAATATAATTGTAATATTCCTTGGGCCGTATTATTAGATCCAACATCTGCATGTAATTTACATTGTACGGGTTGTTGGGCAGCTGAATATGGACACCAATTAAATTTATCTTTAGACGATATTGATTCGATCATCCGTCAAGGAAAAGAATTAGGTACTTACATGTATATTTATACGGGTGGAGAACCTTTAACACGTAAAAAGGATGTCATTAAGATTTGTGAGATGCACCCCGATTGTGCTTTCTTATCTTTCACAAATGGTACATTGATCGATGAAGAGTTCTGTCAGGATATGTTGCGTGTGAAAAACTTTGTGCCAGCTATTAGTTTGGAAGGTTTTGAAACAGCCAATGATTCTCGACGTGGTGAGGGCTGCTTCAACAATGTAAAGCGTGCTATGGATTTGTTAAAGAAACACAAATTGCCTTTTGGAATTAGTACTTGTTATACAAGTGTAAATTATAAAGATATCGCAAGTGATGAATTCTTTGATTTAATGATTGATTCAGGTGCTTTATTCTGCTGGTTCTTCCACTATATGCCAGTTGGAAATGGAGCTGCGAAAGAATTGCTTCCAACACCAGAACAAAGAGCATATGTATATCATCAAATTCGTAAGTTCAGAAGTGAAAAACCAATTTTTACTATGGATTTCCAAAATGATGCACAATATGTTGGTGGATGTATTGCCGGAGGAAGAAGATATCTACATATCAATGCCAAGGGTGATGTAGAACCATGTGTATTCATTCATTATTCAAACTGTAATATCCACGATACGACATTACTCGATGCACTTAGATCTCCTTTGTTCCAGGCTTATCATGATAATCAACCATTTAATGAAAATATGTTAAGACCTTGTCCAATGTTAGAAAACGCTGGGCGAATTCAAGAATTAGTGAAACAAAGTAAAGCGGTCAATACAGACTATGAATCACCAGAAGATGTGGATCACTTGTTGGAAAAGACAGTTCCATATGCAAAAAATTGGAAGCCAATGGCAGATAAACTTTGGAATGAACAAAAGAAGTAGACAAATTGAAGAAATAAGTATAAAATTTTCAGCTAAGAAGGAGGGATGTTATGAAGAAAAATAATAAGCGTTTTTCGGGAATATCCAAACTTCCAAATGGAAATACTTCAAATAAAATTGTTCCTGGATGTATTGTCCTTGAAGGAGGTGCCTTTCGAGGATTGTATACATCGGGTGTTCTGGATGCTTTGATGCAGTTTGAAATCAATATGCAGTGTACAGTAGGTACAAGTGCAGGTGCTTTAAATGGCTTTAATTATGTGGCAGGTCAAATTGGTCGTAGTGCAAGAATCAATTTAGGGTATCGTCATGATTCTCGATATGTGGGTTTAGAAGCTTTCAAAAACAATAAGGGAATCATTGGTTTTGATTTTTTGATGAAAGGTACTCAATATTTTGATCCATTAAATACGCCTCGTTTTATGAATCCAACGCGGGATTTTATTGCAGTATGTACGAATTGTAAAACGGGAAGACCTGAATATTTTAGTAAGAATAAAATGCAAGATATTTTTAAGGCTGTTCAAGCCAGTGCAACCATGCCTTATGTTTCAAAGATGGTTGAAATTGGGGATGGTTTATATTTAGATGGTGGATGCAGCGATAAGATAGCGTATCAATGGGCATTGGATCATGATTACGAAAAGATTATTGTGGTTCGTACACGTCAAAGAGAGTATCGAAAGAGTGAAACAAATCCTTTGGTTCAAAAAATGACGAAAAGATTATATGCAGGTTTTCCAGCTTTAGAACAGAAGTTGGAGTCTATGAATTATGACTACAACAAGCAGTGTGATGAATTAGCAAGACTTGAAAATGAAGGTAGAATCTTTACCATTGCTCCAAGTAAGCCTGTGAATGTATCGCGTGTAGAGGGAGATGTGGATAAACTCGCCGATCTTTACTACATGGGATATTTGGATGGCTTAAATCAGATCCAAAGAGTAAAAGAATATTTAGAAATTGATTAAGAGGCAATGCCTCTTTTTCATTTTGTGTTAGAATAAAGGCAGGTGATTTTTATGGTACAAGAAAAACAACAAGAAATTGTAAATGAATTATTAAATTATATGGATACTTTAGAAGATGGTAGTGAAGTCAGTACTTGGGATTTAATGGATGAAGTATTTAACTATCAGCGTTTTAATGATGGATATTGTTTTAATGATTTTAAGATCAGTGAAGAAGAATTTATTGCGATCGATTCATTATTAAAGGAAAGCGCAATGAAAGAGGGATTCTTTATTGATGACTCGATCTATCAAGATGTGATTGGTGCTTTTCCGTTTAGTTTGACATTTGTAGTAAGGAAATAGGTATGGAAAGATTAGAAACATTGATTCAAGAATTATATAAAGAAGGAACTCGAGAAAAGAATATGGAGGTTCTTTCGCATATTCGTAAATTGGCAAAAGAAAAAAAACAATTTATTATTCCTGTCGGTGATGCGAATGGAGAAAAAGTTTATCGAAGATTATCTTTAGATGATGGTCAAGATGTATTTGTCGCATTCACAACACAAGCTCAAGTGGATTTGGGTCAGACTACTGAAACATTAAATCAAAGTGTGATGGATGTATTAAATATGGTGCATGATACACAAGGTGTAAGTGGAGTTGTATTAAATCCTTGGAAGGATTCGTATTTTTTACCGAAAGTTTTGATTGAAATGATTTTGGATAATAAGAATCTAGAGAGTGAAATTAAAGTGGTAAAAGGAGATATCACTACTTTTGATGGAGATTGTATTGTTAATGCAGCCAATGAATCGCTTTTAGGTGGCGGTGGAGTAGATGGTGCTATTCATAGAGCAGCAGGACCTAAGTTATTAGAAGAATGTAAATTATTAAATGGGTGTCAAACAGGTCAGGCCAAGATTACTAAAGGGTATGATTTAAAGGTAAAGTATGTGATTCATACTGTGGGTCCGATTTATTCGGGTAAACATGAAGATGAGCATATGTTAAGAGATTGTTATTGGAATAGTTTGAGTTTAGCTCGTAAGTATGATATTCATACGATCGCATTTCCAGCTATTTCATGTGGAGTTTATGGCTATCCTGTAGAAAAGGCAGTGCCACTTGTATTAAAAACGATAGCGGATTGGTTGGATGCGAATAGTGATTATACAATGAAAATCAGTTTGTATTGTTTTGATGAAGAAACGACAAAGGAATATCAGAAATATACAACGTATCAGGGAGAGTAGTCTTCCTGATTTTTTATTATCTATTTAGAAAAAAATTCTAAATAGAGTTGAAATAATATTTAAAAGGTATATAATCTATTTAGAAATATTTCTAAATAGGTGGTGGTATTTTGTTTGAAAAAACGTTTAAAGCGCTAGGTGCGCCAGTACGAAGAGACATATTGAACTTATTAAAGAAAGGCAAGATGTCAGCTGGAGATATTGCGAGTCATTTTGATATGTCTCAGGCAACTGTTTCTTATCACTTATCCTTATTAAAGGATGCGGGTTTGATTAGTGAAGAGAAGGATAAAAATTTTATCTTCTATCAAATTAACGCATCGGTATTTGAGGAGATGTTGTGTTATTTTAAGTCTTTTTTAGGAGGGAATGAAGATGTTGAAAAATAAATGGTTTCAATTTAGTTTAGCTTTGTTTGTGATTCCTTTGGTGTTGAATCTAGTTTTCTATAATCAACTTCCAGATGTTGTACCAACACACTTTGATGTAAATGGACAAGTCAATGGTACAATGCCTAAGTTTATGGGTTTATTTGGTATGTTGTTTTTGTGCTTGGCAATTCATGTGTTTACTTGTTTTGTGACGGTAAAAGATCCAAAGCGAAATAATATTCCAGACTTCATGATGAATATTTTATTTATGATTTGTCCAGTTGTATGTATTGTGGCAAGTATGACAATTATTTATTTTGGTTTGGGCTATTCGTTTGATGTCGGCTTTGTGATGAATATTCTAGTAGGTGTATTACTGATTGTATTAGGAAATTATTTGCCGAAAGTAAAACGGAATTATGCGATTGGCATTAAAACTTCGTGGGCATTAAATAGTGATGAAAACTGGGTGTTGTCAAATCGTGTGGGTGGCTATTGTATGGTGATAGCTGGAATCTTATATATAGTACTTGGATTACTTGGTTATATGACAATGGGAATTGTTGTGATTCTTGTAGCGACTATTATTCCGTGTATCTATAGTTATATATTATTTAAGCGAGGAGTTTAGTTTCCTCGCTTGATTTCGTTTTGGATGCATTTGAATAAGACTTGAATCGTTTCACTAATCATTTTCTTCGTTTGACTATCCATGTTCTGAATGGATTTGATCATTTCAACTATATCGATATTCTTTCTTAAATCTTTTGGATTTTCATAATCTGAAAAGATAGAGTAAATGGTATCAATAACTTGTTTGCGTGTATTGACATCAATGGATTTAAGCCATTTTGATAGTGTGGATTGTGTATGCTTGGAGAGTTGATCATTTTGTTCTAGATAGATAAAGTCTCCGTTTTCAACACACCAAGTAAATGGATCGTGTTGAAGAATAGAGATGGCATTACTTTGAATGATTTGATAATTATTTGTTTCTTCAAGTAATAATCCAATAACACTGGATTGAGGAATAGTCTTATACACTTTAATATCGGTTTGATAAGGTGTAAGAAATCCAGGCCCATCATGGTTGTATATACAAGAAATTGGATTGTGTGTATGGATACTTGCATAAAGGGCAAGATTTGCTCCTTTTGAGTGTCCTCCTAAGATCAGATTGTGTTTTGTCTGATAGTTATTCACATAGTTTAAGGCAGAAATTTGACTTGGAATGTTTTCTTGAAAACATAGATTGAAGTCTTCCTTCCATCCTACAAAACTAGCATCGGTTCCTCTAAAGGCAATGTAGTCTGTTTGGTTGGGTAAATGAAAAGTCATAGCACAGAATTGTTTTTCATTATCTTTGTCAAAATTAGTTTGTAGATGAGAAATGGTAATGGCTTCATAGCGAAGGGAGTGTATGAATTGAATAAAGAGTTCTTCATTTAATTCAGGTACTCGGGTATCAATGCATAAAGTATCAATCTCATTTTCAAATTCACTTAATAAATGGACTTCGGATTCAATATCAATGCTTGAGTTTTCAAATTTAATATAGGAAATTTGTGAGAGAATTAAAGAGTCCACATTATTAAATGGATATTCTTCAACGGTTAAATTCCCGTATTCTTTGATGTAGTCAATGATGTTTTTCATAGCTTCATTGTAGTGCATAAATACATTTATTGAAATATGTTCATCGTGATTTTTAAAATAATCCAAGTTCGTATACAATAAGGTTAGTGAAGGTGGATTGTATATGTTGATATTTGGAATTTTGTGTATTTGTCTGAGTTTAGATGTATTTGTATGTGCACTAGAACAGGGGGCTACAATTCGTAATATTCGCTTTTCAAAAGCATTGGTTTATGGATTGATTTTTGCGCTTTGCAGTTCAGGTATGTTTTTATTAGGACACGGGATGTCCACATATATTTTTGGACGTCCGTTGGCAACATTGAATAAATATGTTGCGATATTTGTCTTTTTGATTCTTGGAAATGGAATGGTCATTTATAGCTTTAAGCGTGGAAAGTTTGTGGAAAGACTACAAGAGTTTGATACAAAACAAATTATTAAATTGGCTCTTATTGGAGGACTAGACTGTTTCTTTGTTGGAGTTGGCTGTTATTATATGAATCTTCCTTATTTGATGGAGTCTTTAGTCTTATTTTTAATTGTACTTGCTGGCTATATGATTCATTTTTATATTGGATATTATAATGGGGCCGAATATCAAAAAGCTTATTATCTTCTTTGTGGGGTGGTATGCTTATTTATGAGCTTATCATTAATTTTTAAGTTAATTCGATTGTAGAGGTGATTTCATGACATTTAATGAAAAAGTGACAATGAAAGATCTTCTGAGCGAAGGATTATATATTTTGATGCAAAAAAAGCCTTTTGAAAAAATTACAATCAAACAGATTTGTGATAAAACGGGCGTTATTCGTGGAACATTTTATAATCACTTTATGGATAAGTATGAGGCTTTAGAATACTTGATTCATCGTATGTTTTATAAAGGGATTGAGCATGAATCAAATCCTCAAATTATAAAGCATATCTTTCAGACTGTAAGTGATAATCGTGATTTCTTTAAGTCTTGTTATAGAATTACGGGGCAGAATGGTTTTGAAGATTTAATGAGTAATGTGTTTAAAGAAATATTTAGAAATGTATTTTCTTATTTAGATGTGAGTGGGATGGATTCAAGGTTTACAGTGGATTTTTTAGTGGATTATTATGCGAATGATTTATTGTACTTTTTAAAGTATTGGATTCAACATAATTTTGAGCCGGATGTAGAAACATATTATGCCAAGATAGATGTTTTATTTAAAAACAATATTAAAGAATTAAATATTCGATATATGGATAAATCTTAAATTGACAAATTGTGTATTGTCTAGTAGGATAAAAGCGTATAAAAAGGCAATGAAGAGGGCGAGTACCTTTTAGAAATACTTTAGAGAGCTTTTGGCTGGTGAAAAAAAGCGTAGGACTAATTGGGAATAAAGACTTGGAGCTATTTGTATTTCCTGCATTAAAGGAAGCGCTGTTTATAGACAGTGACTAAGGCTAGACAAAGTGATTTGTCTGGTAAATTAGGGTGGTAACACGAGCACTTCGTCCCTTTGTGGCAAGTGCCTTTTTTTATGGATAAAAGAAAAAGGAGAAAACAATGGAAAAGTTAACGCAACAAGAACAAGTTCGTCGTCAGAAGATGCAAGATCTAATTGACATGGGTATTGATCCATTTGGATCTCGTTATGATCGTACTTCAAATTCGGGTATTATCAAATCATCTTATGAAGACAAGACAAAAGAAGAATTAGATGAATTACAAGTAACAGTTAAAATTGCAGGTCGTATCATGACTAAACGTCGTCAGGGTAAGGCTGGTTTCATGAATATTCAAGATCGCGAAGGACAAATTCAGATCTATGTTCGTAAAGATGAAATTGGTGATGATCAATATGAAATCTTTAAGAAAAATGACATTGGAGATATCGTAGGTATTGAAGGTACTGTTATGAAGACAGATCATGGGCAATTATCTGTTCGTGCTAAAAACTATACACACCTTTCAAAATCACTTCGTCCTTTACCAGAAAAATTCCATGGATTAACAGATGTTGAAGAGCGTTTCCGTCGTCGTTATGTAGACTTGATCATGAATCCAGAAGCTAAGCGTATTGCACTAACAAGACCAAAAATTATTCGTGCAATCCAACACTATTTGGATGGTCAAGGTTTAGTTGAAGTTGAAACTCCAGTAATGCAGCCAATCTTAGGTGGTGCAAGTGCTAGACCATTCGTGACTCACCACAATGCATTAAATATGGACTTCTACTTGCGTATTGCGACTGAATTACCATTAAAACGTTTGATTGTTGGTGGTTTAGAAGGTGTTTATGAAATTGGACGTCTATTCCGTAATGAAGGAATGGATGCGATGCATAACCCAGAATTTACTACAGTTGAAGCGTATGTTGCTTATAGTGATTTACACGGAATGATGGACTTGATTGAAGGTTTATTTGATTCAGTAGCTAATGAAGTATTGGGTACGACAGATATTACTTATCAAGGAACAGAATTATCATTAAAGGCTCCTTTCAAACGTATTCACATGGTTGATGCGATTAAAGAAGCTTGTGGTGTAGATTTCTGGCAAGATATGAGTTATGAAGAAGCTGTTAAATTGGCTGAGGAACATGATATTGAAGTTGAAAAGATCCATAATACAGTTGGACACATCATCAACTTATTCTTCGAAAAATATGTTGAAGAAACAATTGTACAACCAACATTTGTATATGGTCACCCAACATCAATTTCTCCATTAGCTAAGAAGAATACGAAGGATCCTAGATTTGCGGATCGTTACGAATTATTCATTTGTGGACACGAATATGCGAATGCATTCTCTGAATTAAATGATCCAATTGATCAAAGAGAACGTTTTGAAAAACAATTAGAACTTCGTGAATTAGGTGATGATGAAGCTAACGAAGTCGATACAGATTATGTAGAAGCATTGGAATATGGTCTTCCTCCAACTGGTGGTGTAGGACTTGGAATTGATCGTTTCGTAATGTTATTAACAGATCAAAGAACAATTCGTGAAGTATTATTATTCCCTCACATGAAGAATAATAATTCAAATTAAAAATTGTTATAAATAGGTTGAATGTCAATAAAAGCTTTACATAAAGGATATTAAATGGATGTATACTGTTGAAGATTGATACAGATACATCTAGAAAAGACCCGATTAAAGACCCGAAAATAGAATTTAGGACCCGAAAAAGACCCGAAAAAAAGAGGAAGTTGGTAGCTTCCTCTTTTCTGTTACTACATTACGTAGTCTTATCGCAATCAGAGTATATCACGAAATATAGATTTTATGTAAGAATATTATTCACTTTTAGTTTATTCTTGTGTTTTGATAATATATTTCAAAATTTTATCTTTTAATTCTCTAGCATTTTTTACATACTGATGATAATCAAGATTAAAACGAGTCACACTTCCTTCATGAAATGGAATCCATATTTCTTTTTTATCTTTTTGAATGATATTTAATCCAACGATACATTGCTCATTTCCGTTAATTAAACTTCCTGACATAAATGTAGCCATTGAATTTAATAATTGTGATTTTATAGCTTGTCGAACAGGCAATGTTTTCACTTCAATTTTTTCAATAGACTCAATTTTTAATAATTCTTCTCCATTAAAATAGAGTTTAGATCCTTTAATACTGCATAATTTTTCCATACTATTTCCTTTAATTGATTTTGTTTTTATCTAACCAATTTATAAGCCTTTCTTCCAAATCATTCCATTCAGATAAATCTAACTCATTAGTAAATTTTCCATCAGTAAATTTATAAATACTAGGGTAATATTGTAAAGATGGTAATATAGATGTTATATAGTCAATGTCATTATCATTTTTTGTTTTTACTGTATATTCGTATATCGTAATACTATTCTCTGTAACTAAATCTTCTTCAATTGAACGTAATTCAAGACAATAAGGGCATTGTTCTAAAGAAATTTGTAATATAAAATCTTCTTTATTTTCTATTAACTTTTCTAGTTGATTTATATTTATTTCTTCAATCATTATCACAAGAAAAACATTTAAAATATTCTTTTTTAAAGTCATATTTGTCTTGCTATCTTTTTTTAATTACTATCAAAATAACGATACAGAATATTGAGGAGTAACTACATTAACAAAACCTGATTGAAGACATTTCCATTTACCTGCAACATTCATCGTATTATTATTGACAATATATCTTTCTAACAAACTAAAACCAGTTCCCCACACTTCTACTGAAAAACTACAATTTGTTACATGATCTACTCCAGTGCCAGCAACAACATAACAACGAATCGTTCCTTTGGAACCATGTAAAACATCTCCAAAATAATAAGTAGCTGAGTTGCTGTTCCATCCTGATGATCTAGGTTTAACTGCATTATTTTCAACTTTTACAACTGTCGCACCTGCATCGAACGCTTTTTGAGCTTCCATTTTTACTTCTAACTCATTATTCAAATCAGCATAAACTATAGCAAACCCATCTTCACTAATTTTAATATTATTTTCCTGTGCCTAAATGGATGTTGCTCCTATTAAGGAAAATGAAATACATATTGCCATGAATAATCTAAATAATTTGTTTGTTTTCATATAGTTAGCTCCATGATTAATTAAAATTTTTGTTAAGTTTTGATAACTGTATACCACATATTCTCATCCCTTTCTTTAAAAAATTTATCACCACATCTTCATACTAAAAAATTTTTTAATCCATTTCTAGTCTTATAAAAAATATTTATTTTTGCTATAATTTAAAAGTAAGAAAAAAGGAATCAACTGTATTCCTTTTTTTATTCGGCTTTTATTGTTTAATGACGGGTTCTTTTTTTTATTTGCTTCATCAAAGTATTTATAAATGACAGCGCAACAATAATTTTTATGATTTCGAAGATGATTTATAAATTTGAAACATTCACGATGGTGTAAACTTACCACCAAGAAAGATGATGGGTATTAATTCTGAAGGTATGTTGATTTCAGCTGTTCATGAAGAAGATGGTCATGAATGCTTGAACTTATTGATGGTTGATGACAATATTCCTGCAGGAGCTAAGCTTTACTAGGATAAAAAAATTAGTAATTTTTGGTTGTAAATTTACGCATTTACGCCAAACTTACGCCCAACTTACGCCAAAAAATTAAGAAGAAAAAGATGGTTACACTAGTAAAGTGAAGCATTTTGTATTGAATTAAACAAAGAGCAACTCTCTGAAAAGTGAGTTGCTCATTTTTGTTATTAAATTTTGAGAAAAATAATATAGCAACTAATTTAATACAACACAGATAATATGACACCCTTTTTAATGTTGATGGGTTACTGATATCATTGAACTTTCAACGTTTGATTTTAAATGACACCTTTTTTAATGTGTCTTTCAAAATATAAGTGAAAAATACGCTATACATGTGTTTTGAATATAGTAATTGTGTGTTATTGAGGTTAAACGCAGTAAAATATAACATATTGGTATTATAAAAGTTGCTATTTCCAAAAAAAGACGCCGAAAAATAGACGGTTGTCATTAAAAAAGGTTATCATATAGACACTAATGCCATTAAAAAAGTTGCGATATCGATAAAAAGGCGGCTTAATTGGCAGTTAGTATTATTAAAGTTGTCATTATGCCTAAATAGACATTAATAAAGTTGCTATATTCGCTATAAATAGTTCTAAATGCGATTGGTTATCATGGGAATATATTCCTTTTATAGTAAAGTGCTTTATATAAAGGGTAATAAATAAAATTAAGAGGATTGGTGCACCTTAAATGCACCTTTTGGATAACTTCATCAACAATTTTGCTTGGCTTAAACGCTGAGTTTTTTTGATTTAAGTAGCAGATACCTTAGGCGAGCTATAAATGTTATAGAAATTTGTTTTTTAGTCTTAGATGTCATATATAAATGCATGTTTTTAGTATTGTTTCATTATTGTTGAAGTGGTTTTATCAGTTCTAAAACATCAATCCAGATGATAATATTTTATAAAATCTTTTACATTTTCTTCATCATACTCATATTTTTGGCCTTGAAAATCATTTGGATAACTTACATATTCAGATAATTCTTCTAAATGACCATCTTCAGAATAATAAACAATTCGTCCATATTGGTACTCTCCACGATTATCATCTCCACCATATTCAACTAATACCATATTTCCATTTTCTGTAGAAATTATATTTGGAAAATATAAATCAGTTAAATTTTTGCTTGCAGATACCGTAAAAAATGCCTTAGAAACGTTATTTAATCTATTTTTTTCCATTGGATCATATTTACTAATAATTTTAACTGGTAAGGAATATGTACCTTTATTTCCTGCACTGTCCTTTACACTATATTCAATATGGTAATCGCCTTCTTGGTGCTGTACAATATCAGATTTAATCTGTTTGATTTTCTTTGATATATCACCATCTACATTATCCACGGCTTTTAAGGAAAGTAATAAACGGTCGAAGTCAATAGTTTTGTTAACTTCAAATGTTGGGTTTTCATCCGAGCAAGTAATTACCGGTTTTGTTTTATCTTTTTTTATTCTCTTTTTTTGTTTTTCTTCTTCTTTTTGTTTCTTTGCCAGTGCTTCATCAACACGATTGCTTTTTGTATCTGTACAAGCACACATAGTTATACCTAGCAAAATAATTAAACCTACATTAAAAATCTTATACATATCAAAATTCTCCTATTTTTAAGTAATTTACAATACTATACTAGCATATTAATCAGTATTAAAGTTATATCTATTAAAAAAATTGAATCAATGATATAATGAAACCAACTTAGGAAAGAGGTTACAAATATGAAATTATTACACAAATTTATGGCTGCAACACTTGCAGTCTCCTTGCTAGCAGGATGCTCATCAGAGCCAAAAAAAGAGGGACCACCATCTGATAAAGATTTTATTTTAAATGTATCAAAAGGATTGGAAGCACGATGGGAATTGGCAGATAATGAGGATACAGATAGTTATTCAAGTGCGGAATTACAAAAAGCATATACAAAATTTCTAAAAGCTGAAACAGATGCTGTTGGGAAAGAAAGCAAATACAAATTTAAAGATAAAGATTTGAAAAAAGTTGCTGATACATATTATAAAGGACTTAAATTACAAGAAGAAGGAATTCAATATGCTGGAACTGATGATTATACAAACCAAGAAAAAACGTGGGAATTAGGATATAACTACAGAGCTTTAGCTATTCACGAATTCGAAAAAGATTATGGATTGACTGTAAATTCAAAATATAAGAGCGATTTAGATGATTTTCTTTCTCAATATTCTGTTGCCAAAAAGGAAGTTGCTATTCAAGAATTTGTAGATAATTTACAAGAATCAATCCAATATACAAAAGATGAAAGTCAAAGTGATGAATACACAACATATTATTCAACAATCATTGAAAACACAACTGAATATACAATTGATTCGCTTTCAATCCAGTTAGATTTTCTTGATGGTTCAGGTGTTATTTTATATCAAGGAGATGATTATGTTTCAAATTTAGCCGCTGGATCAAAAATTCAAAGTACAGTTTATTATGATGCTGAAAAAGGAGAACCATCTACTTTAAGACCAATAATTACTGTATATTATAATTAAGATAATGAATTTAAAGATATGTTATACAAAGGACAAAAATTTTTGTCCTTTTTGATTACTATTTTTGACATATAAACATACAAATAAATTTACATGCATCTATATAATAAGATTGAATATTTAGTAAAGTAGGGAGGTTTTATTAATGGAAATTATTGATTTACAGATTAATGCTTATATAAGTATTGATCACGCAAACTACAAGATAAAGCCAAAACTTCATATACTCTAAGCACAAGGAGGTTGAAGTTTGGTTATGAACAACAGTGGAGCTTGAAGGTTATCCGCCTGCGGATACAAATGATCAAAACTATCATTGTGAAATTTGTATAGCCGGGAATAAAAAAGGCGAGTCATAAGTATAGCAACTGCGAGTTGCTAGTTTTAGATAATGCGTGAGACTATAATAAAGGTGTAAGGGAGGTACTTCATAATGGATACAAAACAGGTTATACTTGAACTTCGTACTCAAAAGCGAATGTCGCAGGATGAGCTTGCAGAAAAGGTTTTTGTAAGTCGTCAGGCAGTTTCACGTTGGGAAAACGGAGAAACAGTTCCGAATACGGAAACATTGAAATTGCTGTCAAAAGTATTCGATGTTTCTATAAATACACTTTTAGGCTCACCGAGAAAGCTTGTTTGTCAATGCTGCGGCATGCCGCTTGAAGATGATGATATTATCGGACACAATCACGATGGTTCTTTCAACGAGGACTATTGTAAGTGGTGTTATGCCGACGGAACGTATACTTACAATGATATGGACGATTTGATTGAAGTTTGTGTTAAGAATATGGTAAGTGAGAATTTCACGGAGGAACAAGCCCGTTCTTATATGAAAGAGCTGCTTCCTACTTTAGATTACTGGAAGAAATATGATGAGCTTAGTGATAATGGTCAATTTGAGGAATTCAAGAAAAAGTTAATCAATGAAATTAACGAATTGAATGTTGACGGAATGCCAAAGGTGGAAAAATTGAATGCCCTTGTGGGAAAGTACGTGAATCTTGAGTACCAGCTTCCGAATGGGCAAGCGGTTAAGTTTTTGAATGAGGCAAAGACATATCTAGGCAATCAGCTTGAATGTGAATACGGCGGCGATAGATGTTTCGGCGTTGTTGCAGATATGGATTTTATTCTTATTTGCACTTATGAAGAAGACGGTAAAAATCCGGAACTTGTATTGTATAAGAAAAGATGAGAATAGAGAAAAATAGTAAGCCATTGGAGTTAATGATTTTAGTGCAAGCAATAAAAATTCGCATAATTAGTACGATGTATGGGGAGTCCTGAAATATGGATTGCCCATTTTTAAAGCAAACAGAAATACAAATCGGAATACCTCCTGGTTGAAAACAATGAACATAACGAAATAATTATAAACGGTTATATCAGACATAAAAAAAGATAATGAATCAGGAATGAAATAATTGCATTTCATAGACCCCTAGAAAATTTGGATACCCTGATAAAGGAAGTTGTTTTTTTTAGTTACATGAATTTTAAAATCTTATGAGGAATTGAAGAAAAAGTTAATAATATAAAGTATAATAACTGTGAAAGGAATTGATAGAATGAAATTGTTACCGACAGGAATTGAAAATTTTAAGATGATGATTGATAAAAGTGCATATTATGTAGATAAGACAAATTTCATTGAAGATGTATTAAATGAACAAGTCGTTTTATATACAAGACCTCGAAGATTTGGTAAAACACTGAATATGTCGATGCTTTATTATTTCTTTTCAATCAAAGAAAAGGAGAACGCTTATTTATTTGATGACTTAAATATTTCGAAGAATAAGGATGCTTTAAAGGTTCAAAATAAATATCCAACGATTTTTATTTCTTTAAAGGAAATGAAAAATTTAACTTTTGATGCGCAAATTTCATCTTTTTCAAATGTGATTTATGAATTGTTAGAGAAAAACTTAGAAATATTATCTTCTGATCAATTGTCGGATACAACTAAAGATATTTTAAATAAATTGCATAATCGTTCATCTAGTATTGAAGATTTAAAAATTTCATTGAGAGTCATAACGAATGCGCTATATACATATTATCAACAAAAAGTTATTGTTCTAATCGATGAGTATGATGTTCCTTTACAGGCTGCCTATCAAAATAATTATTATGAAGAAATGGTTGAGTTTTTAAGAAGTGTTTTTTCTTCAGCACTCAAAACGAATGATGCTTTAGAAAAAGGTGTTATGACTGGATGCCTTCGTATTTCTAAGGAAAGTATTTTTACAGGGTTGAATAATTTTACTGCTTATTCCGTTTTAAATAATATTAGTAGTGAATTTTTTGGATTTACTGAATTGGAAGTTAAACAGTTGTTAAAAGATTATAATCTATCAGAAAAGATGGATGAAGTAAAAGAATGGTATGATGGATATCAATTTGGCAATAAAGAAATCTATAATCCATGGAGTACACTTATGTATGTTAAAAATATAACGCAAGATGTGTCTTTTAAACCAATTTCTTTTTGGGCAAATACTAGTGGAAATGATATTGTTGTTAAGTATATTCAAAATGGGGATAAAAAATTACGCAAGGAGTTTGATTTATTAATGAATGGTCAATCCCTTATTAAATATATCAAGCCTGAACTTACGTATCGTGAAATGGATAATATCAATAATATTTATAGCTTTCTATTACTAACTGGATATTTAAAGGTCATTAAAGATAGGGGAGAAAACCAATACGAATTGATTATCCCGAATAAGGAAGTTTATGAAATCTATAAACAATCCTTCATGTCATATTTTGAAGATTATACAACAAGCAAGAAAAATGAGCTTTATCAAGAACTTGTGGACGGAGATGCAAAAAAAGTAAATCTATTGTTGAATGATATACTATTAAGAAGTATTAGTTATTTTGATAATCAAGAATCCTTTTATCATGGATTTCTAGTTGGATTGTTGAATGATTATGAGGTGGTATCCAATAGAGAATCCGGAAATGGTAGATTTGATGTATGCGTTTTACCAGAAAACATACTTGGAACAGTGGTGCTTATTGAGTGTAAATATTCAATAAGTGAAGATGATTTGATTGATGATGCCAAAGAAGGCGCAAGACAAATTGTTGAAAAAAAATATCTTGAAGAACATAGATTTAAAAAATATGAAAATGCAATTGGCTATGGAATATCGTTTTATAAGAAACAGTGTTATGTAGTCAAAATGTAGTTGGAAAGACTGCAATTGTGATTGTAACCTTACCACCAAAGGAAAATAAAACAAAATAAGAGTAGAGAGTGTATGGTGTGATACAACTTCTACTCTTTTTTTTGCTCAATTTCCTTAAAATTATCAAATGATAACGTGATGTTAGCATATAAATAGGACTAGTCAAAAAGAGAAAATTTACACCAGTGGTACAATAGAAAGAGGATGATCTACAGACAAAGGAAGGCAAAAGAAAATGGCAAATAAAAAGAAACAGTTTGATCAAGAATTTAAACAAAATGCAGTCAATTATTGCTTAACACATCCGGAACTAAGTCGTAAAGAATGTGCGAGAAATTTAGGTGTTGGAGATAGCACTTTATATAGATGGAAGCAAGAAGCTAAAGCCAATAACAACCAGGCAACATTTAAGGGTTCAGGGAATCTAACAGAGACCGAGCTTGAAAACAGGCGTTTAAAGCGTGAATTAAAGGATACGCAAGATGCTCTTGAAATTCTAAAAAAAGCCATCAGCATTCTGGGAGAATAACACAAGTTCTGTACTGTCTTGTTTCTGAAGAGTCTAAAGTCGACAAAGACTTTTCAGTGACTGGAGTGCTAAGTAAGCTACATTTGTCAAAATCAGGATATTACAATTATCTGCATCGAAAGCC
>NZ_QRVI01000006.1:110852-111057 GCF_003458715.1 Eubacterium sp. AF22-8LB
AACAGGCGTTTAAAGCGTGAATTAAAGGATACGCAAGATGCTCTTGAAATTCTAAAAAAAGCCATCAGCATTCTGGGAGAATAACACAAGTTCTGTACTGTCTTGTTTCTGAAGAGTCTAAAGTCGACAAAGACTTTTCAGTGACTGGAGTGCTAAGTAAGCTACATTTGTCAAAATCAGGATATTACAATTATCTGCATCGAAA
>NZ_QRVI01000060.1 GCF_003458715.1 Eubacterium sp. AF22-8LB
GAAAAATGGAAAACAGTCATTCGACATCCTATAAGAAAGATTTAGATAAATTGGAATTTATAAAGGAGAATATTGATGAAATTATTTTTATGTTCGCACTTTTCAAGTGTAGGAAGTTTGATAAAAGAAGAAATTGATAACAAGAAAGTCGCATTTATTCCCACAGCTTCGCTGCGTGAAGGCTATACCGGTTATGTCGGCTCGGCTCGAAAATTATTCAAAAAGTTGGGAGCAATCGTAACTGAAATTGATATTTCAACGGAGGCTTATTCAACGATACAGTCTGTTTTTGAAGATGCGGATGTGATATATTTTACCGGCGGAAATTCTTTTTTCCTTATAGACCAGCTCCGTAAAACGGGAACGGATGAGCTGTTGAAGAAAGAATTAGCAAAGGGAAAACTGATGGTTGGTGAATCGGCAGGTGCGATTATATGCGCTCCAAGCATCCAATATATCGAGCAAATGGATGAAAAGCCGGAGGACTACTCACAAGAAGATGATGCAGGGCTTGATTTGATTGATTTCTATGTTCTTCCGCATTATCTTACAGCACCATTTAAGAAAGTTACCGAGAAAATAATGACTGAGTTTTCGGATTTGAATCTATGCCCAATTAACAACCGTCAGGGAATTGTAATTGACGGTGAAGGTTCAAAGGTTATTTGCAAAGACTAATTTGAAAATTCCAGTTTATTAAATCTTAACATCAATATTTTTGATTAAACCTTTTCAACAAAGAGACATAATGTTTCTTTGTTTTTTTATAAAGGTTTTCAAAAAGGTTTTCAAAACTATATATAAACAGAAAAAAAGCCCTTATATAAGGACTTTATTCACAAGATGGCGTCGACGGAGGGATTCGAACCCCCGACCGTGCGCTTAGAAGGCGCATGCTCTATCCGGCTGAGCTACGTCGACAACGCATACATTTTATAACATAATCACAATATATGCAAGCCTAAATTTAATATTTTCTATATAGAAAAAAGCAGTTCCAAACCTTTCGCTCATATCATAATTTATATTTTCATATACAAGATGAACAAAACAGCTTTCTTACATATTAATTATTTTCTACTCCACCTCGATAAACTGGAATTTGTTTCTTGATACTTATTACACTTTTGCTTTTTTCTTAATCATACATATTGC
>NZ_QRVI01000061.1 GCF_003458715.1 Eubacterium sp. AF22-8LB
TTAAACATGATATACCTACTTATTTGGTATGCAACAAACAAAATAAGAAGCACTAAAGTTGGTAAAGAACTAGACAATGGGTTTGAATTTTACAATAGTTTAAGCACTAGTGATAAAGAAAAATATTGGAAAGAAGATACTAAAATTTTAAATCTTTTCTTTGTACTTTTCATAATATCTATGGATATTTCCGTTATTCTTCTTTTTAATGAAAATAATCTTTGGATATTTTCATTAGTTGCAGGATTAATTATTTCATCAGTTGTTGCAATAATATTGAGTATTAATCTTAAGAAGAAATACAAATAAGCGAATAAATTATAGTTTATGATCGTATAGATTAAGACAAAGCGTATTTATAAATGAAAGGCTGAGAGATCAGTCTTTTTGTATAGTTTTCATATTTAATGGTATACTTTAAAAAATAGATAAAACCAAATTTAAGGAGTAATTATGGCTTTTGATTTTAAGAAAGAATATAAAGAATTTTATATGCCTAAAAATAAACCAGTGATTGTAAATGTTCCTGAAGCAAATTACATTGCGGTCAGAGGTGAGGGCAATCCAAATGAAGAAGGTGGAGCATATCAGCAGGCAATTGGCGTATTGTATGCGATTGCTTATACTTTGAGAATGAGTTATAAGACGGATTATAAAATTGAAGGATTCTTTGAATATGTAGTTCCACCACTAGAAGGATTCTGGTGGCAGGATGATATAGATGGTGTGAATTATGCAGATAAAGATTCATTTCATTGGATTTCAGTCATTCGATTGCCTGATTTTGTGAATGAAAAAGATTTTGAATGGGCTGTTGAAGCAGCAACTAAAAAGAAAAAAATAGATTGTTCATCGGCAGAGTTTTTGACGATTGATGAAGGTTTATGTGTTCAAATCATGCACTTAGGATCTTTTGATGATGAACCAGCTACAGTTGCACTTATGGATGAATATTTAAAACAAAATGGATATGCGAATGATATGAATAGTCAAAGACTACATCATGAAATATATTTGTCGGATGCAAGAAAGGTTGCACCGGAAAAATGGAAAACAGTCATTCGACATCCTATAAGAAAGATTTAGATAAATTGGAATTT
>NZ_QRVI01000062.1:0-413 GCF_003458715.1 Eubacterium sp. AF22-8LB
GGAGTGCTAAGTAAGCTACATTTGTCAAAATCAGGATATTACAATTATCTGCATCGAAAGCCAAGCAAGCAATCTATATCAAAGAAAAATAGGATTCAAGCAATTCGAACTATATATGACGATAATCATCAAATTTATGGTGCACCAAAGATAGCGAAAGAGATGCAAAAGCAAGGTGAAAAAATATCGGAAAGAACAGTAGGCGTATATATGCGAGAAATGGGTATCAAGGCCTGTTACATTAAACCATATGTAAAAACAACCTTTGATAGTGATTTTTCAACAAAGCTACATAACGTATTAAAAAGAGACTTTTCACCAAGCAAGCCAAATGAGGCATGGTGTACAGATATAACGTATATATTCACCTTGGAAGGATTTGTATATCTTACAAGTGTAATGGATCTATATTC
>NZ_QRVI01000062.1:423-1099 GCF_003458715.1 Eubacterium sp. AF22-8LB
TCGGAAAGAACAGTAGGCGTATATATGCGAGAAATGGGTATCAAGGCCTGTTACATTAAACCATATGTAAAAACAACCTTTGATAGTGATTTTTCAACAAAGCTACATAACGTATTAAAAAGAGACTTTTCACCAAGCAAGCCAAATGAGGCATGGTGTACAGATATAACGTATATATTCACCTTGGAAGGATTTGTATATCTTACAAGTGTAATGGATCTATATTCAAGAAAAATAATTGCATGGACGTTATCAAAGACACTGGAAGTAGAAGAAGTGTTGAAATGTATAGAAATGGCTAGAAAGCGCAGAAAAACAGCAGATCCTGTAATTATTCATTCAGACAGAGGAGTACATTATACAAGCAAACTTTATAAAAAATTAACCAAAGGATTGATTCTAAGTTATTCAAAGAAAGGCACACCTTGGGACAATGCATGCATAGAATCTTTTCATTCAGTAATAAAAAGAGAATGGTTAAATCGTACTTTAATTTATGATTATGATCATGCGTATGATTTGTGTTTCGAATATATTGAAACATTCTACAACACAATACGAATTCACAGTCATTGCGGTTATGAATCGCCAAATCAATATGAGAATAATTATTATTCAAAGCATTAAAATTTAAAATTTATCTATTTTATGAGTCCTTTTTCTTGACATAGTACCA
>NZ_QRVI01000063.1:0-786 GCF_003458715.1 Eubacterium sp. AF22-8LB
TAACAGATCAGCAGTTCAGATGGCTTTTAGAAGGACTTAAAATAGAACAGCCACGAACAATAAAAAAGAGTAATAAAAGATGTGCTATTTAGCTTTATATTAAGGATATTTTGTATTAAATATGGTATAATATAGACAGTTAAGGAGTGCTTCGAATGATTGAAAATGCAGGTATCGACTACAAAGAATTATATCTACAGATGCAGTCAGCAGTTGTAGCACTATCAAAGACATTGGAAGAAATCCAAAAAGAAAACAAGAATCTAAAGGAAGAAAATGAATATTTAAAGCGCAAGCTGTTTGGAACAAAAAGTGAAACATCAAAGTCACTTGGTTTTGAGCAGCTTTCTCTTTTTGATGAGGCAGAAGCAGAAGCAAATCCAGACGAAGAACAATTTATTCTTGAAGAAGTTAAATTCAATAAAAAGAAAAAGTATAAAGGACAGTTGGATGATAAATTATCTAAACTGCCACATATCGAAGTTATTATGACACTTCCAGAATCTGAACTTGTATGCCCAGTCTGTAACAGTAAACTTGTCCCTGTCGGAAAGAAATTTGTTCGACACGAAATTGAATTTGTACCAGCCAAGTTAAAAGTAAGAGATATATATACAACGACATATGAATGCAGAAAATGTCGTGCAAATGGAAAGAGTGTTATGAAAAGTCCTGGAATTCCAGAACCTGTCATTCCACATTCTTATGCCTCTGCTGAAAGTGTGGCTTTCGTTATGAAACAAAAGTTCGTAAATGGCGTTCCACTCTATAGACAGGAATCCGAAT
>NZ_QRVI01000063.1:796-1064 GCF_003458715.1 Eubacterium sp. AF22-8LB
CAGTAAACTTGTCCCTGTCGGAAAGAAATTTGTTCGACACGAAATTGAATTTGTACCAGCCAAGTTAAAAGTAAGAGATATATATACAACGACATATGAATGCAGAAAATGTCGTGCAAATGGAAAGAGTGTTATGAAAAGTCCTGGAATTCCAGAACCTGTCATTCCACATTCTTATGCCTCTGCTGAAAGTGTGGCTTTCGTTATGAAACAAAAGTTCGTAAATGGCGTTCCACTCTATAGACAGGAATCCGAATGGAAACAAATG
>NZ_QRVI01000064.1 GCF_003458715.1 Eubacterium sp. AF22-8LB
AAATGTTTTTTTTAACTTTTTTATCTTTTTTTCATTTTTATTACTGTATACGCTTTCATTGCCCGATTTAAAAAAACTGGTATTATCCAGCTTATTAATCTATTCTTTTTGCATTTGTATATTCATAAAATTCTTTAAATACATAATTCTGAAGCTTTTTAAAAGTTTCTAAATCTTTACCATTAAATGGGTTATTATTAATTTTATTTACTCTTCTGCAAATGTGTGTACTACTTGATACAATTACTTCATCTGCATCTAATAAATCCTTTAAAGAATAAATCTTCTCTTCATAAGGAATATTTAAAGCTGTACATGCTTCTAATAAATGTTTTCGTGCAATACCTGGCAAAATATATTCGTCACAGGGTGCAGTGATAAAAACACCATTCTTTAAAATAGAAACATTACTATGTGCACATTCTGTAACACGATCTTTACCTCGGTGTAAAATACATTCGTCATATCCATGATTATGTGCATCTGTAGAATACATAACTGCAGGAATTAAATTAATTGTCTTAATATTATTATGGAAGAAGCGTGTATCTTCCATTGTAACTACAGACATTTCTTTATTTGGATCTGCTAATGGTTTTGGTGTAATCATTACCCATAAGTTACCAATCATATCATCTCCATATATATGATTACGTATTCCAGTACCTCTAGAAACTTGCCAGTAAACAAATTGAGTCGGAGAATCTACTTTTTTAACTAAGTCAATTAATAAATTTTGTAATTCAATTCTCTCATAAGGTATTTTTATATTTAATAGTTTTGCACTATTATAAAACCGATTCAAATGATCTTGGAGTGCAAAAATGGTATGGTTATTCGCATAAGAAGCATCGTAAACTCCATCTCCAAAATAACAAGCACGATCCAACATTGGTACTTGCATATTCTCTAATTCATCTATTTTTCCATTATAAAAGCCTAAGTTCTTCATAATATCCTCTTTTCTATCTTTATTATTATAAACCGAATTATAGAAAAGGCAAAAAAAAGGACCCGGCAGCTAGCTATCTTCGCAGGGGCAAGCCCAACTA
>NZ_QRVI01000065.1 GCF_003458715.1 Eubacterium sp. AF22-8LB
TTTTTAAAATCTGATAGAATATCTGTGGCAGAAACGTACTTCATAAACCCAAAAATAGTCGACGTTTCTGCCATTTATTATGCCAAAAATGATATAATTATAGAGGGTTTATGGAGGATATCACAATGGCTATGACTAACAGAAACAATGCAAAATTAGATTGCATGATTTATTATACATTAGATGAATTAGTACCACAGGATCATTTGGTTCGTAAGATGGAGGAGGCTCTTGATTTTCGGTTTATTTATCCGAAAGTTCAGCATCTTTACAGTCGTCACGGCAGACCGAGTATCGATCCTGTGGTTCTTTTTAAAATGCTTATCATAAATATCGTGTTTGGAATCAATTCTATGCGCAAGACATGTCAGGAGATCGAAGTCAATTTGGCATATCGCTGGTTTCTTGGATTAAGTATTGATGAGAAGATTCCAAACTTTTCTACATGGTCTCAGAACTATATTCGTAGATATAAAGATTCAACTATATTTAAAGAGATATTTATGGAAATCTTAGAACAGGCCGTTGATTATGGTTTTGTCGATTTCACAACGGTATTTGGAGACAGCACGCATCAGAAGGCAAATGCCAATAAAAGAAAAAGTGTCAAAAAAGAAGTAGAGATCCTCAAAAAGAAATACGAAGATGATCTGTTGGCTGAAATCAACGAGGATAGAGAATGTATAGGTAAAGAGGCATTTGATTCAATGGTGCATGCAGAATATGTACATGATGAGGAAACGGGTGAAGAAGTAAAAAAAACTTCAACTAAAACAATTACAGAAAGCACTATAGATCCAGAAAGTGGCTGCTTCCATAAAGGTGAGAAGGAGAAATGTTTTGCGTACTCGCATCAAACTTTCTGCGATAAGAATTCGTTCGTACTGGCAGTTACAACAGTTCCTGGAAATGTACATGATAGTGTTAGCTTTTTTGATGCCTATGAAGAATTGATCAATGGAAAATATGGATACCTGATTAAGAATGTTTCGTTAGATGCCGGATACATGACACCCGCAATATGCAGAGCCATTGTACA
>NZ_QRVI01000066.1 GCF_003458715.1 Eubacterium sp. AF22-8LB
ATTTGTTAAGTTGGTAGTAATTTTTTGCAATAATGAAGGTAAAGGAGAGCATTTTATGAGTACAAGAAAGACGATAGGAGGGGCTTTGGGAGCTATCATTGTATTGATAGTAGCTCAAATATTAGCTCAGTTAGTGGCAAGTTTGTTTGTTTTGGTTAAAATTCCAGAAGGTATATGCAATATTATAGCAGGAATTATATATGTTGGATTAGCATTTGTTTTAATTGAATTATTTTCAAAAAGACTACTTAAAATAAAAATAGAAAATTTGGGAATGCCAAAATTTTCAATTAAAGCTAAATGGATTATTGTAGGTGTATTATTACCTGTGACAGTAATAGCGGTTTATCTTTTTTTCTTTTCTGGAAAGTACGTTTCTTCTGGAATGAATAGTAATCAGATTTTTTCAATACTGAGTGCTGGTATTGCTTTTACAGGCATAGCCGCTGGTTTTGTTGAAGAAATGGTTTTTCGTGGAGTTATTCTAAATCTGTTAAAAGAGAAATGGAATATTAAAGTAGCTGTATTAATTCCATCAGTTTTATTTGGATTAGTACATATTATAGGAATGGATTTTTCAATTATAAGTAGCCTGTTAGTTCTTATTGCAGGAACAATGGTGGGAATAATGTTCTCAATGGTTGCTATTGAAAGTGGTTCTGTTTGGAACAGCGGAATTGTTCATTCACTTTGGAATATTTTAATTATTGGCGGCGGTTTATCGATAAGTGAAAAGGCAGATGAATATTCGGTTATGACATATGTACTTGATTCAAAAGACTTTGTTTTCACTGGTGGAGAATTTGGAATTGAATCATCAATTATTGCACTATTAGGTTATGTTACAGTTACTTTAGCAGCAATATGTATGATTAAGAAAAAAGCAAAAGTGTAATAAGTATCAAGAAACAAATTCCA
>NZ_QRVI01000067.1 GCF_003458715.1 Eubacterium sp. AF22-8LB
AAAGATGAAAGTAAGACCATCTGTTAAACCAATCTGCGACAAGTGTCGAGTAATTCGACGCAAAGGACGTGTGATGGTAATTTGTGAAAACCCAAAACACAAACAGAGACAAGGAAACTAAAGTAGGAGGAAACTAAATGGCTCGTATAGCAGGAGTAGATATTCCAAACGACAAACGAGTTGTCATCTCATTGACATACATCTATGGTATTGGATTGACAACATCAAAGAAAGTATTGGAAGAAGCAGGCATCAGTGAAGATGTTCGAGTAAAAGATTTAACTGAAGAACAATTAAATGCAATTCGTAAAACAATCGATGCAATCAAAGTCGAAGGAGACTTAAGAAGAGAAGTACAATTAAACATCAAGAGATTGATGGAAATTGGATGCTACAGAGGAATGCGTCACAGAAAAGGATTGCCAGTACGTGGACAAAGAACAAAGACAAACGCAAGAACACGTAAAGGAAAAGCCAAGACAGTGGCTAACAAGAAGAAGTAGTAGGGAAGGAGAGTAAAGAATGGCAAAAGTACAGAAGACACGTAAGAGACGTGTTAAAAAGAATATTGCGCGAGGATGTGCACACATTCACTCGACTTTCAATAATACAATCGTAACAATTACAGATGAAAACGGAAATGCCGTAGCATGGAGTAGTGCAGGAGCATTAGGATTCAAGGGAAGTCGTAAATCAACACCATATGCAGCACAATTAGCTGGAGAAGCAGCAGGAAAAGCAGCAATGGATCACGGAATGAAGACAGTATCCGTAGATGTAAAAGGACCTGGACCTGGACGTGAAGCAGCAGTAAGAGCATTACAGGTAGCTGGTTTAGAAATTACAATGATCAATGATGTAACACCAATTCCACACAACGGATGTCGTCCACCAAAACGACCTCGTGGATAGT
>NZ_QRVI01000068.1 GCF_003458715.1 Eubacterium sp. AF22-8LB
TAAAATTGACCCCAAATTAGACCCCAAAAATAATGACCCCAATTAAAATTGGTTACCCATATAATGAGGCTAGAAATAGCCTTTTTATAATGTTAATGTTTACTTATGAAGAACTATTTTACTTTAGAAAAATCCATCACTCTTGAACCTCATCACTGAAGTGACGAGATTCTTGGGAACAGGCTTCTATCAAAGCCTTTCTTACCAAGCTATCCCCGCAGTTTCTGCGGTTCTTTTCGTATTATGAAACCAGGAAGAAAAGTATTCTGGTTAATATAGAATTGTATAATGTAGATGAACAGATCAAGAATCATTTCTATTGAAAGAGAATCAACTGTTTGTTTAGTTATTCATGGTATTCAAGTCAGGATATAATATTCCTGGCTTTTTCTTTTTGCAGGCATGTAATGAGAATAAAGTCTTAGAGAAGAAATGACGTGGTTCTTTTTAGACCTTTGAGTCAGTCATAAAAAACGTCATTCTTCCTATTTCTGTTTATGAATAAGCTTATATCTAAAAAGACGGTAATTGAATCAAGTCAGTATGTAAAACGAAACAATATGGAGCAGAAATTTGGAAGTTATCTCTACTGTTTAATGAAAGGAAGTATTGTATGGAAGGTCCAATTGTAAGCATTGATGTTTCCAATGGAAACAGTCATTACATGTGTTTTATCAAGAACAATTGATGTTAGCATATAAATAGGACTAGTCAAAAAGAGAAAATTTACACCAGTGGTACAA
>NZ_QRVI01000069.1:0-390 GCF_003458715.1 Eubacterium sp. AF22-8LB
GTTATTATGACACTTCCAGAATCTGAACTTGTATGCCCAGTCTGTAACAGTAAACTTGTTCCTGTCGGAAAGAAATTTGTTCGACACGAAATCGAATTTGTACCAGCCAAATTAAAAGTAAGAGATATATATACAACGACATATGAATGCAGAAAATGTCGTGCAAATGGAAAGAGTGTTATGAAAAGTCCTGGAATTCCAGAACCTGTCATTCCACATTCTTATGCCTCTGCTGAAAGTGTGGCTTTCGTTATGAAACAAAAGTTCGTAAATGGCGTTCCACTCTATAGACAGGAATCCGAATGGAAACAAATGGGTCTGGATCTTTCAAGAACGACAATGGCTAACTGGATCATATATTCAAGTGGACACTGGTTAAAACCACTGACA
>NZ_QRVI01000069.1:400-610 GCF_003458715.1 Eubacterium sp. AF22-8LB
ACACTGGTTAAAACCACTGACAGGCAGAATGCATGAAATCCTGCTTGAATCAAAACATGCCCATGCCGATGAAACACCTGTTCAAGTTCTAAATGAACCTGGTAAAAAGGCAACAACGAAATCCTATATGTGGGTATATTCAAGCATCAAAGAGAGTTCATATCCAATCCGACTGTTTGTATATGCACCAAACAGATGCGGATATAATCC
>NZ_QRVI01000007.1 GCF_003458715.1 Eubacterium sp. AF22-8LB
ATACAATAAAAAACCTATGTCCTTACGAAAAGGTATAGGCTTTTGTCAACAATCTGAAAGCTCCCAATGGGAGCTTTTCTTTTTGTGTGATATAATTTAGTTTATTAGGAGGTCATTTATGAACAAAAACATTGTTTCATCTATCTTATATCTAATTGCAGCCATCTGCTTATTTATATTCGCCTATAACCTGGCTTATACATTCCTATATATAGGTATCTTATTTTTAGCCATCGCAATAATCTATTCAAAGAAGGTTAAAAAATAATGAAAAGAAAAAACTGCAACACATGGCTATATACCATCTGTATCACCTTGATAGCCGTGGTGTTTGGATTCATATCTTTTATACCTTTAAACATTGAATTTATTAAACCATTTATCGTTTACTTCAATCCAACAAAGCTATTATCAAACTTGCCACTGTGGATTTTTACAAATTGCATTATTGCACTTTATTCACATTCTGAAAAAACAGCAACATTGAATACGACATTATTTAACATTATTTGTTTTGTTAGTTATTCACTATTCTCTACGATTCTTACACACACAATGCCAAAAGATATATTTCTAACATGGACAACATTCACTATAGTGTGGGCAATCTTTAGTTATTTAGTTTTCTCAGCCAATCGACAAGATACAAAAGGCTGGATTCTTTCAACAATTCTTTTAGCCATTTTATTCAGTACATGCTTCACATATACAGAAAACACAATATCAAGCACTACCATATTGAATTTTTTGCTCTATGTATTCCTTGTTGTTATCCTTTATAAAGGAACAAAAGAAACATTGATTATAGTCGTTTTATCTATTATTTTAGCCTTAATTTTAAACAAATTTAAAATTCAAATAATTTTTACAAAAAGTGCTTGCATTAATTTAAACTCAGTGCTATTATAAATAGGCACTTACGGAGGTTTAGCTCAGTTGGGAGAGCATCTGCCTTACAAGCAGAGGGTCAGCGGTTCGAGTCCGTTAACCTCCACCATATGATGGAGAAGTAGCGAAGTGGCTAAACGCGGCTGACTGTAACTCAGTTCCTTTCGGTTCGGCAGTTCGAATCTGTCCTTCTCCACCACTTATTGGGGTATAGCCAAGCGGTAAGGCACAGGACTTTGACTCCTGCATTTCCCTGGTTCGAATCCAGGTACCCCAGCCATTATTTGTTGCAGGTGTAGTTCAATGGTAGAACTTCAGCCTTCCAAGCTGACTACGTGAGTTCGATTCTCATCACCTGCTCCATGTAAAACTTAAGCTCGCATATGCGAGTTTTTTTTATCCAAAATACCAAGGAACTAATCCTTGGCATTTTTTATAAATTCATATATATCCTCGTAAATCATTTGATTCTCTTTTTCATTTAAGATTTCATGCTTTAAAGTCGGATACAATTTACTAGATACATTCTTATATCCAACACCCATTAAAAATTGTTTCAATTGTTCAAATCTATCCTTTCCCTGAATGACCGGATCTTCTTGACCTGCAATCATAAGTATTGGTAAATCCTCATTTTTAACATTCCAATTTTTTTTATCAAAAGCTCTAATCATTAATTGAAATAAATTAATAAACCCATTTGTTGTAAACAAGAATCCACATAATTCATCTGCTTCATATCGATCAACATTCTCTGGATTTTTACTTAACCAACGATTTTCTGTTTCATAACCCGCAAAAGCCATCTTATTCAATAAACCATTGCCTTTCTTTTCCTTATAGAAAGGCTTTATTATTTTAGCTAATGCTAAACCAAGACTTGCTGCCGAATTTTCTGTTGGAGGACCACACAAAATCAAACGACGAATATGCGCATCATATTTTTTTAAGTAACAACGAGCTACCAATGTTCCCATGCTATGACTGAACAAAGTAACTTCTAATCCAGGATACGTATCCTGTACATATTCTGTTACTTGAAATAAATCATCCACGATATAATCGGCATTTTCAGTATAGAAATATCCATAGTCATTCTTTGATTTTACACTGCTGCCATGCCCTCTATGATCATGAATCACACAAATATAGCCACGATCATTTAAATACTGCATAAAATCAAAATAGCGCTCCTTATGCTCTGCCATCCCATGTGAAAACTGTATGATTCCTTTTGGATTCTCACACTCCATAATCGCAATCTCTAACTTTAATCCATCTTGTTTTGATGTAATTTTCTTAATTATCATATTATTGTACCTACATATCTTTCTTGTACTCATTGTATCAAATATATAATTACCAAAACTATACAAAAACAAAAAAAAGACCATTTTCTAATGGCCTAACTAGTTTTCACTAATTTCTACTTTTACTTTGTGATCTGCTTCTACATCAAAAGTAATCTTTGCGAAGTCATCTAAATGATTTGTGACAATATTATGAACCTGATCAAATACTTCGTCCTCTTTTTCTTCAGACTTGCAATCATATTCAATAGATGTAACTGTATGTTTTTTAATTTTTACATCTTTTAATTCTTCTAACATTGATTTCATAGTTATCTACCTCGATATTAGTCTATCACTTCTTAAATCCAGTTGTCAAATTTATGCATGAAGCCAATCGACCTTATGATAATAGATAAAGAAAGTTATACTCGATAAAGACCATGTAATTGGATAAATCCAATATACACACCAAATATTGTGAATCAGCATTCCCATAATTGTAAGGCCTGCAACACGCACAAAGCACCAACAAACCATCATGACAATCATTGGAACCATTGACTTTCCAGCTCCTCTTAAAATAGCCGACACACAATGTGAGTATGCCAATAGACAGAAGAAGAAAGCACTCGTTTGTCCACGCAATGTACCAAATTGAATAACCTCAGGAGTTGCATCAAAGGCAGCAATAAATTGTGAACCAAAAACAAAGATAATCACACCAATAATTTCTGCCAAAATCATTGAACACATCATACCGAACTTAGCACCCTTTAAAACACGATCATATTGACGAGCCCCAAGATTCTGTCCTACAAAAGTTGTAAGTGCCATAGTAAAACTTGTGATTGGCAAGAACGCAAAGCCCTCAATCTTAGAATAAGCTCCACAGCCTGCCATCGCCATATCACCAAATGAATTGATATTCGATTGAACAACTACGTTCGCTAATCCAATAATTGAATTCTGAAATCCACTAGGCAAACCATACTTTAAAATTTCACCTAGATATTCCTTATGAATTTTAATCTTGGATAGAATAATACGATGTGTTCCTGTTGTCGTCAACAATAAATACAGACAAAGACCAGCTGAAATATATTGCGAAATAATGGTAGCCGCTGCAGCCGATCCAACTCCCATTTTAAGTACTGCAATAAAGAATAAATCTAATACAATATTTACAATACTTGAAACAATCAAATAATAAAGTGAATGCTTACTATCTCCAACCGCTTGTAGTATACCTACAAAAAAGTTATACATAATCGAGCCAAAGGAACCTAAAAAATAAATTTTAAAATACGTAACCGAAGCTGCCATTACGCTTTCGGGTGTCCCCATCCAACGAAGTAAAGTAGGTGTAAAAAAGATTCCCACAAGTGTCATAATAAAGCTTACAATCAATCCAAACGCAACCGTTGTATGAATCGCATTCTGCATACGTTCAATTTCTCGAGCACCAAAATATCGTGAAATAACAACACCAGCACCAATCGCGACTCCATTGAAGAATCCAATCATCAAGAAAATAATATTTCCACTAGAGCTAACGGCCGCAAGTGCCTGACTTCCTAAAAAATTTCCAACAATCAAAGAATCCACTGTATTGTATAATTGTTGAAAAAGGTTACCTAATAGTATGGGTAACGCAAAAAATATCATTTGTTTAGGTATGGAACCAGAAGTCATTAATTTTTGTCCTTGTACCAACCTTAACACCTCCTATACTAAAAGAAAAGGAAGTTTAAACTTCCTTGTAAAAACTTTGTAGATGACTACAAGAAGAATCAAACTGAGCTTTTTCATCCTCTGCCATTTCAATTTCGACAACCTCTTTGACACCTGTCGCATCAATAATTGCCGGAACACTTGTATATACTCCGTTTTGTCCATATTGACCATCTAAATATGTAGAAACAGGAAGCACTACAGATTCATTGAACATCAATGCACGAACAATTCTTGTTGTACTTGCCGCAATACCGTAACAAGTATTTCCTTTTCGGTTAAAAATTTCCCAGCCATCCTTCTTAACCGCTTCATGAATGCTGTCAAACATACTTTCATTCATACGAGTTGGATTATCTTTAATGATTTGGTAAATATCTTTACCACCCACACGAACTGTACTCCATGGAATCATTTCACTATCTCCATGCTCACCTAAAACATACGCATGAATACTCTTTGTATCCACATCAATGCAATCGGCAATATGGCATTGTAAACGAGCTGAGTCTAGTAATGTACCTGAACCAATAATTTGATTTGCAGGTAAACCAGAAACCTTATATGCTACATATGTCATAATATCTACTGGATTTGAAACAACCACAATAAATCCATTAAAACCATTTTCCATTGCACTTGAAACAATACTTGTAACAATTTTTGAACTTGATTTTAAAGCCACTAAGCGATCGTTTTCCTTACCCATTGGAGCACTTGCTGTAATCACTAAAACATCTGCATCTTTACAATCTGTATAATCTCCTAATTTAATCTGCATATTACGATTCATAAAGGCAATACTATGAATCATATCCAAAGTTTCTCCTTTGGCTCTTTCGGTATTCATATCAATTAAAACAATTTCATCACAAATCCCTTGGTTGATCATGCAAAACGCTGTACTAGCACCTACATTCCCTGCACCAACGATTACTACTTTTCTTTTTTTGATCATAACTGCTCCTCCTAGAAAAATTTAGAGATATATCCCTGTATAAATATTACCAAAATAATAACAGGAATGATATATGAAACATAGAAACATACCTGTTTAGGAAAAGAAATTCCTTCTCCACAATTGGCTTCCTTCAAAAAGTTTTTAAATCCCCATCCATATTTGGATGAACAAAATAATACATAACATAAGGAACCTAATGGAAGTAAATTATTTGATACAATAAAATCTTCTAAGTCTTGAATCGTTGAGCCAGCACCCATTGGCTGAATAAAGGACAATACATTAAATCCTAATGCGCAAGGTAATGACAATACAAAGACAAGCACAAAGCTTACTTTGATGGTTTTCGCATGGGACCATCCTGTCCACTCCATTGTCATTGTGACAATATTTTCAAATACCGCAATAATTGTTGTCAATGCCGCAAAGCTCAAGAACAAGAAGAATAAGGCTCCCCAAAGATTGCCAAACTTCATATTCGCAAAGATATTTGGTAAAGTTTGAAAAATCAATCCGGGACCTTGTCCAGGATCCACATGATACGCAAAGCATGCAGGAATCACAATAAAGCCTGCAACCAATGCAACAAACGTATCTAAACAAACTACTGTAATGGCTTCCGAAGTTAACTTTTTACTCTTATCAATATAGCTGCCAAATATCGCAATGGCACCAATACCTAAACTCAAAGTAAAGAAGGCCTGACCCATTGCCGCAAATACAACTTCAGATACATTTTGCATCTTTGAAAAATCTGGCAACACATAGAACTTAACACCTTCCATTGCTCCTGGCAAAATTAATGAGCGAACCGCTAAAACTAACATCAATCCCAATAGACACAACATCATATATTTTGATACTTTTTCTACCCCATTCTGCAAGCCTTTTGAACAAATGAAAAAGCCAATACATACAACGATAAACATCATGCCAACTTGAATCCATGGATTTGCCAACATCACACCAAACTCACTATTAATTTGAGTTACATCTAAGCCATTAAAATCACCTATCAACATCTTGTAGAAATAATAAAACAACCAACCACACACCGAAGTATAAAACATCATCAATATATAGTTTCCTGCCATAGCTACATACTTCATAAAATGCCACTTTGAGCCCTTAGGCTCTAACACATCAAAAGATAAGGCAGCACTTTTTTGACTGGCACGACCTACCGAATATTCCATAACCATTACTGGCAATCCTAATATAACTAGAAAAAATAAATAAATTAAGACAAAGGCAGCACCTCCATATTGTCCTACAATATATGGAAAGCGCCAAACATTGCCAATTCCGATTGCGCATCCTGCGCTAATTAAAATAAATCCTAAACGATTTGAAAACCTATCTCTCATTTTTCCAACTCCCTATAAAAACAATCTAAACATCCTATATATTTGCCATTCCAAGGCTTCATTCTTCCACAATAATGTATGATAACACTATTCTTTTTCACCCAATCAAGATCTATCCTACTTCTTGGATTTCTTAAATTATAGAAATTCATCATTCTTTCACTCAAATTATATTTACGATAATCTACTAGTTTTGTCTTATCCCCATATAAAGCAGTCAATACATCTTGATCAAAGAGTACAAGCTTCTTCTTATATTCATTGACATAATCTAAAATATCTTGTTTATTCAATTGTTCGCGCAAAGCCTCTAAATTCATCAACAATACACCTGTATTAATATATGGTACATCTTCTTTTAATCCCAATCTTTTCGCATTTAAATGCGTCATGTTCTCACTTACATGACTAGATGCGATATAAAGATTATCTTCAAAAGCCATGTTATACAATTCCCTTAAACTTTGAATCACAACAATATCCACATCCAAATACAAAATACGATCCAATGTATCTGGTAATAAATCCGATGCGAATAATCGATAATAGATTTCTAATGGATATCGAGAGGAAATAGGAAATTCTTTAAACTCTTCTTCCTTCACTTCGATAAAATGAAAAGAACACTCTAAAAAGGAATTTCTTAAATCATCCATGTGTTTTTGATGCAAATCATGATACAAAATATAGAAGTCAATATTCTTGTCAAAACGAATAATGGAACGTATACATGTCTTTGTCAAATCTATGAATTTGGCATTAATTGAAAATAAAATGTTCATAAAATGATTTTATCATAAAATTTATTGAAAATCTTTTCATTATTTGTGATACAATACTTACATTAAGGAGAGGATTATATGAAACTTATTATACCTGAAAACTACGATCCAGTATTAACTGTTCGAGAAACGCAAGAAGCTATTAAATATATTCGTGATACATTTCAATATGAATTTGGTAAAGAATTAAATCTTTCAAGAATTTCAGCACCTTTATATGTCACACAAAGTTCAGGATTGAATGATAACTTAAATGGTACCGAAAAACCCGTATCTTTCACTATGAAAGAATTGCCTAACGAACAAATGGAGGTTGTACACTCCTTAGCAAAATGGAAGCGTATGGCTTTAAAGAAATATGGTTTTAAATTACATGAAGGCTTATATACAAATATGAATGCCATTCGTAAGGATGAAGAATTGGATAATATCCACTCTGCTTATGTTGATCAGTGGGACTGGGAGAAAGTCATTTCTAAAAATGAACGTACAAAAGAAACATTAGAAGCTCATGTACGTACTATTTTTAAAGTCATTAAACATATGGAACATGAAGTGTGGTATAAATATCCTCAGGCTGTAAATCATTTGCCAGATGATATCTTCTTTATCACTAGTCAAGAACTATTAGATATGTACCCAAATCTAAATGCGAAAGAAAGGGAGAATGCGATCACAAAAGAGCATGGATGCGTTTTTGTTATGCAAATTGGTGACAAGCTATCGAACAATGAAAAACATGATGGACGTGCACCCGATTATGATGACTGGACATTAAATGGAGATATTTTATTTTGGTATGAACCTTTACAGAGCGCACTAGAAATTTCATCTATGGGTATTCGTGTTGATGAAGATACTTTGTTAGAACAGTTAAAAAAAGAAAATTGCATGGAAAGATGTGAACTTCCTTTCCATAAAGCCATTTTAAACAAAGAACTTCCATATACTTTAGGTGGTGGAATTGGTCAATCCAGACTATGTATGTTGCTACTAAAAAAAGCACATATCGGAGAAGTCCAGGCTAGCTTATGGCCTCAGGACATGATTGATACATGCTTAAAAAATAATATTCAAATCTTGTAGGACAATTGTCCTACTTTTTTATTATCGTTCCATTTGAATTGGATGTATAATGATCAAATTTTAAATCAGATACACTACATCCTTCTAATTCGATATTTCCATCACAAACAGTAATATAACCATCTACATTTTGTTGATACCCATCATATATAAATGCACCATCAAATAACAGGCCATCCATAATATTATGTTTTATATCAATATCATCACATACAATACTAACAGTACATTGATTTTTCTTTGTGCTGTTTTTTAAATATGTATAATAGGCTCTTCCTAAATCAAAATATTTTTCCATACAATCTCCTAAAGAAAAGGAATAGGCATATACCTACTCCTTATGTTCTTATTCTTCAGATTGGATGTCCATTGAACCGTTATCTGTAGTTTCAGCATCTTGTAGAATTGATTCTTCTACAGAAGGTTCAGTATTGTCCATTACGTCCATATCATCAGAACCTGATACTAATTTATCAAATTTGTCAGCTTCTTCACTATGAACTTCATTCATACGAGCAATACGTTTATCACGAAGTTCTTTTGCCTTAGCCGCAACAATTAAGTTCTGTGGACGATCACCTTGGCAACCAGTACCTGCTGGGATCAATTTACCTATGATAACATTTTCTTTCAAACCAATTAAGTGGTCAACCTTACCTTTGATTGTCGCATCTGTAAGTACTTTTGTAGTTTCCTGGAAAGAAGCGGCAGATAAGAATGAATCTGTTTCAACAGAAGATTTAGAAATACCTAATAATACAGGCTTGAAAGTAGCTGGAGTTTTTCCACTTAATAAAGCATCACGGTTGATTTTAGTGATGTTATTCAATGACAATTGAACACCAACATTTAAATCAGTATCTCCACTATCTACAACGATTACTTTCTTCATCATCTGTTTGATCATTACTTCCAAGTGCTTATCGCTGATTTCGATACCTTGGCTTTGGTATACCTTCTTAACTTCCTTCAAGATATAGTCTTGAACTTCACGTACACCAGCAACACGTAACAATTCTTTTGGATCTAATGGACCTTCAGTTAATGCTACACCGGCTTCAATCTTAGCTCCGATTTGAACCCATGGACGCATTGACTGGTTCGCATTGATTTTATGAGAAACACTTTCGTGTTCATTTGTGATAATAACTTCTTGGCGCATTGTTCCTTCAATACGTTCGATTGAAGTGATTTCACCAGAAATTTGCGCAATTACCGCAACACCCTTTGGACAACGTGCTTCGAACAATTCTTCAACACGAGGCAAACCTTGAGTGATATCTTCGGCACCGGCACCGGCAACACCACCAGTATGGAATGTACGCATTGTTAACTGTGTACCTGGTTCACCGATAGATTGGGCAGCCATGATACCAATAGCTTCACCGACTTCTACGTCTTTACCAGTAGCCATGTTACGTCCATAACATTTACGACAAATACCTAAACGAGACTTACAAGTAAATACAGAACGGATATACATTCCTGTAACACCTGCATCAACGATTTTCTTAGCTAATTCATCTGTGATAAATTCATCACTCGCAATAATTAATTCACCTGTGTTAGGGTCAGTTACATCTTGTTTTGAATAACGACCTACTAAACGATCCTGTAATGGTTCGATAACAGAGTTTGTTTTACGATCCATTAAAGTTTCAATCCAGTAACCCTTATCTGTACCACAATCGTCTTCTTTGATAATTACATCCTGAGCAACATCAACTAAACGACGAGTTAAGTAACCAGATTCGGCAGTCTTCAAGGCAGTATCGGTTAGACCTTTACGCACACCGTGAGTCGAGATAAAGAACTCACTTACGTTCAATCCTTCACGGAAACAAGAATAGATAGGAACTTCTATGATGGTTGGAACATATTCACCAGCACCAGCTTTAGCGTGACCTGGTTTCGCCATTAAACCACGCATACCAGCTAGCTGAGTAAAGTTTGACGCGTTACCACGGGCACCAGAAGTCGCCATCATGTTGATTGGGTTTTTACGAGGCAAGTTGTTCATCAATGATGTAACGATCTTGTCTTTTTGATCATCCCACATCTTAGATAAGTGACGTTCCCATTCTTCCATTGTCAACATACCCTTACGTTGTAAGTGTTTTAATTGATCGGCTTTTACGCGACCCTCATCGATATATTCATCTTTGTGAGGAGCCACTTCGATATCAGATAAGGCAACAGTAATACCTGCCACTGTTGAATATTCAAATCCTAATGATTTGATTTGGTCAAGAATTTCAGCTGTTTGATCTGCATCATAACGTTTGAAGACCTCGGCAATAACCTTACCTAAATCTTTTTTCTTAACCGCATCAACTAAAGGCATTGCTTCGATATATTCTTTAATGTTTTGTCCTGGAGCTACAAAATATTTATCAGGCGTACGGATAAAGTTTTCCTTAGAAACTTCATTGATATAAGGAAAATCTTCAGGGAACATTGAGTTGAATACAATCTTACCAACAGTTGTAATTAAATAATCATTTTTATGTTTTTCATCAAATGATGTTTTATGCATATTGCATACAGGCAATGCGATACGAGTATGAAGGTGAACCTGTTTTGACTGATAAGCCATCATAACTTCATCTTCGTCTGTATATACATGACCTTCATTTTCACCAAAACGGTGCCAGTGTGCTGCTTCTAATGGACAGCCAACTTCTTCGTAGTGTTTTGCTTCTGCATAGAATTCGTCTTTAGTTTCTTCCATTGTTAAATAGAAGTTACCCATAACCATATCCTGTCCTGGCGTAACGATTGGTTTACCGTCTTTTGGACCTAAGATATTGTGAGAACCTAACATCATAACTAATGCTTCGGCACGAGCTTCTTCTCCTAATGGAACGTGGATGGCCATCTGGTCACCATCGAAGTCGGCGTTGAACGCTGTACATACTAATGGGTGAAGACGCATTGCACGTCCTTCAACTAATTTAGGCAAGAAGGCCTGAATACCCAAACGGTGTAATGTAGGCGCACGGTTCATCAATACTGGATAGCCATCGATTACTTTTTCAACAACATCCCAGATACGAGGGTCACGACGTTCGATTAATTTTTCAGCATTTTTAGGATTTTGAGCCAATCCTTGATTTACGATTTCATTGATAATAAAAGGTTTAAATAAGTTAACTGCCATTTCACGTGGAATACCACATTGATACATTTTCAAATCTGGTCCTACGGCAATTACGGAACGACCTGAGAAGTCAACACGTTTACCTAATAAGTTCTGACGGAAACGACCTTGTTTACCCTTTAATGAGTGTGATAATGATTTTAATGCACGTCCACCAGCACCTGTGATAGGTTTTGAACGACGACCATTATCAATTAAAGCATCTACAGATTCCTGTAACATACGCTTTTCGTTTTGTACGATAATATTTGGAGTTCCCAAATCTAACAATTTACGTAAACGATTGTTACGAGTGATAACACGACGATATAAATCGTTTAAGTCACTTGTCGCAAAACGACCACCATCCAATTGAAGCATTGGACGTAAATCAGGTGGTATTACCGGAATGTTTGTCAGAATCATCCATTCTGGTAAATTTTCACTGTTACGGAATGCATTGATTGTATCTAAACGCTTGATTAATTTCTTACGTTTTTCTCCTTGTGCTTTTTCAAGAGCATCTTGTACTTCTTGATATTCAGCTTCTAAATCAACATCCTGCAATAAGCGAAGTACAGCTTCTGCACCTGTTTGAGCTGTAAATCCTGTTGAACCATAAATAGCTTGGTTTTCACGGAATTCACGTTCAGAAAGAATTTGTTTATATGCTAAACCAGATTCTTTTGGATCTGTAACAATATAGCTTACGAAATATACGACTTCTTCTAATTGTTTTGGTGTTACATCCAACAACAATGCCATACGGCTAGGAATACCACGTAAATACCAAATATGAGCTACTGGTGCAGCTAAATGGATGTGACCCATACGTTCACGTCTTACGCTTGCTTTTGTGATTTCTACACCACAACGATCACAAACAACACCTTTAAAACGTACTTTTTTATATTTACCACAAGCACATTCCCAGTCCTTAGTTGGACCGAAAATGCGTTCGCAGAATAAACCATCACGTTCAGCTTTTTGTGAACGGTAGTTGATTGTCTCAGGCTTTGTTACTTCACCATGACTCCATTTTAAAATCGTTTCTGGACTCGCTAAGCGAACCTGAATCGAGGCAAAATTGTTAATACTCATATTTTATACTACGCCTCCTCTTCTTCGTTATTCTCTTCAATATCGTCTACTAACTCTTCCTTTTGTGTTTGTTCTGGTAAAGGTTGAGCTTGACGAACATCCTGGTCATCATCATCTAGTGTGATGTCAACCTCGTTATTGTTTTCATCTAACAAACGAATATCGATTGCTAAACCTTGTAATTCGTGCATTAATACACGGAATGATTCTGGAACTCCTGGTTCTGGAATATCTTTACCCTTAATGATAGCTTCATAAGTCTTGATACGACCTTGAATATCATCTGATTTAATTGTCAAGATTTCTTGTAATGTGTGGGCAGCACCATATGCTTCCAATGCCCAAACTTCCATTTCTCCAAATCTCTGACCACCATTTTGAGCTTTACCACCCAATGGCTGCTGAGTAACTAAAGAATATGGACCTGTAGCACGAGCATGCAATTTATCGTCAACCATGTGGGCCAACTTGATCATGTACATTACACCAACACTAATACGTTCATCAAATGGTTGTCCAGTTTGTCCATCGTACAATACCTGTTTTCCATCGACAGTCATGCTAGCTTCGCGCATTACATCCTGTAAGTCTTCATTTGATAAACCATCAAATACAGAAGTAGAGAATTTAACACCTAATTTACGAGCTGCGTAACCTAAGTGGATTTCTAAAATCTGTCCAATGTTCATACGAGAAGGTACACCGAATGGGTTCAACAAGATATCTACTGGATGTCCATCAGCCATAAATGGCATATCTTCGATAGGTAAAATCTTAGAGATGACACCTTTGTTACCGTGACGACCAGACATTTTATCACCTTCAGAAATCTTACGTTTCTGAACGATATATACTTTAACACGCATATTTACTCCAGGAGGAAGATCCGATCCATCTCCACGTTTAAATACACGGATAGAATGAACAATACCAGCACCACCATGAGGTACTTTTAATGAATTGTCACGAACTTCACGTGATTTTTCACCAAAGATTGCCAATAATAATTTTTCTTCAGGACTAACTTCACTTTGTCCTTTTGGAGTAACCTTACCAACTAAGATATCTCCTTCTTTAACTTCGGCACCAACCATAATGATACCGCTAGAGTCTAATTTACGAACAGCTGCTTCACCAACGTTAGGAATATCACGAGTGATTTCTTCTGGACCTAACTTAGTTTCACGGCAATCAATATCATATTCTTCTACGTGGATTGAAGTATAAACATCATCACTAACCATACGCTCTGACATGATGATGGCATCCTCGTAGTTATATCCATGCCATGTTGTATATGCGATAACAACGTTTTGACCTAAAGCCAATTCACCATTTTGCATACTTGGACCATCGGCTAAGATATCACCTTTTTCAACCTTTTCTCCAACTTCTACGATTGGACGTTGGTTGATACAAGTACTAGCGTTTGAACGAGCAAATTTACGTAATTGATAAGTGTGGTTTTCACCTTCATTATCTTTTACAACAATACGCAAGCTGTCTACATATTCAACAACTCCATCTTGTTTTGCGACAATACCAACACCTGAATCCTTCGCAATTTTATATTCAATACCAGTACCTACATAAGGTGAATGTGGAACTAATAATGGAACGGCCTGACGCTGCATGTTGGCACCCATTAAGGCACGAGACGCATCATCGTTTTCCAAGAATGGGACACAGGCAGTCGCTACAGATACGATTTGTTTAGGACTGACGTCGGCAAGTTCTACTTCATTACGGTCAGCGATGATAGTTTCACCAGCCTTACGAGCTACGACACGTTCATTTACTAAATGACCATCACGAACCTCATTGGCCTGAGCAATTACATAATCTGCTTCTTCATCTGCACTTAGATAAACTGTATCTTCACTAACTGTACCATCCGCATTTACCTTACGGTAAGGCGTTTGGATAAATCCATATTCATTGATACGAGCATATGTTGTTAAGTTGTTGATCAAACCGATGTTTGGTCCTTCTGGAGTCTCGATTGGACAAATACGACCATAGTGAGAGTTGTGAACGTCACGAACTTCAAAACTTGCACGGTCACGGCTGATACCACCCGGACCTAAGGCTGAAATACGACGTTTGTTTGTCAACTCAGCAAGAGGGTTTTGTTGATCCATGAACTGTGATAACTGCGAACTAGAGAAGAATTCTTTAATTGCAGCTGTCAAAGGACGAATATTTGTCAATTTTCTTGGAGTTAAGCTATCCATTTCCTGAATTGACATACGTTCTTTAACTACACGTTCCATACGAGATAAACCAATACGGAATTGGTTTTGAATCAATTCACCAACAGAACGAATACGACGGTTACCTAACATATCGATATCATCTGTTGTTCCTACACCTTCCATAACATTTAAGCTATATGAGAAGAATGCATACATATCTGAAACTGTAATTGTATGTTTGTTAGCGAATGGATCGTTTCCTGCAACACGTACTTCATCACCATTTTGATCGATGATATATACTTCCTGCACACAAGCACCAATCAACCATGCTGTGATATCTTCACTTAAAGCACGTTGTTTTACTTGCATTTCAACATCGCTATCAACTGCATCTGGAGTTACGCCAACTGTATAACGGTTCGCAACTAATTCCATATCTGCATCTACAATATCTTCACCTTGAGCATTTGTTAAACGTCCAAGAGCATATAAACGTTGACCATAGTTAAATACAGAATCCATATTTTCAGCAGTTAATTTAACTGGCTGTGCAAACAATCCTGCATAAATTTCTACTTCTTCAACAACCTTTTGAATTGCTAAAACATCTTGTTCTGTTAAAACTGTACCAGCATCTAAATATGCATCCTCAGTTTCAACATCATTAGCTAAAACACGACCAATTAATCCTGTTGTCCAGCTTGTTGGAATAGAAACGATATCTTCTTCATGGAATTCTGAACGGAATGGGTAAGCAACACAATAAGTACCCTTAGCCAATTCTTCACGTAATGCATTTCTTTCATCACGGTGAACCACAGTACCTTTTTCCATGAATACATTGCCATTTACATCCACAATGTCATGAGCTAGTGTCATACCTGCCATACGATCGATCGCATTTAATTTTTTACGTAATTTATAACGACCTGCCTTTGTCAAGTCATAACGACGGTGATCAAAGAACTTAGCCTGCATCAAAGTGATTGATCCATCTAATGTAGGGATTTCATCACTTCTTTGGTTTTCATAGAAAGAAAGCAATGCTTCCTGAGTTGTTTTTACTTTATCATTCAATAAAGAATTTTCAATCTCTTCATATTTTCCAAAGAAAGCAGTGTACAACAACAAATACATATTCATGTATTCACGATCTTCCGCATCTGTCGCAACATCCGACCAGTTACGTCCCATTGCACGAAGGAATGTTTCCATCATTGTTGTATCATGAGTATCTTCGTTCACTCCGATATTTAAAGACATACCGATTGCCTTAAATAAAATACTGAATAAAACTTTACGACGACGGTCAATAGAAACATTGATCAAACGTCCATTTGTAGTTTTCTTTTGTTCAGTCATGAATTCCAACCAAGTACCACGACTTGGAATTAATTCACAGCTGAAATTTTGTTTTCCTGTTTTTTCATCATAGCTATCTGCAAAATATGCACCAGGAGAACGAACAATCTGACTAACGATTACACGTTCTGCACCATTGATGATGAATGTACCAGTTTCTGTCATTAAAGGGAAATCCCCTAAATATACTTCTTCGCTTTTTGTTACAACTTCCCCAGTTTCTGAGTCTGTAACTTCCAATTCCATATCAGCATAAAGAGGTGCTGCAAAATTGCATTCTCTATACATTGATTCTTCTGCGTTATATTTTGGTTCTTCAAAATGATAACGAAGGAAATTTAAACGAATGTTTTTTCCATAGTTTTCAATTGGATAGATTTCTTCAAATACTTCTTGGATACCCTGTTGCGTAAACCATTTAAATGAATCTGTCTGGATTTCGACAAGATTAGGTAACTCTAATTTACCACTAACCTTTGAGTAATCTCGGCGGGAAGACTTTTTTCCACACGAGACGATACGATATGCTTTGTTGTTGTCCATGCATGCCATCCTTTCGTTCGAATTTGTACTATACTAGGCAGTTTTCATCTGAAAACTTACACTATTATGCAATTTATTATACTACTAGTAAAACCACCAAATGTCAAGAAAAACTTGACAAAATCATGAAAATGGGTTATAAATATTGCCTATCCCTTTTAAGCACCTGCCCATATTAGGTGCTTTTTTTCTTCATCCATTTTGACAACCCTTTTGATTACGCATACAATATAGAAGTTTAAAGGAGTTTCCAATGAAAAAAATATTAACCCTAATAATAACTTGTTTTTTATCTCTTTCCCTTTCAGGATGTTCAAATTCAAAAAACAATGAAGACATTCTCGCCTTCTTCAACGCGTTAGATAATACATTGAATCTAAAAAGCGCCCAAATCAGTGGTACCCTCGATATGAAAGATTCAAAATTGAATGTTGATGCCCAAATTCTTCAAAAAGAAGATCTACAAGTTGCTAGCAATATTGGACTTGTTGCTGGCAAAAATGTCCAAAATAATTTCTTAAACTTTTATATCAAAGATGGAAAAACCTATTTAAATTCCATGGGCACAAAAACACAAAGTACAGTCGATAAGATTGGACTTAAAAAGAATTCAAAATTAAATGCCTATAATCCCTTCTTAGATTTAACCGACGATGAATTGTGTGAGTTATTTGACTCTTCAAAAAAGGAAAATGATACATACACATTTAAAGTCAACACATCAAAATTAGCCACTCTTCTAGATAACATGGGATCAGTAAAACTAGATAACGCAACACTTGATGCTACGATCAAAAACAAAAAAATATCACACATGATTTTAAGCTTTACAGGTAAACAAACTGTAGATGAAGCAAGTGCAAATATTGATATTTCAATCGAACTTAGCATCAAAAAATTAAACAAGATCAATTTTCCAAATGATTTAGATTCATATACAAAAGAAACTGCAGAAGATTAATTCCTCTGCAGTCTTTTTTATTCACCAGCACGAGCCATCTGATCAAATTTAGATGCAACTTCTGTACTACCAATAATTGACATGTTATTTTCAAAAATAACATCATCAATTTTATTTTCTTTACAATAATCGACAATATTAATATTTGTATATCTAAAATCCGCGATATATACCGTCTTATAATGATCGACTAAGAATGGTGCAAAACTGTTTCCATAGGATTCTTTAACCAACAAAACAGATTTTCCTTTTTTCTTCTTAGGATTCTGAATGATACTCAATGGCTTATCCCCACCAATGAAGCAATAATATCCTGAACTTGCTGACCAATCACTTACATCCGCAATTACGTTATAATCGATTTTATTGCCATTCTCATCCCAATACACCATGTCATTTGTTGCATGTGGAATATAGGCATCTACATAATCTGGATTGGCCTCCATTTCAGGAAGTCGCAATTGATCATACGCTGTTCCAAGGAATGGTTCAAATCTTTTCTTTTCAAAACTATCTAGCTTTTCAGGTTTCCATCCCTTTTCCTTACAGAATGCCTTATAAGCTTGGTACGCACCTAAAGCCGTCCAGTGATGATCCGTTTTAAAATACAGATACTGATCCTTTGCCTTTTCAATATAAGAATATGCATCAATACCCGTCACATTTTTATAGTTATTATAATAATAATCTATAGCTTGTTTCATATCAGAACCACCTAATTTTTTAAGTTCTTCATCGGATAAAACCACCGCATTATTTGGAACTAATAATGAATATACATTTGATGTTCCTTTTAATCTTTTTGCGAAATGATTCAAAGCCTTGATATAGATATCCGCAGAATTTTGGGTGAAATAATACATACTATAAGCAGCACCATTTTTTACATACATGCTTGATAAAATTTGATTCTGCATATCCTCATCAAAGGAATAATTATCCGGAACTTTAACTGTTTTAACTTCCTTAGATGCTTTTTCATCCGTAGGAATTGCATCAGCTTCCTTCTTAGTTCCGACCACCATTGTATCCTGGTGGATACCATAAACATTCTTCATATTTTGAGATACAGACATCAATGAATCTCGCATTGGATATGTATCTGAATACCAAGTAGAAATCTCACTAAAATATTGACCATTTAAAAATGTAGTCATTGTAAACTTTGGAAACTCTGTTAGTTTTCTTTTCTCAAGAACACTCGTAGATGGCCTTGCAAAAAAAGCAGCACCTGTAATACACCCTGTAAACATCAGACATAAGCACAAAATAACAGAGATCAGTTTCGTCAAAATTCTAAATTGTTTCTTTTGTTTCATAACTGCCCCCTAGAATTGGAAATATAAAAACGGATTATAGCTATTTCCTAATAAAGCCAATACCGAAATAAGCATCAACACAAATGGCAATATTGCATCAAAAATAGAATACAATACCATCACCACATCATTTTTATTTGATGTTTTCAATAAATACTTATGTAGTGATCTTCCCAAAGTTGTACAAGCCAACATTGAAAATACTAAGAAGAATATATTACTTAAAAATACTGTTTTAACATCCATACTATAGAATCCGGCAGATCCAATTCCAAACATGCCTAATAAAACAGCTCCTAATTGTGATAAATCAGAATATTTAAATATAATCCATCCAAAGAAAATAACTATCAAAGTATAGACATGTTTCCATTTATCTGGAATTCGATCCTTAATATAGAATTTTTCTAGCAATAGGAAACACAAATAATATAATCCCCATAAAATATAATTCCAGCTTGCTCCATGCCACATACCCGTTAAAAACCACACAACAAACATGTTTCGAATCCATTTTTTCTGACTGACACGATTTCCACCTAATGGAATATACACATAGTCTCTAAAAAATGAACTTAAAGAAATATGCCATCTACGCCAAAAATCCTTAACGCTTTTAGCAATATATGGATAGTTAAAGTTTTCTAGATAATGGAAACCAATCATTCTTCCCATTCCAATAGCCATATCTGAATATGCTGAGAAATCCAAGTAAATTTGCAGCATATAACAAATCATAGCCAACCAGATTCCTAGAGCAGATTGTCCATGGATTCCCTCTATCCCTCCTGGAAGTAATGTATCTGTAATAGATGCACATGAATTCGCAAGAATAGCTTTTTTCGCCAATCCAATACTGAATCTTCTAAAACCATAAGCTACATCGTTAAAAGAAACTTTTCTGTTGTCGATTTCATTTTGAACCGTTTCATAACGCACGATAGGCCCTGCAATACATTGATGAAAAAGACTTGAATACAGCAACAATTTCCAATAATCTTCTTGAGGAGTCACTTCTTTTCTATATACATCTACAACATATGACAACAATTGGAATGTATAAAAAGAAATACCAATTGGCAAAATAATTGTTGGAACTTTTGAAGGCCAATGAATAAAAAACTTCAAGTTATTCAAAAAGAAACCAGTATATTTAAATATTGCCAACAAGCCTAATAAACAAATACATGCGACAATCATGTAAAGTTTCGATTTCTTTGAATCCTTCATTTTTAATGCAAAGTACCAACTAATAAAAGTCTCTAGCATTAGAAGCAACAAATATTTCGGTCCACCCCATGCATAAAAAATCAAACTGGATACTAATAAAACCAAGTTTTTCTTCTCTTTAGGAGCAAAAAAATAAACCACTAGATGTGGAGTGAAAAACGCAAACACAAATAATAAACTAGAAAATACCACAGTTCTCTCCCTTTCCCCTTATTTAATATCTTTAATCCTTTATATTCTATCATATTAGAATCTTAATTTTTATTAAAAAATATATAATTTTACATTATCACTTTTCTAAAAAATACCATATAATATATTAAGGTTCTGAAAGGAAAATGACATGCAAAGTATTAAGACAATTTATAAAATCGGACCAGGACCTAGCAGTTCTCACACCTTCGGTCCGATGATGGCTTCTAAGTATATCAATGAACAGTATCCAGAAGCTACAAATTTCAAAGTTACATTATTTGGATCTTTAGCTCTTACAGGAAAAGGACACCTTACAGATAAGATCATTTTAAAAACATTAGGTGCTAATAAATGCGAAATCATTTTTGATATGAAAACAGCCGTTGAGCATCCAAATACAATGATTATCGAAGTATTTGATCAAGATACAAAAATCGCTGAACATACATTCGTTTCTATTGGTGGTGGAAAAATTGAAATTGATGGTAAAAAAGGCAATGTAGATCCAGAAATTTATCCACACACAAAAATGGATGACATTCAAGTATATTGTAATGAACGTCATTTACGTTTGGACCAGTATATCGATGAAGTAGAAGACTCTGATTTTGATTCCTATATGAATCAAATCTTTAAACAAATGTTAAAAACTGTAAATACTGGATTAAAAAAGACGGGTGTTTTACCAGGAAGCTTAAAAATTGATCGTGTAGCTCACGCCTTACATCAATCTGCACAAAGCTGTGATGACATTCAAGACAAAAACAGCCTATTATTAAGCAGCTATGCCTATGCCGCTAATGAACAAAATGCGAGTGGAGGCATTGTCGTTACAGCACCAACTATGGGAAGCTGCGGCGTACTTCCAAGTCTTGTATATCATTTCTATCATGATCAAAATTATCCTAAAAAGACAATTATCCAAGGATTAAAAGTTGCTGGATTGATTGGCAATTTAATTCAGACAAACGCAACCATTTCAGGAGCCAAAGCCGGATGTCAGGCCGAAGTAGGTGCTGCCTGCTCTATGGGTGCTGCCTTTGTTGCCTATTGTCAGCTTCAAACAAACGAACAAATCGAATGTGCAGCTGAAATTGGATTAGAACACCATTTAGGATTAACATGCGATCCAGTTGGAGGATATGTAATGATTCCTTGTATTGAAAGAAATGCAGTAGCTGCACAAAGAAGCGTGGATGCCGCAAGACTTGCTAAATATTTACGTAATGTAAAAAAGAATCGTGTAAGCTTTGATATGGTTGTTAAAACAATGAATTTAACAGGTAAAAAGCTTCCAATTGAATTAAAAGAAAGTGCACTTGGCGGCTTAGCCGTAGTTGTACCAGAAAAAGCTTAAAGGCCTAATTCATGTGAATTAGACCTTTTTTTCTATTTATCACGAACAAAGCACTCTAATACTTTATAGCCTTTTCGCTCTAAATCTGCTTGTAAATCATCTGGTTCAGTAGTATCACAACGAATAACTAGATTGGCAATTCCACCTTCAAAGGAATACACACCAATATGGTTGATATTCACATTATTCTCAACAAAGATTTGGGATAATTTTCCAATCGCACCAATCTCATCTTTTACTGCAACCGTAATTCTTGAACCGACTTCATCCCATCCAAGAACATTCAAGAAACATTTAAACACGTCATTTTGCGTAACAATTCCTGTTACATCTCCCGATGCATTCGTGACTGGCAAACATCCAATGTTGTTTTTCAACATCTTCTGTGTTGCATATTCCATCAATTCATTTTCATCGACAGAAATGACTTTTTTTACCATCACTGTGCTTACAGTCGTTTTTGACAATAAATAATTTAATTCATATATGCTTAAGCTTGTCGCATTCGTTGTACCCGAATTAGAAATCATACCTTCTGTAATCAATCCAACAAGTTTTCCTTTTTCAACAACAGGAACACGGTGAATCCCCTTTTCCTTCATTAAATCAATGATTTGTGAAATCGTTGCATCTGGTTCAGCACATATAACATTTTTTGTCATATAATCCTTAACTTTAAACATACTTTATTATCCTCCTAGATATGCCTTTTGAACGTCCGGACTTTTCGCTAATTCTTCTCCAGTTCCTGACATTACAACTTTTCCAGTTTCTAAAACATAGGCACGATGCGCAATTGATAAGGCCATCTTAGCATTTTGTTCAACCAATAAAACCGTTGTTCCCGATTTATTGATTTCTTCAATAATATTAAAGATTTCCTTAACTAATATTGGAGCAAGCCCCATACTTGGCTCATCCAGCAATAGTAGTTTAGGCTTAGCCATTAAAGCACGCCCCATAGCTAACATCTGCTGTTCTCCACCAGATAAAGTAGAAGCATCCTGATTCATACGTTCTTTTAAGATAGGAAACTGCTCACAAACCTTTTCATAATCGCGTTTGATTCCATCCTTATCTTTTCGTAAAAAAGCACCCATCATCAAGTTTTCATATACGCTCATTCCTGTAAAAATACGACGACCTTCTGGCACCTGTGTTAAACCCATTTCAACAATATGTTTAGGATTGGCCTTCATAATTGACTCATTTAAGAACATGACATCGCCACTCGTCTTTTTTACAATGCCACTAATTGACTGCATCATTGTTGTTTTTCCTGCACCATTGGCACCAATTAACGCTACGATTTCACCCTCATTTACTTCTAGGCTAATACCTTTTAAAGCTTCAATTACACCATAATGCACATGAAGATCCTTTATCTCTAACATTGCCATATTAGATCTCCTCTCCTAAGTATGCCTTAACAACAAACTCATTTTGTTTAATTTCTTCAGGCGTACCATTCGCTATCATTTTACCATAGTTTAAAACATAAATACGCTCACAAATCTTCATAACCAAAGACATATCATGTTCAATCAGGATTACAGTTAATTTATATTTTTCTCGAATATGATCAATCAATTCCGTCAACTCTTTTGTTTCCTGCGGATTCATACCTGCCGCTGGCTCATCTAAATAAAGAATTTTTGGTTGAATTGCCAAGGCACGAGCAATCTCCAATCTTCTTTGTTTTCCATATGGAAGATTTGTCGCCAATTCATTTCTTAAAGAATACAATCCCACTTCTTTTAATAATTCTTCCGCCTTTTCTTCTACCCACTTTTCTTCTTTATAATATGAAGGTAAACGCAAAATTGCAGCTAATGTTCCATAACGAATATTTTTATGCATTGCAACCTTAACATTTTCTAAGACTGTCATTGATTTAAATAAACGAATATTTTGAAAAGTTCGTGCAACTCCTAGATTTGTGATTTTATAAGGCTTCAATCCACCAATCTGAATACTTTTATCCTGATCCATTAACTCAATCAAGCCACTACTTGGTTCATATACACCTGTCAACAAGTTGAATAATGTTGTTTTACCCGCACCATTGGGTCCAATCAAACCAATAAGTTCTCCTTCATTGATTGTCATTGATACATTAGAGACTGCACAAAGACCGCCAAAATTCTTTGTCAGATTTTTAACATTTAAAATAGTTTTCATGCAGATTTCTCCTTTCGCTTATCAAATAACTTTTTAAAAGATAATTCCTTAGTTCCTAAGATACCTGTTGGTTTAAAAATCATAATTCCAACTAGTGCCAAACCATAAATAATCATTCGAATTTCTGAGAAGTTTGCCAAAACGACATTGATAATACCAATCGCAACAGCTGCTAAAACACTTGATGTCATAGAGCCCATACCGCCAAATACGACCATAACTAAGATGTCAATTGACTTGTTAAAAGTAAATTGATCCGGTTTGATAACATAAAAATTACATGCGAATAAAGCGCCTGCTAAAGAAGCTAGTAATGCTCCAATCACAAAGGCAATAACCTTATATTTTGTCGTATTGATACCCATTGCCTCACTAGCAATTTCGTCTTCACGAATCGATAAACAAGCTCTTCCTGGAGCGGAATGTGTAAAGTTACAAACAACTAGAATAGAAATAACGGAACATACAAACAACAATGGAAATGTAGTTAATTTAGGAATTCCATTTAATCCGGCCGCTCCATTTGTGATTTCCATATTTTGCACTAGGATACGTACAATTTCCGCAAATCCCAAAGTCGCAATCGCCAAATAATCCCCTTTCAAACGCAATGTTGGAATAGAGACAATCAAAGCTACAATGGTTGAAAGTACAAAGCCAAGCAATACTCCAATAACTAAGCCCGTCATATTTGGCATCATTTTTACCATAATACCAGCACAATAAGCTCCAATACACATAAATCCAGCATGTCCTAATGAAAACTGGCCACATACACCAATAACTAAATTTAACGAAACAGCTAAAATAATATTAATAAAAATATTATACAAAGTAATCGCATAGTAAGATCCAATAATTCCAACTTTCATTAAAATGGTTAGAACTACAAAAGATACAATAGAAAGTAAAAGCCAAGCAAGATTTGCCTTATTCAATAATTCTTTACGCATGACTTACACCTTCTCTCTAACGTTTTTACCTAATAAACCAGCTGGTTTTAAAATCAAAATCAAAATCAATATAATGTAGACAATCGCATCTTTATATAATGAGCTTCCATAAGCAGTAACCATTGTTTCGGCAATCCCAATAAATAAACCACCAATCATAGCACCTGGAATACTTCCAATACCACCAAATACAGCAGCAATAAATGCTTTTAACCCTGGAGTCATCCCCATTAATGGATTAATTGAATTATAGTAGATACCTACTAATACGCCGGCAACACCTGCTAAAGCAGATCCTAATAAGAATGTAAATGAAATTGTTTTATCTACATCGATTCCCATTAAACGAGCTGCATCTTCATCTACACTAACAGCACGCATGGCACGGCCCATTTTTGTTTTTTGAACAATGAACTGTAATACAACCATTAAAACAACGGTAATCACAAAAATATAAACTTGCTGCATCGTAATTGTGACAGGTCCTAAATGAAATGATGCACTTGTTAATAATTTAGGATAAGTTCTTACTTCACTACCCATGATATATTGTGTTGCATACTCCAAGACATAACTTACACCAATTGCTGTAATCAATGCGGTAATTCGAGTCGCATGACGAAGTGGCTTGTATGCGATGCGCTCAATCAATACACCTACAACACCACAAAAAATCATTGAAATTAATAGTGCAGGAATAAACCCTAAACCACAATATGTTGTTATTAGAAATGCACAATAAGCTCCTAACATATAGATATCTCCATGTGCAAAGTTGATCAATTTAATAATTCCATAAACCATGGTATATCCTAAGGCAATCAATGCGTAAATACTTCCTAAGGATAGACCATTGACTAGTTGTTGTAAAAAAGCTGTCATACTAACCTCCTTATTAAAAAAGAGGGGGAATTGTTCCCCCTTTGAACAAAGACTTATTTATTTGGGTCTACTGAAACGGCTTCCGTTTGAACACCATCCACTAAGTTAACAACCAATACAGATTTCTTAGGTGAATGTGTTTTGTCAAAAGTAAATGAACCAGTTAAACCATCAAATTTAGTATCCGCAATTGCCTTTTGTAGATCAGCACCAGTCTTACCTGATTTTTCCAAGGCTTGTAAACCTAAGTTTGTTGCATCGTAAGTTAATGCAGAGAACATATTTGGAGCTTCTCCATATTCTTTAGTATATGCATCTACAAATGCTGTTAAATCATCACTTGCATTGACTGTAGTATAGGCAGTTGAATAGTAGCAGTTATTCAAATTTTCTTTACCTGCAAGTTCTGCTAATTTTTCTGATTCAAAACCATCAGCACCTAAAATTGTACAATCCATACCAGCTTCACGAGCTTGTTTAATAATTAATCCAGCTTCTGAATAGTAACCAGCAATGAATAATACATCTGCACCTTTATCTTTTACTTTCGTGATGATACCGGCAAAGTCAGTATCTTTAGCGTTATAGCTTTCTGTAGCTACAACTTCTCCACCCAAATCTTCAAATTTTTTTGTAAATACTTTAGTAAGATCCTTTCCATAATCACTAACTTCATTGATAATTACGGCTTTTTTCTTACCTAAGTTTTCATATCCAAATTTAGCCATTGCCTTACCTTGATATGAATCTTCAAAACAAATACGGAATGCATATTCATAAGGAGAATCCCCATTCATTGTTGCATCGACCTGAGTAGCTGATGGTGAAATGACTGGAACTTGGTTTTGATCAGCTACTGGATATGTTGCGATAGAAGCACCTGAAGTTGCAGGTCCAACCACAAAGGCTACCCCATCTTCAGTCATCAATTTTGTAGCAGCTGAAGTAGATTCACTCGCATCTCCTTTATTGTCCATTTTGACAGCTTTAATTTTATATTTTGAATCCTTATTTGCGTTATATTGTTTAATCGCAAGAGAAGCCCCTTTATACTCCGCTTGACCATAAGAAGCTACAGCACCCGATAATTCATAGTTCAAACCAATTTTGACTGTATCTCCCTCTTTTAATTCTGTACTAGCAGTTCCACTTCCCGAACTACATCCGACTAACATGCTTAATGCGACAGCACTAGAAGCAAATGTTTTTAATAATTTACCTTTCATAATCTATACCTCCCTCGAATTGTACAGATATAATAACGCAAGCGGAAAACGTTTTCAAGTCTTTTTTACATTTTATTACAATTAATTTTACATTTAGTTTTACATTTTACATCATTTCCAAACTCTTTCTTTACACAAAAAAAATAGCCAAAGTTTTTAAACTCTAGCTATTCAATCAACTATTAATACATTCCCTGAGGCATTGCAGGTGCTGGTTCATCTTTATCGATTTTCGCAACTCCAGCCTCTGTTGTCAAGAACAATGCTGAAATACTTGAAGCATTCATTAATGCATTACGAGTTACCTTTGTAGGATCAATAATTCCTGATTCAATCATATCTACCCATTGACCATTTTTAGCATCAAATCCAACATTTTCACCGGCTTCTTTTTGTCTTTCAACAATTTCTTCACTGTTATATCCAGCATTATCGGCAATCTGTGCGATTGGAGCTAGTAATGCATCAAATACAACCTTGATACCTTTTTGAACATCCACTACATCGGATTTAACTTCATCCTTCAAAGCCACATAAGCCTTAACTAAACAAGCTCCACCACCAACTACAATACCTTCACTAACAGCAGCACGAGTTGAGTTTAATGCATCTTCAATACGTAGTTTCTTTTCTTTCAATTCACTTTCGGTTGCAGCACCCACTTTAATGATCGCAACACCATTTGACAATTTACCTAAACGCTCTGCCATACGTTTCTTATCATAATCACTTGTAGTGTTTTCCATTTGCGCTTCAATTTCGGCTACACGAGCAGCCACTTCTTCTTTACTTCCAGCTCCACCAATCATTGTTGTATTATCTTTTGTGACAACAATCTTTTTAACGGTACCCAAATCAGATAACTGCATATCTTTTAATTCCATATTCAAATCTTTTGAATAGAATTTAGCACCTGTCATAATCGCAATATCTTGCAACATTTCTTTTTGGTTGTCACCAAAGCCTGGAGCTTTAGTCGCAACTACATTGAATGTTCCACGAAGTTTATTTAATGCCAAAGTAGAAACTACTTCATTTTCTAAATCTTCCGCAATAATCAATAGCGCACGATTTGCCTGAACCAATTGTTCAAGTAAAGGCAAGATTTCCTGAATATTTGTGATCTTTTGATCTGTGACTAAAACATAAGCATTTTCCATGGTTGCTTCCATCTTTTCACGATCACTAACCATATATGGAGAAACATAGCCCTTGTCATACTGCATACCTTCACTGATTTCAAGCTCAGTTTCAAATCCCTTAGAATCATCTGTTGAAATCACACCATCGCGTCCAACCTTTTCCATCGCATTCGCAATGATTTGACCAATTTCTTCAGAACCAGACGAAATTGTTGCTACATTGGCAATATCTTTACTGCTTTCTACTTTTTTAGACACAGACAAGATATATTCACTTACAGCCTTAGCTGCTTTTTCGATACCTTCACGCATCAATACTGGATTAGCGCCACGATCGACTTGGCGTAAGCCATTTTCAATCATACTTTGAGCTAAAATGGTAGCTGTTGTTGTTCCATCACCAGCTGTATCATTTGTCTTATTGGCAACTTCATACACCAATTTAGCACCCATGTTTTCAAACTTATCTTCCAATTCAATTTCTTTGGCAATGCTTACACCATCATTTGTGATCAATGGTGATCCATATTCCTTTTCAAGAACAACATTACGTCCTTTAGGACCTAAAGTAACACGAACCGCATTTGCTAATGTGTTAACACCTCTTAACATTGATTCGCGAGCATCTTTTGAAAAACGTACTTCTTTAGCCATCATTCATTACCTCCTACTACTTACTAACTGCAATGATATCTTCATCTTTAATAACGATAAATTCTTCATCGTCAACTTTCATTGTAGTTCCTGAATATTCTTTATATAAAACTTTATCACCACAAGCATATCCAGCATCTTTAACGTCAGCTCCAATACTTGCGACAACAGCCAATTTTGACTTTTCTTTACCACTCGTTAAAATAATTCCACTTGCGGTTGTTTTCTCTTCTTTTTCTTTCTTTAATAAAACATAATCATGTAAAGGTTGTAACATAATTCATCCTCCTTTTAGCACTTAACTGTTCTAACTGCTAAATACTATTATACTCATTTTTAGCACTTATGCAACAAGTTTGCTAAATTTTAACAAAAAGAAAATATGGCGAGGATTACTCGCCATATACATGAATTCTATTTATTGCTCTTTCCAATGATAATTGAGCTCTTTTTAGATTCGTATTTGAATCTTTTTTCTCTAAACGCGCCTTAGCACGCTCCATTGATTTTTTTGCACGCTCAAGGTCAATATCCTTTTTACCCTCGATCGCATCAGCTAGAATCATACCTTCGTTTTTGTTGAACTGTAAAAAGCCACCAGAAATCGCATAAATTTCTTCTTCATCATTTTCATTCTTTAAAACAAGCTTACAAGGAACTAAAGATGCAAAGATAGGCATGTGATTCGGTAAAATTGTCGTTTCTCCAACAACCGTCTTTACATGAATACTCTTGACTTCCTGCTTTAAATATTCGCCTTTTGGTGTTACTACTTTAAAAGCAATCATGACTATTCACCAGCCATTTTTTTAGCTTTTTCCTGTGCTTCTTCAATTGTTCCAACAAACATAAATGCTTGTTCAGGAAGATCATCAAATTCACCAGCTAGTAAGCGTTCAAAACTACGAATTGTATCTTCCAAAGGTACATATTTTCCTGGAATACCAGAGAATACTTCGGCTACGTTAAATGGTTGAGACAAGAAGTTACGTACACGACGTGCACGGTTTACGATTTTCTTATCTTCTTCACTTAATTCATCCATACCTAAGATGGCAATGATATCTTGTAAATCTTTATATCTCTGTAAAATATTCTGAACACCACGAGCAACCTTATAATGCTTTTCACCAACTACAAGTGGATCCAAGATACGAGAACTAGATTCAAGTGGATCTACGGCTGGATAAATACCTAATGCCGCAATATCACGGTCCAATACTGTCTTTGCATCCAAGTGAGAGAAGGTTGTGGCTGGAGCTGGGTCAGTCAAGTCATCTGCAGGCACATAAATAGCCTGTACAGAAGTGATAGAACCATCCTTTGTTGATGTGATTCTTTCTTGTAACTGTCCCATTTCTGTAGCTAATGTAGGTTGGTATCCAACGGCACTAGGAACACGTCCTAATAAGGCACTTACCTCAGATCCTGCCTGTGTAAAACGGAAGATATTATCAATAAATAACAATACGTCCTGGTGTTCTACATCACGGAAATATTCTGCCATTGTAAGACCTGTTAATCCTACACGCATTCTAGCTCCTGGACTTTCATTCATCTGTCCATAAACCAATACCGTTTTATCTAATACGCCGCTGTCTTTCATCTCGTGATACATATCATTTCCTTCACGAGTTCTTTCTCCAACACCTACTACGACTGATTTTCCACCATGTTCTTTCGCAATATTGTGGATCAATTCCTGAATCAATACGGTTTTACCTACTCCGGCACCACCGAATAATCCAATCTTACCACCCTTAGCGTATGGACATAGTAAGTCGATAACTTTAATACCCGTTTCTAATGGTTCACTAGTTGTACTTTGTTCATCAAATGCAGGTGCTTTTCTATGAATTGGCATAGTATCTGCATCTACATCTCCTAACCCATCAATTGGCTTACCCAATACGTTAAACATACGACCTAATACATTTTCTCCAACAGGAGCTTGAATTGGTTTTCCTGTATCAATGGCATTCATACCACGTACTAAACCATCAGTACTTCCCATCGCAATACAACGTACTCGATCGGCACCAATATCTTGTTCGACTTCTACAATTAGATTTTCTTCATTTGGGCGTTCAATTTCAATTGCCGTTAATAAATCTGGTAAATTATTCTGTGAAAATTGAATATCAACAACCGGACCAATGATCTCAACGACTTTTCCAATATTTTGACTCATGTTTACCCTCCTTTATGAAAGTGCATTTGCACCACCGACAATTTCAGTGATTTCTTGCGTGATTGCACCTTGACGTACACGGTTATATGCAAGTTCAAGATCATTCTGCAATTGATCAGCATTGTCAGTTGCACTCTCCATTGCCATTCTTCGAGAGGCCTGCTCACTTGTTTTACTCTCTAAATAACGAGAGTATAAAATTGATTTTGTCACCATTGGAATCATGTTTTGAAGCATTGTTTCCTTATCTGGTTCAAAAATCATATCTGCATGTAAGCCCGATTTCTTTTCTTCCTGAGGCTTAGAAACAGGTAATACTGTTTCTAAAGTAGGAACGAATGTCAATGTGTTCTTATAGTGCGTATATAAAATTTGAATTTTTGAAATTTCTTTCTTTTCAAACAAGTCTAATGCATCCTGCATACATTTCGATAAAGCATTATATACATCATCCTCGTCAAGATCACTTAAAACATTTTTTACATTGTAGTTTCTTTTTGAAATCCATGCACCACCACGATTTCCAATCATTACTACATGATCCTTTTCAGAAAACTCATCCTGTATCATACGATATACATTGGCATTATAGCCTCCACAAAGTCCCATATCACTTGTGATCACAAAGATAAAGCTAGGCTTTCCTTGATTTTCATTCAAATATATTGAATCATTTCCAGCACTACGCAATACCATTGTGAAAAGTTCCTGTAAGCCTTGTGCATAGCTACGGTTTTCTTCCATAATTTGTCTTTGTCTAGTTAATTTACTTGAAGCAATCAGCTGCATTGCTTTTGTGATTTTTTTGGTTGAACTAACGGAACTGATTCGAGCCTGGATTGCCTGTCTACTCTGTGCCATGTTGCGCACCCTTTTCTAGCGCATATTGTTTTGCGTAAGCATCCAAAGCCTTCTTGATATCAGCTTCTAATTCATCGTCAATTGCCTTTTTCATATCGATTTGATCCAATACATAAGGATATTCACGATGTACATACTCTAACATTCCTTGTTCAAATTCACCTACATCTTCTGCTTCAACAGGTTTTAAATATCTATTCTTAGCAGCATATAAAGATAGAACCTGTTCTGGAACGGTTAATGGTGAATATTGTTTTTGAATCAATAATTGCGTTAAGCGTGCACCATGATCCAATACATCCTTTGTGCTTGCATCCAAGTCAGATCCAAATTTCGCAAAAGATTCCATTTCACGGTATTGAGCAAGCTCAAGCTTTAATGAACCAGAAACCTGCTTCATTGCTTTTGTCTGTGCAGCACTACCTACACGACTAACACTTAAACCACTATCTACACTTGGACGAATACCTTCGTTAAACATATCTGTCTTTAAGAAGATCTGTCCATCTGTAATTGAAATTACGTTTGTCGGAATATAGGCAGAAATATCTCCTGCTTGTGTTTCAATAATTGGTAAAGCGGTTAAAGATCCACCACCATAATTCTCATTTAAACGAGCAGCACGCTCTAATAAACGTGAATGTAAGTAGAATACATCTCCAGGATATGCTTCACGTCCAGGAGGACGACGAAGAAGTAATGACAGTGTACGGTAAGCTACGGCATGTTTTGATAAATCATCATAAACAATTAATACGTCTTCTCCGTTTTCCATCCATTCTTCACCCATTGCACAACCTGCATACGGTGCAATATATTGTAATGGTGCAGCTTCAGAAGCTGTTGCCGCTACGATTGTAGTATATTCCATAGCTCCGTGTTGTTTTAATTTTTCAACGATTTGAGCTACAGTACTTGCCTTTTGACCAATCGCAACATAAATACATTTTACATTTTGACCTTTTTGATTCAAAATCGTATCGATTGCGATAGCCGTTTTTCCTGTTTGACGATCACCAATGATCAACTCACGTTGTCCACGACCAATTGGAATCATAGAGTCAATAATTTTTAAACCAGTTTGTAATGGGACAGAAACACTCTTTCTTGTCATTACACCTGGAGCTACACGTTCCACTGGACGTGTTCTATCTGTTTTGATTTCACCTAAACCATCAATCGGTTGTCCTAATGCATTGACAACACGACCCATCAAACTATCACCAACTGGAACTTCAATGATATGTCCTGTACGTTTTACAACGTCACCCTCTTTGATATCTGAATTATCACCTAGTAATACGACACCTACTTGTTCGTCTTCTAAGTTCATGACCATACCATATACATCGTGAGGGAATAACAACAATTCACTCATCATGGCATTTTTTAATCCATATACCGTTGCGATACCATCACCAACTGTTAGGATAGTACCACTTTCATTCATTTCAAGATCCTGGTCGATACTTTGAATCTGAGCTTTGATTAATTTTGAAATCTCTGCTGGATTTAAACTCATCATATCACCTGCTTATCTATTTATTGCTTCCTTCATTGCATCAATCTTTGCAACGACCGTATTATCCATCACCAAATCATTTGCCTGTACCTTAATACCTGCAATCAAAGATGGATCCACCTGAACCTCAAGCTCAAGTGTTTTATCTAATTTTTTCTCTAACATTTCTTTCAATCTTGATAATTGATCTTCATCAAGTTTTGATGCACTTGTTACTTTAACAATTTCAATCTTATGTTTCTTTCGGTAACACTCTTCATACGCATCACTAATTTTATCAAGATGAGAAAGTTCATTATGCTCATTTAACACAAGCAAGAAACGAAATACAGTTGTGTCTATTTGCGATTCAAAAGCTGTTTGAATGATATCTTTTTTCTTAACACGAGTAATACTTGGATGTGCTAGAATCTTAGACAATTCAGGCACTGAAGTAATCACTTGTGCTACTTGCTTTAATTCATCCATCCATTCAATTTCTTGTTTTGAATCTTTGGCTAATTCAAATAGAGCCTGGGCATAAGGCGTATAATCTACCATTGTTTATCGCCTGCCTGTTCAATAAAGTCTTCCACAAACTGTTTCTGCGTTTCTTTGTCCATTTCTTTTTTAATCAACTGACTTGCAGCACTTAAGGCAACATCACTAATTGCTTTTTTCATTTCCTTTTGAGCGTCACGCTTTTGACGTTCAATATCTTCACTCGCGTTTTTCTTAATGCGCAAAGCCTCGTCATTTGCTTCTTTTATAATTTGCTGTTTTTCTTGATCCGCATGTGCTCTAGCTGAAACAAGAATGGTATGAGCTTCTTGCGATACATTACGCAATTTTTCATCATACTTTTCTTTAACATCTTCAGCCTGCTGTTTAATAGCCACTGAAGAATCGATATTTTCTTGAATTAAATCTTGTCGTTTTTGAACTAATGTTAGTAATTTTTCCCAAAAGAATTTTTTGGCAAACATCACAATCAAAAAAGTCGAAATACAAACCAAAACAACATCGGTCAATGAAATTCGCAAATAATTGTCAATATTAAAGTCAATCATTACCGATTCTCCCAATCATTAACCTTTGATGAAAATCAATAAAATCGCAATGATCAAAGCATAGATACCTGTTGTTTCAGCTAAGGCAATACCTAATACCATGATTGACTGGATTTTACTAGCTGCATCTGGGTTACGACCAACACTTTCAGCACCTTTACTAGCTGCAATACCCTGACCAATACCAGGACCTAAACCAGCAATCATCGCAATACCTGCACCTAAGCAAGCCATACCACGTACGAAAAATTCATTAAACATTTTATTTTCCTCCTATTTATTAATCTTCCTGAGCTGCCACCTGCTGTCCTAAGAAGAACGAGCTAAGGGTAAAGAAGATATATGTTTGAATTACACCTGAGAATATATCGAAATACATATGTAAAAATGGCGTTACTAATAAGCCTAATAATCCTACTGGCATCAACATTTTAATTAATGTATACACCAACATAGAAATGATATATCCTGCTAAAATATTACCAAATAAACGCATTGTTAATGAAATAGGCAATGCCAACTCACCAATAACATTTAATGGTGTCAACAAGAACATTGGTTCTGTCAATTCCTTCATACGAGCTAATAATCCACCTTTTTTAATACCATTACCTTGGATCATTAACCACATTGTGACAGCCAAAGTCGCATTAAAACTTACATTGCTCGTTGGATTTTGAAGGCCAATCAAACCAATTAAGTTACTTACAATCATCATCACAGTCAAAGTGCCAAACATTGGAACATATTTCTTCGTTGTTTCCCTTAAGTTATCTTTAATTATGTAAAGCACTAAGTTATACATCTCTTCGCAAATATACACAATCCCCTTGCTCGCTTTAGATGGATCCTGCTGTTCAATCTTCTTCCCTGCAAAATAAAAGAAGAACGCAAAGAACACACAAATTCCAAGCCATACAAGAATGGATTGCTGAATCTGTAGAGAAAACTTTCCGATGTGAATGATAATTGCACTTACATCACTCATGGAAATCCTCCTTTTCTTTTAGTGCATATAAAAGAATAGCTCCCTTATTGCACATAAGCCCAGCTAGAACAGCCAAAATTGGCAATTTCATTAATTGACAAACCACTAGAACAAAGCCATACATAAAATATCTTTTCATATATTCCTGTGTACCCACTTTTTTTCCTGCACCTTCATCAGCCGGGATATTTAAAGCCATTTGAACTATTTTATGATACCCAAATAAACCTGTAGCACAACCTATCCAAACAGCTATAAATACTTGAATCATTTGAGAATGAAAAACAAATGCACAAATCAAGGAACAAATTAAACTTAGAATTATAGTATATTTTTCTATTTTTTTATTCATTTGCTGCATCATTTTACCTCGATTTTTTTATTAATAATATAATGCTCCCTATTATGCTGTACATCAAACCCACAATCACAAACAATGGTGTTGTATGTAACCAACCATCAATATTGTATCCTATTAGGCCAAATATCAGCATGCTTGTGCATAACATTCCCGAAAAAGCGTAAGGTTTCATCAATTACTTCGTACCGAAAATACGATCCCCTGCATCTCCTAAACCAGGAACAATATATCCATGTTCATTTAAATGATCATCTAAAGAAGCTAAATAGATATCTACATCTGGATGCGCTTCTTCAACTGTTTTTACACCCTCCGGTGCACCAACTAAACAAACTAATTTAATATTTGTAGCTCCCTGCTTTTTCACCATATCAATAGCTGCTACACTAGATCCACCTGTAGCCAACATTGGATCCACAACAATTGTGATAGCTTCATCTAAATTTTTTGGATACTTTTCAAAATAAGTATGAGGCTCCAAAGTTTCTTCATCACGATACATACCTACATGTGCAATTTTTGCGGTTGGAATCAAATCCTGAATTCCATTTACCATTCCAAGTCCTGCACGTAGAATTGGAACAATAACCACTTTTTTAGCCAATTCATAGCCAGTGTACTGACAAATTGGAGTTTCAATTTCAACTGGTTTCAACGGTAAATCACGTGTGATTTCATAAACCATTAAACCTCCAATTTCATCTAAGTTTTGACGAAAATCCTTCGTCCCCGTATCTTTTTTTCGCATAACTGTTAGCTTATGCTTAATTAACGGATGATCAATAACTGTTAACATTTAAATTACCTACCTTTATAGACCTAATTATAACATTCTTATCCTCAATAGAAAACACTGAAAGAAATGGATTCCTCCAAAACTTCCAGTGTTATTTTATATAATCATTCTACTTTTTATCATTAAACAATTTTACTCAATTGTCAAAATTTCAAACTGCTTTGCCGCTCTTACATCAATTCCAGAAGGATGTAAGTCCTTTCTTAGTAATACATCTGAAAAAGTATCCAGAGCTAGATCTTGCGTATTCGCCTCTTCACTCAAGTGTGCCAAGACAATATTCTTTGTCTTCGCATTAATCAGAGAAGTTAAGTTCAAACTTGAATCTTCATTATTCAAATGCCCACTATCGCTAAGAATACGCTGCTTTAAAAACATCGGACGCTTTGTCTGCATCAAACGATTAACATCATGATTACTTTCAAAAATATAATAATCTGCATTCGCTATATACGGTTTAATTTGATTCGGCACATACCCTGTATCTGTTACATACACAAGCTTTTCACTATCTGATTCAACCACAAACCCAATCGTATGAGGTGAATCATGAGATAAACCTAAAAATTGTATACTTAAATCATTGATAATCAGCTTTTGATTGGGAATAACATCATGCTTATCTAATGCATCCTTTAAATCACAATAGGAATACACATCCAAATGATTAAAATGCTTTAACTGCGAAACATGATCCGAATGCGCATGACTAATCAAAACCCCATTCGTGTCATCCACCTTGGCATTCACTTTTTTAAAACTTTCCATCAAATACTTTTTGGTTGAACCACAATCAATTAATAATTGTGTATTCTGATGACGAATTAAACAGCTATTGCCTTTTGAGCCACTACACAATAAATCAATGCGCATAAATATCATCTCCTGATGCTTCTAAATTTGTAAAGCGAGATATATTCTTTTCAAAAGCCAATTGAATCTTTCCAATACCACCATTACGATGCTTTGCCAAAGACAAATCAACAACCTCTGTTTCTTCTTGTGATTCCTTATCTTTATCATAATAATTACTACGATATAAGAACATAACAATATCGGCATCCTGTTCAATAGATCCAGACTCACGCAAATCGGATAATTGTGGTTCATGATCTGTTCTTTCTTCAACCTTACGAGAAAGCTGAGAAAGCGCAATAACTGGACATTCCATTTCTTTTGCCAAAATCTTTAGATTACGCGAAATATCACTGACCTCTTGTTGACGAGAATCGGCACGCGTTCCTGTAATCAGCTGCAAGTAGTCAATCACAACTAAAGAAATCGAGCCGTTTTCACTCTTTAATTTACGACACTTCGAAAAAATCTGAGATACCTTGATACTACTTGTATCATCAATATAAATCTTTCTTTCACTCAAATGTGAACCCGCCTCATACAAACGAGACATCTCTTCATTTGTCAGTTTACCACTACGAAGCTTATCCGAATAGACCTGAGATTCAGAACTCATTAAACGCTTCATCATCGAATCACTGGGCATTTCCAGTGAGAATATCGCAACCGCTCCTTCATTACGTTTCGCAACTTGAGCCGCAAAATTTAAAGCCAAGGCACTCTTTCCCATGGCTGGGCGAGCCGCAAGAATAATTAGATCTCCACGTTGAAAGCCGTTTGTCATACGATCCAGCAAGACATAACCCGTTTCAATTCCAGTTACACCTTTCATCGTACGAAGCTCTTTTAATTCATTAATAACACGAGTAACAATTTCTTCACTCGATTCAAATTCACTTCCCCTACGATGACGAGTTACATCCATAACTAATCGTTCCGCATCATCTAGTACCGTATCAATATCTTCACCAGATGAATAGCCTTCTTCACTGATTTTATCCGCAACATAAATCAATCTTCTTAGTTGTGCCTTATTCTTAATTGTTTCAATATACGATCTTGATGTCGCACTTGAAATGGCTGAATCTGCCAAACGAATAATATAATCTGCTCCTTGACTCGACTCCAACTGATCGGTTTCCTGTAATCGATTTACGACCGTATTCATATCAATTGGCTGTCCATTTTCATGAACTGTACAAATTGCCTGATAAATCTGCTGATGAGAAGGTAAATAAAATTCTTCTGCATGTAAATCGAGTTCCTGACAATCTTGAATGACTCTTGGATATACCATTAAAGAACCAAGCACAGATTGTTCCAAAGAAACTGCGTTAGGCATTTCACGAGACATATTATGCCTTTTCACTTACATGAACAACAATTTCACCAATCACTTGTCCACGATATAAATCAACAGGAACACGCGTTACCCCTAAAGAGGCAATGGATTGTTCCAATTGAAGTTTTCTTTTATCTACACGAATTCCTTTTTTAGCTAAGGCTTCAACAATTTGTTTACTTGAAACAGAACCAAAAGTAGCACCATTTTTACCTGTACTCAATCTAAACTCTAAAGTAATTCCCTTTAAAGTTTCACTTAAAGCTTCTGCCTCTTTCTTTAATTCTGCTTCATGCTCTGCTCTTTCTTCCATTTGTTGATCTAGAACTTTGGCAGAACCCTTTGTATACGCAATAGCCGATTTATTTTTGAACAAGAAATTTCTTGCATAACCATCGCTTACTTCTACTACATCATCTTTTTTTCCTAATTTACGAATATCTTTAAGCAATATTACTTTCATTTTTCTGTTCCTCCTCAATACACTTTAGAATCATATCCTTCATCTGTTGTACGGATACGTCCTCTCTTTCAACGGCAGCTGCACTAAAATGACCACCACCATTTAATTTTTCCATAATCTTTTGAACATTGTAAGAACCATCACTACGAGCACTTACCGCTACTGCACTAGGATTTGTTCTAACCTTCGCAATTGTAAAGCTAGCCATGCAACCCTTAATCAATAATAATGCCTGCGACACTTGTGCCATCATTGTTTTTTCTAACACTTCATCCTCAATAGCCGCAATCATAAAATGATCATAGTAAGGTCGAGCCTGTTGTATCAACGCATTCTTCATAGAGAAATACAAATAGTCTTCGCACAATGCTTTTTCAGCACGCTTTGTATTAGCTCCCCAATTTTGTAGAGCTGCTGCCGCCTCAAAAGTACGAGCATCTGTATGCATTTTAAATCGATTTGTATCCACTAAAATACCCAAATACATAACAGTAGCCTCCAATTCATAGATTGGAATATGGTTTGGAATATTTTGAAGTAATTCTACAATCAATTCACAAGTTGAACTTGCCGTACTTTCCACATACGTTAATAAAGTGTGCTTTACAAACGTGTCACTACGTCTATGATGATCTATTACTAAAATACGGTTACATTGATCCACAAACTCTTTCGCACTCGAAATAGCCGGAATACCATGATCAGCCATAATCAATAGATCCTTATTGAAGTCCATGGTTGCCATAGCTTCATCTGGTGTAATCAAAGTATGACGTTCCTGCACTACACTTCTAAATGTATTCATTACTTCCTGCAATTGTTCATCTCTAGGTACATCTTTTAATAAAATATATACTTCCTTGCCTAACGCATGTACCCAGTTTGATAAGGCAAGACAAGCTCCCATACAGTCAAAATCACTCATGACATGTCCTGCAATATAAACACGATTCGATTCCATAATCGCTTCTTGAATAGATTGAGCCATAATACGCACACGAACCTTTGAACGTGTAGAAGTTGTTTCGGAATTTCCACCCACAAACTGAACGGTTCCTCCACTCGCACGGATAGCTGCCTGATCTCCACCACGGCTTTGTGCTAATTCAATCAATTCGTTGACCATATCATCTAGCACAGTAAAATCATTGGATCCATACGCAAAGGCCATACTCAACGTAATTGATACATCTAACTTATTTGCTTCATCCTTAATTAACTGCAAAATCGTAAAATTTTGTTTACGCACCTCAGTTAATATTTCTTTATTTAAAATAACTAAGAAACGATCTGAACGTAAACGTCTGACAAACATTTTGTTGTCTTTTGCCCAAGTAACTAAAGAAGCTCTTAAATGTGTATTGATTTGGGCCATGATTTCTTCATTTTCATAAGACTGATATTCCATGTAGTTATCCAACTGCAATAAACCAATCACGATTTCGTTATCTAAATACTGCTGGCGCATATTATAGTAATCCGTAATATCCTTCACATACAATATTTGAGCATCTCTTTTACGCGTGATTTCATAAACATGTCCTTCTGCCTTTCCAATCACCATATCCACATCATCATCAAATAAAGTACGAATATTACTAATCCAGCTTGTTAGTTTATTATTCGTTAATTCAATTCCCTTTTCTTTGAAAAAAGGTGAGGCCCATGTCACAATATATTCTTCATTATAAGTAAGAATACCAACATCTCCAAAATTCAATGCATCTTTCGCATCTTTTCCTAAAACTCTAGAAATATCGACTTCCGTTTTCATCCCATGCTTTTTCAAGGCTGCCCAAAAACCAAAAAAGGCAAAAGTAAATATAAACACTAAGATTAAGGCAACAAACATGAAAATATATTCTTTTTTCACAAACAACAGAATCGATAAAATAAGACCTAAAACAAGGCCTGTAGCACATAAACTGCGCCACTTTTCAAACTGCTTCATATAGAAAACCTCTATTCTCTTCTCAACTGCAAAAGACAGTCTAACTCTCCCATCAACATCCACAACATGTTAAGTCCTGGTATAAATGCGCCAAAAATAGAAATAAATGACCATTTCTTTTTTTGGTGCTTCACACATAAACTCATAAAGTAAACAACGCCAAAATATAGTAACAAAGTACAATCTACAAAGAAAATAACTTGTGTAAAATCAACTATCCCCGTTGGACATTCTATCACATTTTGAATTAAAAAGAACCCAATCCAAATGACAATAGAGAAAACGCCTACCCATCTTGGACTTTGTATCTTTGATAAAGGCTGCAGTGGCACAATATCCATATGCATTCGCATACAGATCATTAATGCCACTAAATGTATGCATAAAGCCTGTAAAAGGCCCAACATGCCTATCATAAGATATGTGAATACCTTTAAACTAATGAATGGAATATATTGTGAAATTAAATGGAAATCTTCATAAAAATCAATTCCAAATAATGTACTCCACAATAGAATAATGCATAGGTTCGCTAGAACAGATAGAATAAAACAAAATATAAAATTTGTCATGTTCTTAAAATGCTTAAAAACACCTATTCCATATAAAAAGCCAATCAATAAAGAGGTCCAACTATAAAACCATGTTGTAAATCCTCCGAAAAACATTGTCATCAAGCCCATACAGACGGTTACTAAAGCTCCCATTTTGACTCCACTCATCGCGGTATAAATGAGCACAGGAAAAGCAAAAATCCAAGAAGCACTGGATTCAATCATTAATGCACTTTGTTGATTTAAGAATAATAAAGCTCCATAAATAGCGCAAACCATAGCACCTTTTGTGATTTGTTTCGTTTTAATCATAATAATATTATATAAAAATAAAAAAAAGACTTCAATATATGAAGTCTAATTAGTCAACCACGTAAGGTAACAAAGCCATTTGACGAGCACGTTTAATAGCTGTTGCTAACATTCTTTGGTATTTTGCACGAGTTCCAGTAACACGTCTAGGAATAATTTTTCCGTTAGCGTTGATGAAACGTTTTAATAATTCTACGTCTTTGTAGTCGATTTCCTTAATTTTGTTCTTAGTGAAGTAACAAACTTTTTTACGACCCATACGTTGTTTTTTAAATGCCATAAGTAAGTCCTTCCTTTCTAGAATGGTAAATCATCACTAGCAATATCTAGTGAGTCATCTGCATTGAATGTTGAATCAAATGCGTTATTTGTATTCTGCACAGGATTTGAATATGAATTTTGATTATATCCATTCTGCACAGGAGCAGCATATGTATTTTGAGCAAAACCTTGATTCATTCCATAATCTTGGCTTGGAGCTGAATAATTTGATTGTGCATTTTTTGGTTCTAAGAATTGAACACTTTCTGCAACAACCTCTGTAACATATACCCTTTGTCCTTGTTGATTATCATAAGAACGAGTTTGAATACGTCCCTCTAAACCAATCAATGAACCTTTGTGTAAATACTGTGTCATTAAATCAGCTGTTTTATTCCAAGCTACACAGTTAATAAAATCTGCATCTGGCTGTCCTTGTGTTGAAACACGACGGCCAACTGCCATTGTGAATGAGCAAACGCTTGTTCCACTTTGCGTTTTACGTAATTCAGGATCACGTGTTAAACGCCCAACTAATACTACTCGATTGATCATATTTTTATTTAACCTCGATTATTTTTCGCTTTCAGTTTTAACAACCATAATACGAATTACATTGTTGCTGATACGAGACAAACGTTGGAATTCGAAAACTCCTGCATTGTTTGCAGTTACGTTGATAACTACATAGTGTCCCTTCTTCATGTGATCGATTTCGTAAGCGAATTCTTTCACACCCCAGTCATCTACTTTGTCGATTGAACCACCGTTGTCAGTGATTGTTGCATGTAAACGATCTGAAACTGTTTTGAACGCTGCATCATCTAAAGATGCATTTACAATGTACATAATTTCATATTTTTTCATGTGTACACCTCCCTTTGGTCTTTTTTGGCTTCTTGCGAAGCAGAGAACAGGCATAAACCTGCTTTGTTATTATAACAAAAAAAGACTTTGTTTGTAAACCACAAAGTCTAATATTTTTTTAATTGATATTGAGCATTATAATAAAGCTCATTACAATCCAATTCTTTAAACACATCAAGCACATCATCCAGGCCTGAAATCAGCTTATAATCATGAATTTTGGATAGTGGAATCCAATTGGATTCCTCATTTTTGTTTCCATTAAACACATTCGTCTTATATAAGAAAACAATATGTCTACAACCATCACTCGATGTAAATTGTTTTGTTCCACAAAGCTTTAATTGATCAACATCCAAACCTGTTTTCTCTTTCACACCATGAATCGCTGATTGAACAAAAGATTCACCAAGCTCAATATGACCTGTTGGCAACGTATATCCATTTGGATTCTGTTGTTCTTGTACAAGAACATTTCCTTTATCGTCTTGAATCATGACCATGTTTGTTAATTCACAGAATTCTGCATTCTTATTTGCACTCAATCTTCGTTTTTCAATAGCCAATCTTCCATCGGCTACAATATTACGAATCTCAGTAGAAATACGACGTTCTGGGAAGGCCCTTGAAATATGTTTTTTTGCTTCTAAAGAGAAGTTATCCAAACTATTCTGTAATTCTTCAATACGCTCTGATAAATCTGGACGAGACAGCATCCATTCTTGGAAAGCTTCTTGGGCTTCTTGAACACGCAACTGACTTTCTGCTTCGAAATCCTTTTTAAAAGCCTCCATCTGTGTTTGTACCTTTTGGAATACTTTCTTGCGGCAAAGCAAGGCAAGTACAGTAAATACACAGTCAATGCCAAAGCCAATTGTAAAGGCAGATAAGAAACTCATTAATGCCGTAAATGGAATATCTAAAACAATATCTTGAATAATAGGATGAATGATATAAACAACTACAATGGACATAATGCCAAATAAAGTTGAATTCAACAAACAAACACGACCATTGATATTCATGAATCGTTCGGAATAATCCCACCATCTTGTTTTAAACAAAATTTCCATCACCCAACTTGTAATATATTCCAAGGTACTTGTAATAATAACACCAAGAATAAACACAAGGATTGGATAATCCTTCACAAATAATAATGGGTATAATACTAATAAAGCACCAAATCCATAAATTGGACAATATGGTCCATATAAAAAGCCTCGGTTAATAAACTTCTTTGCCGGAATTCCACAATATAAATCTTCGCATACCCATCCTAGAAAGGCATACAAAATAAAATATGCATAAGCATATACAAATTCCATCATACACTCGCCTTCATTTCTGCACTTAACTTGGCATTCGCCAACATCAAACGAATACGATTTTCCTGATTGACCTTCGATGCACTTGGATCATAGTCAATCGCTACAATATTAGCTTCAGGATATTGATCCTTAATTTTACGAACCATTCCTTTAGCTACAATATGATTCGGCAAGCAACCAAATGGCTGCGCACTAATAATATTTGAAGCACCTGATTTAATCAATGAAACAACTTCACCTGTTAAAAGCCATCCTTCACCCATTTTTACACCTGGGTCAATAAAGGCTTTTCCATTTTCAATCACTTCACTAAAATCATCCGGCACATTAAATGTCCCATCCTTTTTTACCATATCTCTAAACGTTTTCTGCATACGCATAATAACATCCTTTACTATATTGTATATATAGTGATTTTTCGCATGCATATGATAGTATTCATAGTCAATAATTGAATTTTCAACGCAATATAGTGCAAAATCCATAACACCTGAAAGCACAGGTTCAAAGCCCTCTTCAATTAAATAATCTTCTAAATGCTGATTTCCTAACGGAGAGTACTTCATATAGATTTCTCCAACGATTCCAATACGAATCTTTGTCTGAGTACGATCTTGTGGAATAGCCTTAAACATTTCAATCATCTTTTTATAAATACGCTTTGATTGTTTATAAGAACCATGCTCAAATGTTGGAATTAGTTCATCGATAAATTGATTTACCGCTTTATCTGTAGCTCCTTTTTCAAGTTCATAAGGCTTTACCTGATTGCTTAACCACATCAATGCATCCCCATATAAAGCTCCATACAATACGCGAAGAATCAAAGACATAGTAAATTCAACATTACTGCCTTTTTCAAGTCCACTCGCATTGGCCGATAAACAAGGAATGTGTTGCCATCCTTCCATAGCCAAGGCCTTTCTTAATAATGAAAGATAATTACTGGCACGACACCCTCCTGCCGTTTGTGTAATAGCACAAGCTACATGATTCATATCATATTTACCACTCTTTAGAGCATCAATCATTTGTCCAATCACCAACAAAGCCGGATAACAAGTATCATTATGCACGTGTGCCAATCCTTCTTCACGAACCTGCTCTCCTTCATTGGTTAAAACTTCTAATTTATATCCACTCTTCGCAAAGACTGGTGTCAATAAGCGAAAATGAATGGGAAGCATAGAAGGAACTAAAATTGTGTAATCCTTCTTCATATCAGAATTAAATAATGTGTATTCTAAGCTCAACTTTATGCTCCTTTCTGTTGGGCAATTGCCTCTTTTAAGGAACGCAAACGAATTTTTGCCGCACCCAAATTATCAATTTCATCAATTTTGATCTGTGTATAAAATTTATTTCCATCCTTTAATATATCTCGAACTTCATCACTCGTAATCGCATCAATACCACAGCCAAAGCTTACAAGCTGAATCAAGTTCATATCTTTATTTTCAATCACATAGTGTGCTGCCTGATACAATCTGGCATGATATGTCCATTGATTTAACACATTCACTTTATGTTTTGCTTGTCTAGGAACACTTTCCTCACTGACAACCACAAAACCTAACTGTGTCAATAATTGATTCATTTGATGGTTAATTAACGGATCTAAATGATATGGACGTCCACAAAGCACTATAATTGGATAATTATTTTCACGTGCGTATTCCACTGCTTTTCGATGTTCTTTTACTAATTGTTCATGAAAAGCTTCATACTCATTCATTGCTGCATTTTTCGCAATAATAATATCCTTTTCATTAAAATGAATACCCACCTTTTCAAAATGCATACGAATTGCCTTCGCAAAAGTCGCATTGTCATCAAAACTAATAAATGGATATACAATCTTTGTCTTATCAAAATCCATATTAGCTGCGATTACTTCTGGATAGTAGGCAACCAATGGACAATTATAATGATTATCCGATTGATGTTCGTCCACATTATATGTCATGCATGGATAGAAAATCACATCCATACCTTTATCAATCAATTGTTGAATATGTCCATGCACCACTTTTGCAGGGAAACATGCCGTATCACTTGGAATGCTTTGTTGTCCTGAATGATACATTTCCTTTGTACTTGGTGTTGACCATACAATTTCATAGCCTAAGCTATCAAAGAAACGTGTCCAGAACGGTAATAGATCATAATTATTTAAAACTAGAGGCATACCAATCTTTTTATCATGCGAAAATTTCTTCTTTTGCGCATTCAACATATCCGTTTTGATCTTATATAGATCTGGAAGTTCTTCCTTCTTTGTTTCAACACGATGTACCATCTTATCGCACTTATTTCCCGCAACTAAGCGCGTTCCATCATTGAATGTATTAATGGTCAATGAACAATGGTTGTTGCAGCCTTGGCAAGCAACAGATTGTGATTTATGCGTAAATTTAACAAGTTGTTCATAATTCAAAATATTACTTCGAGTACGATGTAATTTTTTTGCGTATAAAGCCGCTCCATAAGCTCCCATTAAAGGGGCAATACTTGGTCGAATGACTTCAAGTCCAAGCTCTTGCTCAAAGCAACGAAGCACTGAATCATTTTGGAAGGTTCCACCCTGTACAACGATATGCTTTCCAATATCATCTTTATTCTTTGCACGAATCACTTTATACAATGCGTTCTTTACAACAGATTTACAAAGTCCTGCCGAAATATCTTCAATACTAGCACCATTCTTTTGTGCTTGTTTCACACCTGAATTCATAAATACCGTACAACGCGTTCCTAAATCAACTGGATGTTTTGATTTCAAGCCAAGTGTTGCAAATTCTTTCGCATCATATCCAAGTGATTTTGCGAATGTTTCAATGAATGAACCACACCCACTTGAACAAGCTTCATTCAACACAATATCATCAATGTGTCCTTCACGAATTTTAAAACATTTTATATCTTGTCCACCAATATCTAGAATGTAGTCTACTTCTGGATTAAATGAACGTGCGGCCGTATAGTGTGCCATCGTTTCAACAATCCCACCATCCAAATGGAAGGCATGACGCATCAATTCTTCTCCATACCCCGTCGCATAGGCTCCATAGATTTTAATATTTGGGTTTGTTTCATAAATCTTTTTTAAGTCTTCCAATACTACATCGAGTGGATTTCCTTTATTTGATGTATACGAATCATATAAAATCGCATCATTTTCATCGAGTAAAACCAATTTTGTGGTAGTAGAACCAGAATCAATTCCTAAATACGCTTTGCCTGCATAATCCTTTAACTTGGCATACTTTGCATCATGCGATTTATGACGCTCAATAAATTTTTGATAATCTTCTTCACTTTCAAATAAAGGCTTTGATTCTGCCAATTTAGCCGGTGCATGCACCAAGTCCTCTAGTATTTTATACAACTCATTATATGTATATTCTTTATCTGCACAAAGCGCTGTTCCTAAAGCCACAAAGTTAATTGCCGTTTCAGGACAGTTTACCTGCACATCTGTCAATTTTAAAGTTTCAACGAATCGGTTTCTTAAGCCACTCATAAAGTAAAGTGGTCCACCTAAAAATAGAATATTTCCTTCGATTTTTCTTCCTTGTGCAAGCGAAGTAATTGTCTGATCCACAACCGCTTGAAATATACTTGCACATAAATCACATTTATCCACACCTTGATTAATTAATGGTTGAATATCTGTTTTCGCAAATACACCACATCGTGATGCGATTGGATATAAGCGATGATAGTTTAAGCTAGCTTCGTTCATTTCTTCCAATGACATATTTAATAAGGTTGCCATTTGATCAATAAAAGCACCTGTCCCTCCAGCACAAGTAGAGTTCATTCTTTGTTCTACACTTCCTTGAAAGAAAAGAATTTTCGCATCTTCTCCGCCAAGCTCAATAGCACAATCTGTTTCTGGATATAATTTAGAAACGCCTGTTGCACTTGCGAACACTTCTTGAACAAAAGGTAATTCCCCTTGCTCACAAAGTCCTAAGGCACCAGATCCACTGATTGCGAATTTAAATGGTTCCTTTGTATATTTTTTTAATTCTATTAATTTATCTAAAGCCTTTTGGCGCACTTGCGCCTTGTGCCTTTCATAACTTTTATAACAGATTTGGTTATTTTCATCTATAACAACCGCTTTGATTGTTGTACTTCCAATGTCGAATCCTATACGATAACCCATAATCTCCTCCATTTTCTTTTTTTATCAGTATTATTATACTCATTTTTCAATTATTTTCATGTATTCAAATGAAAATAACGACAACTTATAAAATATGTTCACTTTGTTGTAGATTATTCGTCCTAAAACATATATCATTAAATTAACAAATAGTTAACAAGTTCAATACACAGGATTGTTATAATTATTTTTGGAAAGTTGGTAAATCAAATGAAAAACAAATTAACAAAACTTGAATTCAAGTGGATTTGTTACGACATGGGAAACTCTGCCTTTATTTTATTAGTCGCAACAATTCTTCCTATTTATTTTAATTATCTTTCAAGCTCACAAGGTGTAGCTGAACACAACTACTTAAGTTATTGGAGCTATGCAGCCAGTCTTTCAACATTGATTGTTGCACTTGCTGGTCCAATCCTAGGAACATTAGCTGATTATAAAGATCACAAGAAAAAAATCTTCTTAACAACCGCAATGCTTGGAGCATTAGCCCTTGCATGCTTCTGGATTCCTAGTTCTTGGTTTGCGTTTCTAGTACTATTTATAGCTGCAAAGGTTGCTTACTCATTATCTTTGATAGTATACGATTCAATGTTAACGGACATCACTACAGAAAATAGAATGGATGCTGTGAGTTCCAAAGGATATGCTTGGGGATATATTGGTAGTGTTGTTCCATTTATTATTAGTTTAGTCTTTGTATTAATGTATGACAAAATGGGCATGACATTAAAGACAGCTATGATGATTGCCTTTATTTTAAATGCTGTGTGGTGGATTGCCTTTACACTTCCTTTAGTAAAAAGCTACAAACAAAAATACTATATTGAACCAGAAGCACATCCGGCTTTGGATACTTTTACTCGTTTAAAAGACACTTTAATGAAGGCAAAGGAACAAAAGAAAGTCTTCTTATTCCTACTAGCATTCTTCTTCTATATTGATGGTGTTTATACCATCATTGATATGGCTACCGCATATGGTACAAGTTTAGGATTAAATACAACTGGACTTCTATTAGCCTTATTGTTGACACAAATTGTTGCCTTCCCTGCAAGTTTAACATTTGCGGTATTATCGAAAACAAAAAACACAGCTTCATTAATTAAAGTCGCAATCATCGCATACTTCTTAATTGCCTTATTTGCCGTACAATTGGATAAGCAATGGGAATTCTGGGTATTAGCAGTTGCGGTTGGATGTTTCCAAGGTGGTATTCAAGCTTTATCTAGATCATACTTCGCAAAAATCATTCCAGAAAATGCCAGCGGTGAATACTTCGGACTATTCGATATCTGTGGTAAAGGCGCTAGCTTTTTAGGAACTATGCTGATTGGTGTTGTAACACAAATTACAGGTAAACAAAACTTAGGTGTTGCCGCTCTCTCTATCATGTTTGTGGTTGGATATTTCATTTTCAATAAAGTCTCTAAAATGGACGACTAAAAAAATGGACTGTACTTCAAAAGTACAGCCTTTTCTTTTAATCCACTTTCATTACCATTTTTACAATTCCATACATTGCAGCATATAAGACGGCAGCAACCGGCCAGATTATATAGGTTAAATCCCATTGCTTAGTCCATAAGCTCCAACCAAGATAAACAGCTGTTACAAGACACCAATATGCACCTGTGAATGTTTCAGTTTTCTTCTTTGCGAGCTTTTCTTTTTTCGTATAATCACCTTCTTGCAGCAATGTATCATAGCTACTTTTTATCGTAGAAACACGAATTAGAATATTCACGCCAATGGAAACCAAAATTAGTAATACAGCTAAACATAATGTACACACATAATCAGATGCTTCCATGCAACCTGCAATGATCAACGGAATTACCGATAGGATACATAGAACAACACCGCATGCTAGACAGAAAGAATAATGTTCTTGATAGTTTTGATTCTTTTCTTTGACAAATCCTGTTACACCATATTCTGTTTCAAAGGGTTCTTGTTCCAAATATTGCAAAGGACTCAATTTAATTCCTGTTTTAATGAAGATAAATACTGCAAGTGCAACCATACCTAATAATGTGGTACACGCAATACCAATAGTTAAGCCATTATTGAAAGTTGAAACTAAGAACAAAGGAATTGGACTTAGGATACATAATGTTGTCGCATTCGCAAGCATAGGTGCTGCTTTTTTCTTTTCATCCATATATGCATTTGCTTCTTCCATACTCACACGATGTAATTCACAATCTGTATCGCATATTGTCTCTGTATTTTCTTTTTCGATTTCATCTTTTAACAAGTAATCTGTACTCACTCCAAATAAGTCAGCCAACTGAATGATCTTTTTTAAATCTGGAATAGCTCCTGCACTTTCCCACTTTGAAACGGATTGTCTAGATACACCTAGTTTTTGTGCAAGATCTTCTTGTGTCCACCCATTCTTCTTTCTTTCTTCAATTATTTTATCGGCTAGAATCATAGTTCTTCCTCCTTAGCCAAAGTCTACTAAAATTTGCGGTTGCATTCCACCAACCTGGCTTGTCAATTTATCAATTATCAGTTGCATAGTACTAGAAAAGACTTGAATTCAAATCAAGTCTTTATCTATGCCACATATTTTCTTAATACATGATTAAGTTTTTGTTCATCAATTGGTTTTGAGATTGAATCATTCATAATCGTTTGATCAATTGTATATTCTGATTGTGCACTCATTGCGACAATTGGAATGGATGGATTGATTTTTCGAATGCATTTAGCCGCTTCATCCCCATTCATTTTTGGCATCATAATATCCATCAAAATCAAAGAATACTTATTTGGTTCTTCCTTAACTTTTTCTACAGCATCTATACCATTCCATGCCTTATCTACATTGGCATGTACGGCATTCAAATAAAACTCAGCCACTTCCATATTGATTTCATTATCTTCTACTAAAAGAATTCTTTTATCCTTTAAATCCAATTTTGAAGTATCTTGTTTTTCTTTTTTAGAATTATCCAATTGGTAAGTAAGAACGACCTTAATTTGTGTACCTACTCCAACTTCACTTTTTACTTCAATACTTCCACCAAGCTTATCCACTAAGCCCTTCACAATCGACATACCTAAGCCAGTGCCTTCATACCTAGTTCTAGCATCTTGTTTAGCTTGTGAAAAAGGCGTAAACAAATGATTTTCAATATAATCTTCACTCATACCAATTCCTGTGTCTTTGATTTCAAACTCAAATGTAGCTTGTGAATTATCACTAGACACTTCTCGAACAAATGCATCAATCGTACCATTCGGTTTGTTGTACTTTATCGCATTCGTTAATAGATTTACAAGAATTCGTCTTAGTTGCAGTGCATCTCCAATTAAATGTGTATGCATTATATTATTCATATGCTTGTGATATGTAATATTTTGAAGCGATACTTGGGCATCAATCAAACTATTCATTTCTTCAACCAAATGATTTAGATCAAATGGCTCATTCACAATTTCCATATGGTTTGATTCTAATTTCGACATATTTAAAACATCTTCTACCAATTCATTTAAGTGTTTCGTCAAAATCTCCATCTTATTTAAAGAATCATCCAATTTATCCATATCACCCCAGTTTTTGCGAATAATTTGCATCATTCCTAAGATACCATTGATTGGTGTACGAATATCATGGCTCATGCGATTCATAAAATCTGTTTTAGCTTTACTTTCTAAATCTGCTTTTTGATATGCCAATTGAAGTTGTTTCTTTTCTCTATCATCCTTTTCGTGGAATGCAGATGTATTTCTAAATAGTATAATTGCTCGAACAATCATACGTTCATTTTGTATGTCCACATCATAAATTACATCTTCACTCATCAATATCATTTCTTGAACCCAGATTACACGATCATCTGGCATTTGAATTTGATATTCAACCGTAACATGTTTATCCCCAGCCTTATAGCGATCCAATAAGCTTTGACACGATTCTACGATTCCAAAACTTCCCAAACAATCTTTTAACACTTTATATTTCCATTGTTTAAAATATGCTTCATATGCACAAGGCAACACTGGTTTTCTATCCTCTGCCATATATTTATCATAAATACCATCTATCTGATTCTGTGTTAAGTTTACAGAAAAGATAGATTGTGCCATATTCATTAAAGCTTCAATATAGTTCGCATTTTCTAAGATAGATTGTTTCAATTGATCATAATAACGCATCAATTGTTTCTTTTCATCCATTTCTATTGTGTCATAATATATTTTGAAGCCTAGCACAAAATGATGAAGATTATTTTTTTCATCACCATCTAAATAGACTGCTATGATTTTCCCTTTTACTTGCGTATCTTTAATTTGATGACAATACGGAATCTCTAATACTGGATTTTCTTTTGTAAGTTTCTGATTTAAATAATCCAGTTGTAGCACATGACGATACTCTTTTTTCTGATTCTCTTCAAACAACTCATTTAAAACTTGTTCGATTGCACCTGAATAACTGCCATCCTCTGCTAAGAAAAAGGAATAGCTGGCACGCAAAGTAAAATACGCATCTGTTTGAGCATCACAATAGATACAATCTGAAAAATGATACCCTTTATCTTTTAATTGTTGTATAACACACAGAATCAAATTCCGTTTCTCTGTAGCCTCTTTGATTTTTGCCTGGTTTTTATCAATATACATATTTTTATCCGCCTGACAAAATAATTCACGCATTGTAAATCCTGAAAAATCATTTGAATATGCATAACCTGCTGCAAAGCTTAATGGTATTTCCGAACCGTTTTCACATACTCTTTTAACACTTTCTAGATTCCTTGTTACATCTTCTTTCGTCACATCTTTGAAGAAGGCAATAAATTCATCTCCGCCATAACGACCCACAAATTGATTCACATCAACACCTTTACGTAAGCATTTCGCAAAAGAGTTAATATATAGATCTCCTCGTTCGTGTCCTTGTTGGTTGTTGATGATTCTTAGATTATTTAAATCAAATACGCAAATTGCTGTATATGGTTCAACTTCTAAAGTTAAAATCTCTTCACATTTATTTTTATTTGGCAAACCTGTTGCCTCATCTAAATACACCTTATTCTTGAGCTCACGATTGATTTTCGCATAACGCAAAGCCTTAAGTAGTTCATACAAAATCATAAAAACGAGAATCACAATATCAATAACTGTCAGCACTTCAAATTGTTTCAGCCTTGTCGCAATTCTTTGCGCATAAGACTCTGCAAGACCTGTAGCCACATCACATAAGTTAAAAAATATTTCACTCTTTTGAATAATATTCGTATTCGCATAGCCAACTTGACGAACAAGATAGATTTCCTGCTTTAAAGAATCATAATATGTATCCAATTCTTTCATCTTCATTTGAAATGCCTTGTCATCTAGTGAAACCAAATTTAATTCATCACTTCCAAAACGAAGACCTTTAATATATTCATCCACATCGGCAATCATTTCCTCCTGTGGCATGCCTGCATCTTCTAGCTTAATAATTCGTTGTGTCTTTCCACGTACTAAACCTGCATAATTGACAACACGAGCCGTTCCTTGAATGCGTGATACCATTAATATGATGATTAAAATAAGCACTATTAAAAGACTGGTTAAAACAGTCATTGTAAAGCGTACTATTTTTGAAATATGTTTCCTTCGTTTAGCTATCATACAACACTTCCTTATATTTATTGTATTAAGAAAAAGAAATTATCACAAGAAAGATAAGAAAAAAGGATAAACAAATTAAGATTTATTCATCCTTCGATTGATCCATATTACAATCCTTATACCTATGCCAACACACAATAAAGCTAATCCTATCAGCATTAAAGTAGTACCATCATGCATTAATCCATCATCACCTACGTATGCGTTTATTCTTTCCTTTAGCAGCAAAAACACAATTCCTGCAATCAAAAAAAGATTCGCAATAAACGTTGGTGTAAATACACGTTCCTTTTGATTCATAATAACATCCCCTTATTATTACCGATGTATTATATCATTTCATTCCTTTATTAAACCTTAAATTTCTCTTAACTTTCTAAGCATTTGATTGTACAATAGATAAGAATAAAAAGAAGGAAGGATTCTTATGCAAAATATTGATGAATTAGTTGATCTACATGAATGCCCTCTATGTGAAGGTGGTTCGATTTTAGAAGAAGAAGGAAACGGATTCTATGCACAATGTATGGATTGTGGCTGCTATACAGTTCATGTTGATTATAAAAACGAAGAAGACCGTTTAGAAGCTGCTAAAAGAGCTGCTGAATTATTTAATACAGGTAAAGTATTAAAATCAAATCCTGGTGAATAAGAAAATGAGTGGAAAAAGTCCACTCAATTTTTTATTTAATTGAATTTTGATCTAACCACTTACCTCGAACCATACGAATAAAGAATATAATACCTCTAAATACCAGCTCGAAAGTCATTGTAACCCATACACCAATAACACCATATCGTTTTGTGAAGATGATAATTGGTAAAACACGCATACCCCACATACTTAATGCATTCAGAGCAAAAGGACGTTTACTATCTCCAGCCCCACGCAAAGCCCCCATAACTACAATACTAATCGCAAACAATGGTTCTGAAAAAGAAACAATTCTTAAACATTCACTAGCTCCACTAATGACTTCTTGACTGTTTGTAAGGGTAGAGGCTAAAAATGGCGCAAACGCAAACATAATAACACTCATAAATATGACAAGGACAAAAGATAATAAAGTTGTTAAATACGCAAAACGTTTAGCCATATCCTTTCGATTTGCTCCTATACTTTGTCCAACCAATGTCGTAGCAGCACCACCAATACCGTAGGCCGGTAAATAACATAAGCCTTCAGCTGAAACAGCTACATAATTAATGGCCACACTAACAGCTCCCATACTTGAAACAACACCTGTCATAACAACTTGAGCTAAAGAAAGTGTGATTCTTTCCAATCCTGCTGGTATCGAAAGATTGACTACATTTTTTAATATATTTCTATCCAATTTCCAAGATTCATCACCCAAAAGACGCAAAGATTTTTCTTTTTTCACTACAATATACATTAAAATAAAACCTACAACCAATTGTGCCATTCCTGTTCCTAATGCAGCACCGGCAACACCTAAATTTAGTATATAAATAAAGAAATAGTTAAAAATAACATCAAATACACACATTGAAATATTCATAAGACTAGGAAGCACAGCATTTCCAGAACATCTAAGCATGCTTGAATGGAGCATTGCCATCATATTAAATGGAATAAAAGCCCCCACAATTGCCAAATATAAAGTAGCATCCCTGCATATTGATGGGTCTGCTCCTAATAAAGTAGGCAAATAAAAACTGGCCCCAACTACAATCAACGCCATAAACAAGCCAAAAAGAATATTAAAAATAATAGATTGGCAAACAACTTGTCTTGCCAGTTTATCTTTACCCGCACCTAAATATTGAGCAACCTGCACCGAAAAGCCTAAAACAGCAGCTGTACATATACCGCCAAACAACCATGTCGTACTGGCAACAACTCCAATAGCTGCCGTAGCTTTATAACCAAGTGATCCAACCATTGCCGTATCAATATAGCTCATAGCCGTTCCAACTAATTGTTCTAATATTGCTGGTACCGATAAAAAAATGACAATTTTTAATTGATCTTTAAATTCTATTTTGTGATTTTCACGCATCTGCTGCGTTATTTCCAACATATTCATAAAGAAATTATACTAAGAAAAAAGATGTATGTCACCATACATCTTAATCTTCCACATCTTCACGCCACATTTTGGCTCCTAAATGAGCTAACTTTCCATCTAAGTTATCATATCCACGATCAATGTGATAAATATCATGAATTTCTGTCACACCATCCGCCATTAAGGCCGCAATCACAAGTCCTGCGCCACAACGAAGATCTGTTGCCGTAACCTTAGAACCATGTAACTTAGTTTTTCCATTAATAAAAGCGCTAGGCGTATGTACATCAATATCTGCACCCATTTTATTTAGTTCTGCACAATGCTTAAATCGTTCCGTATAAATCGTTTCTGTGACTACTGACTGTCCTTCACATTGTGTTAATAAAACTGTAAATGGTTGTTGCACATCTGTCGCAAAGCCTGGATATGGCTTAGTCAAAATTTCTGTACGCTTTAATGGCTTATCTGTTTTAAACACATGAATAAAGTCAGAACCTACTTCCATATTGATTCCTACTTCTTGAAGCTTCATCACAATGGCTTCCAAGTGTTGAGGAATAATATTTTCAATACGCATATCATTTGCCATTGCAGCTGCCATAATCACATAAGTAGCTGCTTCAATTCGATCCGGAATGATTTCATGAATACAACCTTTTAAATAATCAACACCATCAATTACTAACGTGCTTGTCCCCATACCATGAATTCTAGCCCCCATTTTATTTAATAAAGTGGCAATATCAATGATTTCAGGTTCACGAGCTGCATTTTCAATAACAGTTCTTCCTTTTGCGTAAACAGCTGCCATCATAATATTAATAGTAGCCCCTACACTTGAGATATCCAAGAAAATATTAGTTCCTTTTAATTCTTTCGCATCTAATATATAACATCCATTTTCATATTGAATATTTGCACCCAATGCTTCAAAACCCTTTAAATGTAAATCAATAGGTCTAGGACCTAAGTAACATCCACCTGGCATTTTAATTTCTGCATGTCCAAATTTTCCAAGTAAAGCTCCCATGAAATAATAGCTTGCTCTCAATTTAGAAACTGCTTTTGATACCATAGGAATATTTTCCATATGAGTAGGATCTATATATAATGTTTCTTCATCTCGTTTTTCAACATAAACACCAAGTTCATTCAATAAAACGATTAAAGACTGTACATCCGAAATATTAGGTACACCATAAATTGTTACAGGCTCATTTCCTAAAACGCATGCTGGAATTAAAGCCACAGTTGCATTCTTTGAACCACTAATACGAACTGTTCCATTTAAATGATGTCCACCTTCAATTTTAATGACTTTTTCCATTCATTTTCCCCCATTTCAAGGTAATGCCTATCTATTATAGCCTATTCAATCCGGATAATCTAGAAAAATATTGTAAATTACAAATGCTACCTATTTTAAATGTTGCTCCATCCAATTGGTAATTTCATTTAAACGACGTAAACGATGTTGAGGAAGGCCTGTACGTGATAAATCATGATTTTCACCATGGAACAAGCACATACGTGCTTCAATATTCTGATCTAATAAAGCATTCAACATTTGTAGACCTTCACAAAGTGGACAACGATAGTCTTCATCTGAGTGAATAAATAAAGTTGGTGTTTTTACATTACGAGCATATTTTAATGGAGAATGCCACCATAATTTTTCTTGATTGTCATAATATGTAGCCGATTGTTGATCTTGTGCAAAGTATGGTCCAATATCACTTGTTTGAGAGAATGAAATCCAGTTGGCAATACTTCTCTGGCTTGCAGCACACGCAAAACGATTTGTATGACCAATAATCCAGTTTGTCATAAATCCACCATAGCTACCACCAGTAACGCCGACTTTACTAGCATCAATTTGTGGATATGTTTCTAATACTTTATCTGTGAACTGCATCAATTCATCATAATCAATCGTTCCATATTTTCCACGAATATCCATAAATTCGTTTCCACGTCCATCAGAACCATGAATATTACAGAAGAAGACAAAATATCCTTTACTAGCCCATACTTGCATTTCATGGTAGAACACCTTGCCATATACAGTTTTAGGTCCTCCATGAATATCTAAGATAGCTGGATATTTTTTAGTTTCATCATAATCCTTTGGCAATAATACCCATCCTGTTAAATCTTCACCAAAATTCACTTCCACAGGATCTGCTACATATGTATCTTCCATTTTATTAAAATCAGATAATTGAATAGCTTTTCCATCAACCACCTTATATAGTTGTTGAAGACTAGCAACATGAGCTCCAATAAAATACAATGTGTCATCTTCAAATGCGAAAGCTTGAATTGTACCTGGCCATTCAAATACCAAGTCAATCTTTCCATTTTCTAATTTATATAGGTTGTTGTGATCATAAATTGTAGAAACAAAATACAAAGCATCTTTATTTACTAAAATCGCATTACCTGCAACCAAAGCACAATCTGTACCTACACTGTTTCCAACACATTCTTGCCAATCCGCAATCAAATTAAAGTCTTGATCAAAGAATTTTGGATTCTCATTTAAGCCATATTTTTCATGTGTACTTGCGACAAGAACCATTTTACCATTCACAAAATCAAAGTTTTGAATACTTCTTTCCTTAGCATCCACAACAGTACTTACTGCACCATCATATTTATAAACATCTTCATATAAAGCTTGTTTTCTTGTCCAATTTTGACCTGTATAATACAAAGCACCATCATGAATCTTAGCATTCGATACATCAAATGTACCTTCTGTAACACAAACAAGTTCTTTCGTATCTAAATTATATGTATATAAATGACTACGATGTTTATTTGTGATTCCCTGACCATTCATATAGAAAGGAATTTCATCAAATACTTCATAATCACTTTCTTCTTCAACTAACTTTTCCTTAGTTAACAATACAAGTGTCTTCTCATTTAAATAGCCCAATACATTCATTCCTGGTTTATCAAAACGAGCAATTTCTTTAGCCTCTCCACCATTAAGTGATAAACGATATAGAGAAGTGGATTTTTCAATATTTTTACGATTTCCACAGAATAGAATCGAATTCTCATTTTCAATATAAAAACTTCCTTCTTTTCCAAAAGAAGTTAAATCATATACTTTATCATCCTTTACACACTTTAAAGTATATTCATAAGCATTGTCTTTTTCGGCTGCTACTCCATCAACAAAGACTTTTACGCCATCCTTCACTTTTAAATTTCCATAAAAGTGATAAGACAATAAATCATTAATTTCAACAGACTTCATGTTTTCCCCTCCAATTATACAAAAAGCAGGCTTAAAAGCCTGCTTTATTTAAAAACTTTAATTATTCAGCTTTTCCAGCAGAACCAAAGAAGTTTTCCATCATTTCTTTACATAATGCAGTGATTGCATCAGCACCTGGTTTTAATAATTTACGTGGATCATATCCTTTTCCTTCTTGGTCTTTTCCAGCTTCGATGTATTTACGAGTTGCTTCAGCAAATACTAATTGGCATTCAGTATTAACGTTAACTTTAGAAACACCTAATGTGATAGCTTTTTGAACTTGTTCACGAGGGATTCCTGAACCACCGTGTAATACTAATGGTTTACCATTTGTAACATTTTGGATTTCTTCTAAACGATCAAAGTTCAATCCAGCCCAGTTTGCAGGATATTTACCGTGGATATTTCCGATACCAGCTGCTAAGAAGTCTACGCCTAATTCAGCGATAGTTTTACATTCTTTAGGGTCAGCTAATTCACCAGCAGATATGACACCATCTTCTTCTCCACCGATTCCACCAACTTCACATTCAATTGATAATCCTTTTGAGTGTGCTAAGGCGATCATTTCTTTTGATTTTTCTAAGTTTTCTTCGAATGCATAGTGAGAACCATCGAACATTACAGAAGTGAACCCTGCTTCGATAGCAGCTTTAGCTCCTTCATATGAACCGTGGTCCAAGTGTAAAGCTACAGGAACTGTAATTCCCATTGCATCGTGGATTTCTTTTACCATAGCAGCAACTGTTTTGAAACCACACATATATTTAGCAGCACCTTCAGATACTCCTAACATAACTGGTGATTTTGCTTCTTCAGCAGCAGCTAAGATAGCTTTTGTCCATTCTAAGTTATTGATGTTGAAAGCACCAATTGCATAGTGACCTTCGTGAGCTTTGTTGATCATTTCAGTAGCAGATACTAACATTACTCTATTCCTCCTTTAAACATTTCTGTCATAACTATTCTACTCCATTACGTCTAATTTGAAAAGTGAAATTATTAACTAACGGCGTGATTTTCCAGATAATTGCACTGGTTTAGACAATGTCCGAATTCTTTCTAAAATTCTCAGACTCGCAATTGTATTATTTGGCTTATTCACAAGACGATACTGCTGCTCTAATTCTTCCATAGAATAATTTGATGTAAAATATGTTTTCATTTGTTTATTCATACGCTCATCCAAGACTGGAAGTAAAATTTCATCACGTGTCCACTGTGTAATGCTCTCAGCTCCAATATCATCTAAAACAAGCACATCACTATAACGCAAATGATTCATCACTCTTTGACGATATTCATTATCTGTCATAAATTGCTTTAATTCCTGAATCAATAAAGGAACTTGAACAAATGATACAGTCTTATTTGTCTTAGCATAGTAATTACAGATACCCTTCATCAAATAAGATTTACCTGTTCCTGGATTTCCATACAGATATACACCTTGATTTAGTGGAATACTACTCACACTTTGATTGTATGCAAGTCCATACTCCTTTTCTTTTGCAGCACTCATAAAGGAATCGTCATTTAAATCAATCAAATAATCGTTTAAAGACATATGCGAAAAGCGAAATTTACTTTGATGAGCCAGCTGCTGATCTCTTTTTTGTTCATACTGACAAGAAGCGTAGTATTCATTTAAAAAGCCTGAATCATCTATTTTTAATTTTGTTGCCTTTCCACGAATCTTCTGCGCGCAATAATCCAGTCCCTTACAGTTTCTGCAGGTATTAATACTTCTTAGCCACTGCAATAAAACTCCACTGTTTTCGTCCACAAAAGATGCATCTAAGTGATTTTGTTTTAAAAATATTTGAATCAATTCATTTTCTTTTAAACGAGCAATATTTTGTTGTCTTTCCAACACTTGTTCCTCTGATAGCTTAATATTAAAATTCACTACAATTTACCTTCTTTCAACATCTTTTGCAGCTCAAGCATCTCCTGCTGAATTTGACTGTCAGACTTATCCTCTTTTTGCGTATAAAATTTGTCATCTAATACAACATTTTCAATCTTTTTCTCTTTTCGATTCTCAACCGAACCTTGATTGATAATTTCAAGAGCTCTCTTTCTAGAATCAACATGAAGTCGTACCCAGCTTGCCGCCACCTTTTCCACATAGTTTCTAGAGAACTGCTGATGTGTTTGCTGCAAAGTATACTCAATTAGTGTATTTACAACTTCTACAGGAAATTGGAATTCTGTACACAATCGCTCAATCAATGCTTGATCCGACTTCACTACTGGAATTCCATTTTGTTTATTCTGTAAAAATTTCACCGGTGACATTTGATATGGATCCTTGTTTATTTTTACAACTTTTCGATTGCCCATAACCATATTCTTTAATTTTTCTAAATCAAATACATGCGTTGAAGGATTGATACTTCTTTGCACATATTTACGCATATCCTTTGCATCAATACCATATATTTTTGCCATTTCAGCAATGCGATCCAAGTTTTCCTTTGTACGATAGCGAACCGGAATCACTCGATCCATCCCCTTAAAAAGAGTCGCAAAGTCAAAATCATATTTTTGTTTCATTGATGGCTTTACTTTCTCATAAGCAATTTCCTTCGATTCATTCCAAGCATCTAGTCTAGATACATCCAAAGGACTCTCCACCTTTGTATAGTCTGAAGGAACGGATACATCTTTTTGTAGCATCATTTTGACTTTGTCGAAGCAATTTACACCAACGCTTGCTAAATACAATCTTGAGTATGCGTCATGACACAAAAATTTATTTGGCATCAATGGGGCATATAAGAAAATCAACATTTCTTCTTCATGAATATAGGTTTCAATCAAATGATACTGCTCTAAATGATTTCGAGCTCTGTCCAACTGTGCTTCATTCATACTGAGCATAAGGTATAAATCTTCAAGCTCAATTTTATTTTGTATGGCACTCAAAAATTCATATAAACAAACCGAGCTTTTCCCTATTAAAGGACCATATAATAAGCTTAAAGATTGTCTTTGTTCACTCGATAAATGTTCTATGCAACGCACTTCAATTCTCATGCGAATTCTCCTCTTTCAATGCATCTTCAATCTGCATATGTAATTGCTCTACCGTAGAATTGTTACGTAAAATGATATTACTCTGAGCCATTTTCTTTTCTGGATTCATTTGTGACGTAAGTCTTGCCAAAGCCTGCTCTCGCGTAAAATTGCGATATGTACATAAGCGTGATAGTGCCACATCCAAATCTGCAACAACACACCAAATTGAATCAAAATGTTTTTGTGCAGATATTTCAAACAACAAGGGCATTTCCACAAAAACAATCGATTTATCTTGATTTTGAATCCATTCATGCATTTTTTCAAATATTAACGGGTGAAGAATGGCTTCCACACGTTTGCGATTCTGCTCACTAGAAAACATATACGAAGCTAAGCTTTCCTTAATAATCTGTCCCTGTGAATCCAATTCGACAATATTCATTTCTTTTAGTTTCTGATAACCTAAATTTCCTTTTTTTAATAAATCTGCATTCACTTGATCACAATCTAGAACCGGATACTTATTCCTTAAATATCTGGCAATCTCACTTTTTCCCGATCCCATTGATCCCGTAATTCCAATTACTTTCTTTTCTGACAATTTGGACATAAATAAGTCCCCCTTTGTGATACAGTTATTTTCTTTATATTTTGATGACACACTTTACATTGTATTTGATTATGCACCTTTAAATGCAACTGAAAACGCCCTGTCACACCTAAGCTTGAAGTATAAGAACGAATTGTAGTTCCTCCAAAACGTGTTGCTCCTTGTAAGATTCGTTTTGTTGCGAATACAATTCTTTCACAATCCTTCTTTGATAACTTTGATGCACGACTCCTTGGATCTAAGCCTACTTCAAAGCATATTTCATCTGCATAAATATTTCCAATGCTCGCCATAATCGACTGATCCAACAAACATGACTTTAGATTTCGTTTTAATGAATGAACACAATTATAGAAATACATTCCATTTACTCTTTCATCCATATAGTCATAGCCAACATTTTTGAAACAATCATAAGAATGAATATCTTCCTTCTTGGGATATAAATACATTCTTCCAAACTTTCTTGTATCATGATAAGACATATATTTTTCATTACTTAACTGAAATACTAGATGAATATGTTTATCTTTGCAAAGCTTATCATAAAGATAAAACTTACCTTCCATACGTAAATGAACGATTAAATCATAATCATCTAATCCAAAAATCAAGTATTTTCCAAGACGTGAAAATGTATGAAAGGCTTGTCCTTTCAATTGCTTCTTAAAAGCCTCAACTTCAACATTATCAATTATTTTCGGATAATATACAAATATGTCATTGATAACAACATCCTTAATTTGTGTTTCTAACGTACTTAAAACCGTTTGGACTTCTGGTGCTTCTGGCATTATTTTGCCTCATACCAAGATTTACCGACACTAATACTAGCCTTTAATGGAACCTTTAATTCCATTGCGTTTTCCATTGTATCTTTAACTAGATTTTGCATCAAATCCAACTCATTATCTGGCACCAAGAAAATCAATTCATCATGAATTTGAAGTAACATCTTTGATTGTACATTCGCATCCTTTAAAGCCTTATCCATTTTCAACATTGCTATTTTAATTAAATCTGCAGCACTTCCTTGAATAGGTGCATTCATGGCAGCACGCTTTCCAAATTCACGTGTCATAAAATTCTTATCGTTGATTTCAGGGATTTCTCTTCTTCGATGGAACAATGTTTCCACATATCCATTTTCCTTACAGAAATCAATCAGCTGATTCATATATTGATGAATTTTTGGATAACTATCGAAATACATCTGCATAAATTCACCCGCTTCTTTACGTGTGATATGTAATTGTGAGGATAAGCCAAATTCAGTTTGTCCATACACAATTCCAAAGTTTACAGTCTTGGCAATTCTTCTTTTTTGATCATCCACCTCTTCTGGTGTGCAACCAAAAATTAAAGTTGCAGTTTTAGTATGTATATCCAAACCTTCATTAAAAGCTCTTATCATATGATCCTCATTAGCCATATGTGCCAACATTCTTAACTCGATTTGAGAATAGTCAGCTGACAACAAGTGATATCCTTCTTGAGCCACAAACGCCTTACGAATTTCTTTTCCTAATTCATCTCGTATACTAATATTTTGTAGATTCGGATCACTGCTCGATAATCTGCCTGTTTGTGTCATAGTTTGGTTAAAGCACGTATGAATTTTTTCATCGGAACGAATATGCTTCTTTAAGCCATCAATATATGTACTCAAAACTTTTGCTATCTTACGATATTCAAGAATATCCTCAATGATTGGATGTTTTCCACGTAATTTTTCCAATACATCAGCAGAGGTTGAACGTTTTTTACCCCCACCACTTAGATTCAACTCATCAAATAAAACATTTGCCAATTGTTTAGGAGAATTAATATTAAAAATCATTCCTGCATGACCATATATTTGTTGGGCTAATTCATCTAATTTTTTATTCAATAAAACTCCATATTCATCTAAAAAACTTTCTTGAATTGAAATCCCTTCTTTTTCCATAGAAAACAAAACATGTGCAATTGGCATTTCAATATCTTCATACAAAGAAATCACATTTTGTGATTTTAAAGATGATCGAATCTCACTTCTTTTCTCAAATAGTTGCTGCGTCAAGCTATGGCAAATAGCCTTTTCTCTTGTAACACTATAAGCAGGTTCTTCTTTGGTCTTTTTTGATACATCATGAAATGATTCTGGTAAAGAAATATGAAGGGCTTCTATCAGGGCATCACTATCTGTAGCTGTTGAATTTAATAAGAAACCTGCAATGTGTAAATCATCACTAAATTCATTCCATTTAAATCCATAGCGATCTAGTAAATGCATCATCTCTTTTGTATCCCACGTAATAATTTTTTTCTTTTCCAAAAGCTTCTTAAAGTTCGCATCCTCTAATGCATTTTCTACTGAAATGTAATAAATTGTTTTATCAAGTGGAACCATAAAGCCATATAGCTTTTGATCTAAATAAGGCTCTTGGCTACATACTGGCATAATCATTACATTTTCATCTTGAATCATTTCAAAATGATCCACTTCTTTTAATGGCCATTTTTCATTTTTTGTTTGTTTTGTACGATTGACCAATGAACGCATTTCATACTTTTCATAGAATCCGTTCACTGCCTCTTGAATTCCTGAAAATTCACAATCACATAATTCAAATGGCAATTCCATTTTTGTATAGATTGTCGCAAGCTCTAAAGACATAAATGCATTGTCTTTATCCTTCTCTAATTTTTCCTTTAGCTTCCCTTTTACCTCATCAATATGTGCATATACATTTTCTACTGTCGAATATTGATTCAATAAACGCAAGGCTGTTTTTTCACCAACACCTTGAACACCAGGAATATTATCAGCTGTATCTCCCATTAAGCCTTTCATCTCAATAACTTGACTTGGAGTAATTCCATAGGTATCCAAAAGATTTTGTTCGTCCATCAAATCCATTTCACTTAAGCCCTTTTTCATTAAAAGAACATGTGTCGTTGCATCAATTAGCTGTAATAAATCTCGATCACTTGTCAATATCGTTGTTTGAACATCTTTACAGCATTTTGCCATACTACCAATAATGTCATCGGCTTCGTATCCTTCTTGTTCATAACGTTTAATACCAGCTGCATCTAAGTATTCTCTAACTATTGGAAATTGCACAATCAATTCTTCATCTAATGGCTTTCTAGTTCCTTTATATGCAGAAAATTGTTTGTGTCTGAATGTTGGCTTTCCAGCATCCCACGCAACCAATATTTCATCTGGTTCAATAATATCAATTGCTTTATTCAGCATCATCACAAAACCATAGACCGCATTGGTTGGTATACCGTTTGACGTCGTCATTCTATGTGTATATAAAGTTGCATAATATGCACGAAATAGCATGGAGTTTCCATCCAGTAATAGTAATTTTTTCATGTTGTTTACCTCTTTGTATCTATTTTAACATATATGAAAAGAAGGAAACGAATCCTTGACTCATTTCCTTCGAATATTTTGCAATTTCAACTTTTCCATTCGTTTATATCGAATATCCTTTATCATCGCATATCTAGTGAATACAGTGATGATATAAATTAAAACAAAAATTGCCACACCATTGAAAATCAATGTTAATGCTTCTACATGTATAAACCATTTCACAAAGCTCATTGTCAAAAGTCCTAGAAGCTTGGGCCCAAAAAAACAAAGTAAATCACTCACAAACATCATTAAAAATACGATTGCGAAATGCATCCAATGATTTTGATCTATCATTTCCTTAAAAAAGCCAATCAGCCAGCCAAACAGACCAAATAAAATCATCTTAACGAACCAATCTGTTGTAAAGAACATACCTACACAAAGTCCGCAAAGGCATGCATACAAAATTCGATTTAAGCTTTTTTCATGTGACACAACGAGTAAGCATCCACAAAAACATAGATGACTCACAAAAGATAGTGATGAATAAGTAAAATCCACACTAAACAAATATGCGAACAGCTGATCAAGCATAGCTAATATTGCCAGGAAAACAAACGCATAACGCTCTTTATTTATCATTTACTTTCCTCTTTTCCAATCACAAGACAATAATCGAAGCTCTTCATATTTGATACTGGTGAAACATAAACAGTTGAAATGATTGAATCATCATTTAAAGAAACATCCTTTACTTCCCCAATAAGAATACCGCTTGGATAGTTTCCTCCCTTACCACTTGTTGCAACTGTCTGTCCTTTTGTCACAGTCGCATCATTATCGAACAGAGAAACTCGATATGCCTTTTTTTCAGTATCATAGGATTGTAAAACACCCTCTACACTTGAACCATCTTCTAAAGACATCTTGATGGCAATATCATTATTTAAATGCTGACAAGTCAATAGTTGAACGACACTTGTGCTTGTTTGTACAGTATCTACTAAACCAATCGCACCTTCGCTTGTTGTCACAAGCATATTCTTTTTTACCCCTTGCTTTTTTCCAGCTGAAATCGTCACCGTTTGTGACCATGAATCACTAGAACGTTCCAACACTCTAACACTTATGGTTTTCGCATTTGAAAGACCACCTTTCATATTTAGTAAGTCTTCAAGCTGCTTATTTTTATTTCTTTCATCCTCATAAGCCGTTTGATAATTCTTCTGTTCAGCAAGTTGTTTAGATAAATATTCATTATCATCATAGGCATGCCACAGATTCGCAAAATCATTGACAGCACTGCCAATAGATGAAAGTGGATTTTGAATCAATCCATATTTTAAATATGTCCATGCACTATATCCAATGTTCGTGATGGAACTTTGTCGAAGTCCAACCATTGTACATGCAAGTATACATAGAACGACAATAATCGTAAGTAATCTTTTTTGAAGTCGAGTAAATTTACGCATAATATCCCCCAAACTAACTTATATTATAGCGATATTCCCTCCTTCTTTCAATCGAGATATTTATGCTCTTTAAACGAATAATATTGATTTTTTCCTACAATAATATGATCAATTAAATGTACTCCCATCGTCATGGCAACTTGAATCATTTTATAGGTTACTTCAAAATCTGCTTTGGATGGCGTACAATCCCCCGAAGGATGATTGTGTGCAATTAACACAGAATTTGCGTTTTGTAGAAAAGCCTCTTTAAAAACTTCTCTAGGATGAACCGTACTTTCATTTAGTGTTCCCTTAAATAACACGCGATGTGAAATCAGTTTACTTTTGGTATCTAAATAGAGTGCAATAAAGCATTCTTGATTCAAAGCTCCATATTCAAATTCAAACCACTCAATAACATCTTCTGGTTTAAGAATTGAAGCATGATAAGCTTTGGATTTAAATACACGCTTGCTAAGTTCTACACTAGCTAATAGCTGCAAAGCCTTTACTTCGCGAATCCCTGGAATCTGCATCAATGTATTTACATGCATCTGCATTAATTTTGATAAACCTTCACTTTCTTTCAATACATCGGACGCAATTTCGAATACAGAACGATTCTTATTTCCACTTTGTAGAATCAAGGCAACTAATTCTAAGTCGCTCAAAGATTCTAAGCCATTTCGCAACGCTTTTTCTCGTGGGCGTTGCTCCACTTCCATTTCTTTTACCTTCATATACTCTTATACGAAAAAAAAAGAACTTTTTTTAATTTTTTTATATTTTTTGCTTGCAAAGTGTAGATTCACATGGTATATTATACAAGCGTTAAGCATTTATGGCGGTTGTGGTGAAGTTGGTTAACACAGCGGATTGTGGCTCCGTCACGCGCGCGTTCGAATCGCGTCAGCCGCCCCACAAAGAATTTTAAGTCTCGAGTCATCGAGGCTTTTTTCTTTACTTTTTCTTAGTTTGTTAGTATATTAGGAACATGAAAAAAATATTACTCATTCTCTTAAGCCTTACTCTATGTGCTTGTCAAACTCAAACACAAATCAAGCATTCTTCTTCAAAACAAGCTTGTGATGCGACAAGTACAGAAGAAAAATGTGATTCAACAGATGACACTAAAATAAAATTTAATGAGATCAGCTTTGATGAAGCTATCCAATATTTCATCGAAAAAAATTCCGGTGTATTATATTTTGGTTATTCTAGTTGTCCTTGGTGTAAGGAGGCTAAACCTGTCTTGAAAAAGGTAGCCCAAGAAAATGGAATTGATATTCAATATGTAAAAGTTAGGGATGAAGAAAAAAATAGATTGTACACGGATGAGCAAAAAGCTCAAATCCAACCTTATATCCAAGACTATATGTCAAATAACGATGAAGGTGTCCTTACTTTGTATATTCCATTAGTTCTTGTAGTAAAGAATGGTAAAGTTATTGATGGACATGAGGGTACTTTGGATAGTCATGATGCGACCAAAAGAAAAATGACAGATCAGGAAAAAAAAGAATTAACTCAAATCTATACAAAATTAATGAGTGAAGCTAAAAACTAGCTTCACTTTTATTTTTTTCGAACTTTTATTTCATCATCTAAACCTAATTGTCCAATTAACAAACTAGATTTTGAATTATGTAATTTATAATTTTTTGCGATTTGTTTAGAATCGTAATTCGCGTAGCAATACTTACATCCATGTAAGCAAGAGTTATATGCACCTACATCAACCATACTTACACATTGGCAATCTCTTGCCTTCCATTCTTTTAATAGTTTTCCTGTTCTTTCAAAGGCATATTTAATACTGACACAACAATCATGTGGGTCTCCAATCGCATAATCCTTTTCCATACAGGAAACAATGTTCAAATTATTTTCAGCAGCACTTTTTTCAAAAGCCCCTTTAATCATCAAATATTCTTCATTCGATGGATTGTGATAAATCAAATGGTTGTTACGAACATTTTTATAATCGTCCACAAATGAAACAATCATTTTTGATACAGATCCATTTAATATCGTACATAACTTATGAAATGCACGAACATGATAATCTGCAGTATATTTAGAATTTAAAATAATTGGATCATATCGAACACAGATATTTTCTTTTCCTATATATGAAGATAATTGTTTAATACATTCAATCACTTCTTTTTTATTTGGTACATTTGGTTCAATATCATCAAAATATCCTGTAATTGTTACTTGTAGCTGAATAGGAACAGAAAACAAATGAATTGTATCTAATAATGGAATCGGATACTTTGTACAGAATACAATCATATCAATATCCGATACACAAATACGACTGACCAGTTTAGGATTAAAAGGATTTCTAACATCAAAAAATCCTTCATTCCATCGATTCACAAACCAATCCATATAATAAGCTACCACATCTGTTCTTCCACTTACGTTTATTATCATAGGTTTATTAAACAGAGAAATAAGTAAATAGTCAACCAAAAGAAAAAAGCCATCCTCAGATGACTTAAATTTTGAAATGGCGGTCCAGATGGGACTCGAACCCACGATCTCCTCCGTGACAGGGAGGCATGTTAACCACTACACCACTGGACCAATATTTAATTTTAATGGAGCAGATGAGGGGAATTGAACCCCCGTATCAGCCTTGGCAAGGCTGTGTTCTACCATTGAACTACATCTGCATGAATGGCGGTCCAGATGGGACTCGAACCCACGATCTCCTCCGTGACAGGGAGGCATGTTAACCACTACACCACTGGACCAAAACTATTTTCCAAAAATAAGATGGCGGAGAAGGAGAGATTTGAACTCTCGCGCCAGTTTCCCGACCTATACCCTTAGCAGGGGCACCTCTTCAGCCACTTGAGTACTTCTCCAAGAATATTTCCAGATTTCTTATTTTTTAGAACAACCTGCGTTATCCGTAACGCCCGTTTATAATAACATGGATAAAAATTTATTGCAAGCAATTTTTTAAAAAATATTAAAAAAAATTAGAGGTCATTTTTTGACCCCTAATATTTTACTTTCCAAACAATGTTTTATTGTCTACTTCAGCTTTAAATTTAGCTAAAGCTTCATCTAATGATAACGTAACACTATCCTTTTTACCGCTTTGACGAATTGTAACTGTATTGTTTTCTTGTTCTCCATCACCAACTACGATTTGGTAAGTAACCTTTTGTAGCTGTGCTTCACGAACACGATAACCTAATTTTTCATTACGAGAATCTACTGTTGCACGCATTCCAAGAGCTGTTAATGCATCACATACTTTATTTGCGTATTCTACATGTTTTTCGTGGTGAACTGGAATAACAACAAATTGACGTGGAGCTAACCATAATGGGAAGTGTCCTCCAAAGTGTTCAATCAAGATACCAATGAAACGTTCAACTGATCCATAAACTACACGGTGTAACATGATAGGAGTTTTCTTTGTTCCATCTGCATCTACATATTTACATTCAAATCTTTCTGGTAAGTTCATATCCAACTGAACTGTACCACATTGCCATACACGTCCTAAGCTATCCTTAATATGAATATCCAATTTAGGACCATAGAATGCTCCATCTCCAGGATTTACTTTATATTCTTTTCCTGCATGTACACAAGCTTGTGCCAATGCTTTTTCTGAAGCATCCCAAATTTCTTCTGAACCAATATATCCACTTTCTGGACGTGTTGATAATTCAATTTCATATGGTAAACCAAATACTGAATAAATACGATCTACCAACTGTAATACTTTCTTAACTTCATCTTCCAATTGATCTGGAGTGACAAATAAGTGAGCATCATCTTGTGTAAATGTACGTACACGGAATAATCCGTTTAATGCACCACTTGCTTCATGACGGTGTACTTGTCCTAATTCTCCTAAACGCAATGGTAAATCTTTATATGAGTGCAAAGTTGAGTTATATACTAATAAAGCTCCTGGGCAGTTCATTGGTTTGATTGCGAATTCACGATCATCTACCATTGAAGTGTACATGTTGTCTTTATAGTGATCCCAGTGTCCACTCAACTCCCATAATTCTTTTGACATCATAATTGGAGTTTTGATGAATTGATATCCTTCTTTTGCATGTTCTTGATACCAGTATTGTTCCAAAATGTTACGTAAAATCATTCCATCTGGCAAAAAGATAGGCATACCTGGCGCAAATTCACTGATTGTGAACAAACCCATTTCTTTACCTAATTTCTTGTGGTCACGTTTTTTTGCTTCTTCTAAAGCTTCTAAATGAGCTTCTAATTCTTCTTTTGTATCGAAACAAATACCATAAACACGTTGAAGCATTTTATTGTTGGCATCACCCTTCCAGTAAGCACCAGAATGTTTCAACAACTTGAAGTTTTTACACATTTTAACAGTCTCAACATGAGGTCCACGGCATAAGTCTACAAAATCACCTTGACGATAGATTGTGATGTTTCCATCTTCTAATCCATTGATCAAATCAATTTTATAAGGATCGTCCTTAAACATTTCTAAAGCATCTGCCTTAGAGATTTCTTCACGAACAATTCTCTTTCCATCTTTGGCAATTTTCTTCATTTCTTTTTCAATTTTTGCCAAATCCTCTTCTTTTAATTTGACATCCCCTAAATCCATATCATAGTAGAAACCTTCAGAAACTACAGGTCCTACCCAAAATTTAGCATTTGGATATAAACGTTTAACAGCCTGAGCCATCATATGAGCACACGAGTGGTTCAACATAGATAAATGTTCGTTTTCTAGTACATTAACTAATTCCATTTTACTTTCCTCCATTTTTCCATATAAAAAGCGACAGCCATCAAAGGACGTCTGTCGCACGCGGTACCACCTTTGTTTATACAATTTCTGTATACACCTCAAACCTTTTAACGCAAGAAATACGGCACACTTTTTCAAGGGCAATTCAAAGGGAGTAAATACATTTATTCGCAAAGTGTTTTCACCATCCACACTCTCTCTACATTTGAATACAACGCATTCGTATCCTTATCATCATTGTTGACTTGATTATAGACCCAAATATGAGGTGTGTCAAAAGAAAAACTCAAGAATTTTTAATGGCAATGTCCACCACACGAATGACTTTCATCAGATTCATGTTTTGTGCAAGTCACATCCGTTGTAAATTCTAATTTTCCACTTAAATATTTTTTTACAGCTTCATCTGCATTTCCTGTAATTCCACCAAACGAATGGATTCCAAACCCAGCCAATGCAGTTTTAGCACCTTGTCCAATACCACCACAAAGCACAATGTTTACATTATTCTCTTTTAAAGCATTCGAAACACCAACATGTCCATGTCCTTCAATTGAAATCACTTCACTCTTAATAATTTCATTATGATCTGTTTCATAGATTTTAAATTGTTCACTGTGACCAAAATGTTGAAACACTTCTCCATCCTTATAACTGACTGCAATTCTCATACTATACCTTCTTTCCATTCCATTATATATGGTTTATCCAAATAATTGAAGGCATGAAAAAAACGCCCATTATAGGCGTTAATAGTCTTTGGTGGAGGCGAGGAGAATCGAACTCCTGTCTAAGCAAAGTCCCACGAGACAGCGTTTACAGCTTTTTCCATCTAGTTATCCAAAAGTTTCGGATGGAAACAAAAATCCTTTTGGGTTAGCTATAGGTGTTTCAAGATAAGCAACTAGCCAATACTTATCTCTATCTTCTTTTCTTTAACACTCAGTCTGAAATAAGAAAGCGAAATTTCAGAAAGGGGCTGCGAAGCCAAACGTAGGCAATAAAATTAAGCAGCGAAAGCCATGCTTTGGTTCATACCAAATACATTAGCAAGTTTATTTTTAGCAATTAATTTAAGTTGGTTATTACACGTATCCTTCGTGGCTGTGGCTGAATCCAAACATTTACTCATCGAATGCCTGAACGCCCCCAAGGAACATCAGTATAATCTATTAATACTGATTTTTCAAGGCCTTTTGAATCTCTCTTTGGGCATCCTTCGCCTTTTGAGATTCACGCTTATCATGAAGATTTTTACCTTTTGCCAAGGCAATTTCTAGCTTAGCTAATCCTTTATATAAATAAATTCTTACTGGTACAACCGTGTATCCTTTAACACGAGCAGATTGTTCTAACTTTTGAATCTCTTGCTTATGCATCAAAAGCTTACGATCTCTTGTTTCATCATGATTGAATCGGTTTCCAAATTCATATGGTGAAATATGCATACCTTTAATAAATGCTTCCCCTTTTTGAAAGCTGATATAGCTATCCTTTAATTGCACCTTTCCTCTTCGAATACTCTTTATTTCTGTACCCTGAAGTACTAAGCCCACTTCAAAACGATCATACAACTCATATTCATGTCTTGCCTTACGATTTTCGGCTATTGTTTTTTGATTTTGACTCATTCTAACACTACCTCTATTCCATCTGGATCTTGCATAACAGATTGAACAAATTGTTGAACCCATTCTTTTGACAAATCATATTCTGAAGCTAAATTGTGCGTAGAAGCAATCGCATCATTATAATCTTCTATTGAATATGTCTTCCATGTATTATATCCTACATCAAACCATGTAATCAACGGAATAAACTTAGTATTTGTAAAAGAAGTTTTTTTCGTATTTGAATCATAATTCAATGTAAAGCTTGCCATGCCACCTACCATCGTCATATCTGTATCTTGAGCACTTGTATAATTGCCTAAAGAATAATATACAAGTGTATCTTGTTTCTTTCCTTTTATAATTTTAGCCGGTTCTATTACATGTGGATGAGAACCAATCACAACCTCAGCGCCTATCTTATTTAAATATTTAGCAAGCTCTTCCTGCTCATCAGATGGATAGGTTTGATATTCATTTCCCCAATGCATAGAAACCATCTGCACATCACTGACTTTACTTAAGGCTTCCATATCCTTTTTCATCTGTTTTTTATCAATCAAATCTACAAGCCACGGCTTATCTTCAGGCAACACAAACCCATTCAATCCATAGGTATATCCTAAAAATCCAACTTTGATACCATTGATTTCTTTTACCAACATACGCGTTCTATCTTTAGAAGAAGAATGAGAACCTGTTGTAATGATATCTGGATATTTTTCTCGAATAATATCAATTTGTTTTAACAAGCCTTCTGCCCCTCGATCCATTGAATGATTCGAACTTAAACTCCACCAGTCAAAACCAGCTTTATTTACAGCAGACAAAATTTCTGTAGGCCCATTAAAAGTCGGATACCCACTCAATTCATATTCTTTGCCGATACATAGAGTTTCGAAGTTAATATAGGCTAAGTCCGCGTTCTGTGTATATTTATTTGTCATTTCATAATAAGAATCAAAATTAAAGCCTTCATTTCTTAAATCTTGATAATAATACATTGCACCATGATATAAATTATCTCCCACACCAACAAATGTAAAAGATTTTTTATCTTCTTTTTTAGAAATCTTTTGCACAACTTCAGGCTGTACATTTTTGGTTGCTGGATGCGTTAATATAAAGGTCATTAAACTAAAATTGAATAGGCATAAAATAATGATCCATGTCCATTTGTTTTTCATACTTCAATTTTATCAAAAAATACTTGCATTTTCCAAAAGATTTAGGTAATATTATTAAGCACTTGGGGTGTTAGCTCAGCTGGGAGAGCACCTGCCTTGCACGCAGGGGGTCATCGGTTCGATCCCGATACGCTCCACCAAGTTAAAAAATACGCTGTAAGCAAATTTGCTTACAGCTTTTTTTCATTCAATTTCTTCAAAAACACCAGACTTTTGATAAAGAACCCATTTACCAATATTTACACAATGATCACAAATTCTCTCTAAATATTTACCTACTAATAAGACATCTACCAATGTACCTGTATCATGTTCTTTTTTAGCTAATAAATCCACATAGATTTCTTTCGCCATTTCATATTGTGCATCCGCTTGATCATCCATTGTAATCACTTGATTTGCTGCCTTTTCATCCTTTTGAATAAAAGCTTCAATCGCAAGTGTAATCATTTCTTTGGCAATTGTGAATTGTTGTTTAATACAATCATCTACAACTAAATCCTCCATATTCAAAGCACAAATAAGTTCTGAAACTTCTTTTTCCTGATCCATAATACGTGTTAAATCACGAATCGTATTTGTAGCTACTGTAATACGACGTAAATCTTTGGCAACAGGATGTTGAAGAAGAAGAATCTTCATGCAAATTTGTTCAGCCTCTCTTCCTTGTTCACTCACTTCTTCATGCATTTGTGAAACATCTTGAACTAAAGTTTTGTTTCCATCTAAAATGGCGTGTTTGCAAAACCATAAACCTTTTAAACAGTCTTGAGACATTTGCGTCATAGTTAATTCTAATTGTCTTGTTTGTTTTAAAAACTTTGTAGGTAAAACCATTATCCAAACCTCCCTGTGATATAATCTTCAGTTTTCTTTTCCCTAGGTGTTGAGAACAATGCTTCTGTATCACTATATTCAATTAAATCACCTAACAAGAAAAACGCAGTCTTATCACTGATACGCATAGCTTGCTGCATATTATGAGTAACAATAACGATTGTATAATCTTTCTTTAACTCTAATGTCAACTCTTCAATCTTACTTGTTGAGATTGGATCCAAAGCACTTGTTGGTTCATCCATCAACAATACTTCAGGCTGCATAGCTAATGCTCTTGCGATACATAAACGTTGTTGTTGTCCACCAGACATACCCAATGCCGATTTATGCAAACGATCTTTTACTTCATTCCAAATAGCAGCTTGTTTTAAGCTTCTTTCGACAATTTCATCCAATTCACTTTTCTTTTTAATGCCAAATATTCTAGGGCCATACGCAATATTGTCATAGATACTCTTTGGAAATGGGTTAGGCTGTTGAAATACCATCCCCACTCTACGTCTTAATTCAATCGCATCCATATTTTTATAAATATCTGTACCTTCTAGACAAATATCTCCCGTAATTTTGGCATTTTCTACCAAATCATTCATACGATTCAACGTTTTTAAAAAGGTAGATTTACCACATCCAGATGGACCAATGAATGCCGTTATTTCTTTTTCTTTAATATCTAAATTTATATTTTTTAAAGCATGGAAATCACCATAATATAAATTTAAATCGTTTACTGTAAATTTATTGTTCATACTAACCCTTTCTACTTCTCTAATCCTGCTTGTTTTTTAGAAATATGTCTTGACCAGACATTAGCTCCAATACTAAACGCAAGTACCAAAATCATCAACACAGCACTGGATAAGTTTGCTAATGCTCGATCTTGCCCATTTGTTTGTAAGTTCCAAATTTGGATGGATAATGTTTCTGCCGGTCTAAGAACATTAATAGGTGATGTTGGAGAGGTAAAGCTAAAGTTGTTCCAACGTAAATCACTTCCTGAACCCGTTGTGTATAACAATACGGCAGCTTCACCAAAGCCACGACCAGCAGCCAAAATAACACCTGTCATAATACGTGATAAACAGGCCGGCAATAATACATGGAAGATTGTTTGCCACTTAGTAGCCCCAAGTCCCATACTTCCCTGATAGTACCCTGCAGGTAATCCTTTGATTGCATCTTCTGTTGTAGTTGTTATCAAAGGTAAACTTAAAATTGAAATTGACAAAGCTCCTGCTAATAAGCTTTTAGATAATCCTAATACAACTAAGAAAATCAAATATCCAAACAAGCCCACAACAATACTTGGTAAAGATGACAAGGTTTCAATACAAGTTCTTAAAAAGCGAGTAACTAGGCCTGGCTTTGCATACATGGCCAAATAAATACCAGCAAGAACTCCAATAGGAACAGAAACAAGTAATGAAATAAATACTAAATAGATTGTATTGAATACCTGGTTTCCAATACTTCCAGATCGTGTAAAACCAAACATTTCTGGTTTTGCGCCTAATAATCCACCAACAATAACTTTTCCTGCAAAACCAACAAGTAGTAAAAAGAAGAATAAGGCGATACCATAGAAGACGATTGTCATAAATTGATCAACCATTTTTGCTCTTTTAATTCTAGAATCCATTTTTATTCTCCTTTCGGTTTTGAAAACTTATGAATAATGGTGATAAACAATAATGAGATCAAGAACAACAACAAAGCCATTGTCCATAATGCTGCTTTCATTTCTCCACCTTCCATCGCATTTCCCATTTGAGCTGCAATTTCAGTTGTTAATGTTTTTGAAGTGGAAAAAACACTTGTTGGTAACGCTGTTGTTTGACCAATAACCATTGCAACAGCCAAAGCCTCTCCAAATGCTCTTGCTAAACCTAATACAATACCTGAAATTACACCAGGCAATGCAGCAGGAATAACAACACGATAAATAGTTTGCCAACGCGTTGATCCTAGTCCATACGCAGCCATACGTGTTTCTTTTGAAACAGCACGGATGGCATCACTGGCAACACTTGTAATAGATGGGAAAATCATAATAGATAAAACTAAACTAGCTGCTAATATAGAGTGCCCTACCTGTAAATCAAATACTTTCTTGATAAACGGGATCAAAACCGTTAATCCAACCCATCCATAAACAACGCTAGGTATTCCGGCAAAAATTTCCACCATAGGCCGATAGAATTTTTCTCCAAACTTAGGTGATATTTCAGTCATAAAGATTGATGATCCTAAGGCAAATGGTGTAGCAATCAATAATGCCAGCCCACAAACACATAATGAACCAACAATAAATATTAACGCACCTACATGTCCTTTCGAACTCGCATTATCCATTGGGGCCCAGTTGGCACTGCCAAGAAATTCACCTAGGGTATGATGAAATTTTAAAAATGTATCCGAACCTTTATAAACTAAAAAGGCTCCAATTAATAGGGTTACAAATATCACGAACAGACCACCGATTGTAACAAGAATCTGCCAGAAATATTCTTTACAAAACATACTTTTACGACTCATCAAATTCCTCCAAACTAAATGAATAACGGACATATGTTTCAATGTCCGTTAAAGAACTAGTAATTAGTGATCAGTTTTTTCCATTTTACTAGAAACACCATAGCCTAATGATTCCATTTTCTTACCGAATTTTTCACCCATGATGTAATCTAAGAATTCTTTAGTTGCTTTGTCTGGTTCACCATTTGTATACATATGTTCAAATGTCCAAACTTTGTAGTCACCACTGTAAGTATTTTCTAATGTTGGTTCAACGCCATCAATTGCGATTGTATCCACATCTTTGTTGTCTACTAAGTAAGATAATGCTACATAACCAATTGCACCTTTTGTATCTGTTACGTTTTGTAACAATACACCAGAATCATCTGTTTCCATTGATGCATTGCTTGCTTCTTCATTTCCATCCAATGCATATTTTTGGAATGTTGCTCTTGTTCCTGATGAAGTTGGGCGAGTTACTAACACGATATCTTCATCTGGTCCTCCAACATCTTTCCAGTTTTTTGTTTTACCTGTGAAGATGTCAATTAATTGTTGTTTTGTTAAATCTTTAACACCTACATCTTTATTTACAATTGGAGCCATTGTTACAACACAGACTTGGTGATCTACTAAATCTTTAGCTTGATCCTTATCTAATTTTTCTTCTGCTGCAACATCTGAGTTACCAAGAGTAACCGTTTTATCAGCTACCTGCTTTAAGCCTTCTCCTGAACCACCAGCATCCACTGTAATAGAAACATCTGGATTTTCATTTGAGAATTGTTCAGCTGCCACATCAACTAATGGTTTCAATGCACTTGAACCTGCAGCTGTAATTGTTCCACTTAAACTTTCACTTTTTGAATCACTGTCATCTGATGCAACATTAGAACTACATCCTACCATCGCGGCTGATAGTCCTAAGACCATTGCGCCCTTTACAAACTTATTCATATTTTCCTTGTCCTCTTTTCTTTTGACACACTTATCTTACTTGATGATTGTTAAGTAAAAAGAACAGTTCTGTTAAGGTTATGTTAAATAAATTGTTCAACGCATAAACACATGTGAATTTATTTTGCGAACAAATTGCTTGAAATAAAATGTAAATGAATGTATAATCATGAAACATAGAGAAAGGAAAGGTGGAAATAATTTTCACCGAGGTGACGAAATGACACGTGTATATAACTTTAGTGCCGGTCCCGCATGCTTACCAGAATGGGTTTTAACCAAAGCTGCGAATGAAATGTTAGATGCTCATAATAGTGGAATGAGCGTTATGGAGATGTCCCACCGTTCCAGTGAATTCAAAGATATTATCGATACTTGTAAAGGTAGATTAAAAAGATTGATGAATATCCCAGATGAATATGAAATCTTATTCTTACAAGGTGGAGCTTCTTTACAGTTTACGATGGTTCCTTTAAACCTTGAAAAACATAATGTAGATTTAATCAATACAGGTCAATGGACAAAAAAAGCTTTAAAAGAACATGAAAAATTAGGAAAAGTAAATGTAGTTGCTTCAAGTGCAGAGGATAACTTTACATATATTCCTAAAATCAAACAGGAAGATTTAAGTGAAGATTCTGATTATGTATATATTTGTGAAAACAATACTATATATGGAACAAAATATAAGGAATTACCTCCACATGAAGGGAAACTTTTAGTAGCTGACTTATCAAGCTGCATATTAAGTGAAAGAACAGATGTATCCAAATATGATTTAATCTTCGCCGGAGCTCAAAAAAATATGGGACCTGCAGGATTAACGGTTGTTATCATTAAAAAGGATTTAATTGGCTTAGCAGATGAAAAAACACCTAGCATGTTAAATTACAAGACATACGCTGACAATGATTCAATGTTCAATACACCACCGACTTATGCTATCTATATTTGTGGGTTAGTTCTTGAATGGCTAGAGACACAAATTGGTGGCTTAGAAAATATGGAAAAAATCAATCGTGAAAAAGCAAAATTGCTTTACGATTACATTGATGCTTCTAAGCTTTATTCAAATCCAGTAGCAAAAGAGGATCGTTCTTATACAAATGTTCCTTTTGTCACAGGAGATAAGGAATTGGATGCTAAATTTGTTAAAGAAGCAAAGGAAGCTGGAATCGTTAATATTAAAGGTCATAGAACCGTAGGAGGAATGCGTGCAAGTATCTACAACGCCATGCCATTAGAAGGTGTACAGGCTTTGATCGCATTCATGAAGAAATTTGAAGAGGAGAATTATAATGCCTAAAATAAAACTTTATAACAACATTGCCCAAATTGGTTTAGATCAATTTACTGAAAATTATGAAGTAAATGAAAACATGGATGACGAAGATGCAATTCTTGTTCGTAGTGCAAATCTACATGATATAGAATATGGTGCCAATCTTAAAGCTATTGCTAGGGCAGGGGCCGGTGTCAACAATATTGATATTGATACATGTACAAAAAAAGGAATTGCCGTATTCAATACACCTGGTGCAAATAGTAACGCTGTAAAAGAACTTGTGTTTGCAGGTATGTTACTTGCGAGTCGTGATATTTATCATGGTATTGAATGGATCCAAACACAAAAAGACAACGATAACATCGCTAAAGATGTGGAAAAACAAAAAAAGAAATATGCAGGTCATGAACTAACTGGTAAATCATTAGGAGTTATTGGATGTGGTGCCATTGGTATTCAGGTTGCCAACTTGGCCTTACGTTTTGGTATGAAGGTATATGGATATGACCCATATATGTCAGTTGATGCTGCTTGGAATTTATCTCGCTATGTTAATCACGTAACAAATATCGATGATTTATATAGACAATGTGACTTTATCACTATTCACGTTCCATTAAATGATGGAACTAAAAACTTCATCAATAAAGACAGCTTCGACAAAATGAAAGATGGCGTAAAGCTATTAAACTTTGCCCGTGGCGGATTGGTTGATGAAGATGCATTATTAGAAGCATTAGATGAAAATAAAGTAGCTGCCTATGTAACTGACTTCCCTAGTCAAAAGGTTATTCAAAATGACAAAGTAATTGCCATTCCACATTTAGGTGCTTCAACCGAAGAAAGTGAAGAAAACTGTGCTGTCAAAGCAGCTCAAGAATTAATGGATTATTTAGAATTTGGTAATATCTCAAATTCTGTTAATTTGCCAAATGCTAAAATGGATATGAATTCTCCATTTAGAATTACTTGTATCCATGACAATAAGCCTAAAATGATTTCTCAAATTACAGATATTTTGAAGGATGCCAATATCGAAAACTTGATGAACAAATCAAAGAAAGATATTGCGTATACAATCATTGATTTAGATTCTAAAGTAGACACTACATCTATCGAAAAAATCAACGGTATGATTTGCGTATCTACATATAGTAAATAGGAGTGTATTATGATTGATGCACACACACATTTAGAAAATGGTGATTTAAGCATAGAATATGTTCATAAGTTCATTGATGCTGCAAAAGAAAAGGGAATCACACATCTTCAAATTCTTGATCATACGCACCGATTCTTTGAATTTAAAGACTGTTATAAAAGAGTTTGTGAAGTATCTCAGTTACAGGAAAAATGGTTTCTAAAAAAACAAAAAAACTCCATAGATGACTATTTAAAATTAATCGAAGCATTAAAAAAAGAAACTTTTGACATTGATGTTCGCTTTGGACTCGAAGTGTGCTACACGCCTGAAACAGAAAGTCTATTATCCTCCATACTCCAAAACTATAATTTTGACTTTCTTATAGGTAGTGTCCACTCAGTCGATGGCTACCTATACGATATGGATGCCTTTTCTAAAGAATTGCTTTGGAACAAGCGTAATTCTTCTGATATCTATAAATCCTATTATGACTCTATTGAAAAGCTCATCAAATCCAATCTTTTTGATCAAGTCGGTCATCCAGATGTAATTAAAATGTATTCAATTGATCCAGGCTACGATTTACATCCTACCTACCATAAAATCGCTAAGCTAGCAAAAGAATACAATATCAAAATGGAAGACAATACAAAAGCCCATTATTCTTATCATCATCCAGATATTGGTTTAAATGATAATTTTAGAAATATCCTAAAAGAAAATAATGTACAAATTGTGACCGCAAGTGATGCACATTATCCAAGTGATGTTGGTCGCTGCTTTGAACTATTAGATCCTAGATAAGTCTAGGGTCTTTTTTTGACTAATAAAAAGGGGCAGAAATTAATCTGTCTGCGTTTCTTTATTAACTAAAAATACACTTAAACTAACAAGTAAAAGGGCAATTAAACTTGATAGTTGGAATGCTTGATTTGATTCATGAAGGACAATACTTGATAGAATAACACCAATAATAGGTGTTACACACATATAAACACCAATCTTGCTGACAGGATTCACAGATAACAATAATCCCCAAATTGTGTAGGCAATTGCTGAAACAAGTGCTAGATGAATCAATACAAGAAGTCCTAGACTCCATCCAAATGAAATACGGCCACCCATTAAGCATCCTATTATCGCTAATAGAATGCCTCCAAGTGAAAACTGATATCCACTTAATAATACGGCATTTTGATTTTGGGTAAACTTTTTAATAAAGGCAGCCGATATAGAACCACATAATTGTGACATCAATACAAAGCCTTCACCATTAAGTGAAAAGTTTGCACTTGCTCCACTAATATTCATAAATAAAATACCTAAAAATCCAATAAAGCACCCAACTGCTTTCCGTATTGTTATTTTTTCATAATGAAATATTAAACTTGCTACCAATAAAGATATAAAAGCACTGGTTCCTGAAATAATGGAACCGTTAACGCCCGATGTATGTGAAAGTCCAATATAATAGAAAAAGTATTGTCCTGCGGTTTGAAAAAGTGCTAATGTACAAATGCCTTGGATATTTTCTTTTTTAGCTATTAATACTTTCTTTTGTAATAATGATCCAAAGAGTATTACTAAAAGGCCAGCCAACATAAAACGAATCCCTGCAAACATTAAAACACTTGGCACACCATCGATGTTGAATAATTTATATCCCCATTTAATAAAGGGAGCTGCACTTCCCCATAATGTACAACACAACATCGCTAGCAAAAATACATGCAATGGTTTCTTAAAAAATTCCCTATTCTGCATATTAAAACTTTATCCTTCCTTTTTTTCCTCTAATTCCATCCATCGATTGGTTAATGTTTCAAGTTCTTCTTCTTTCTGTGTTCTCAAATCACTTAATTCTTTTAATTTTGTGAAATCATTTTGACACTCATTCATCTGATGGTCTAAAGCTTCCATTTCATCTTCTAATAATTCCATCTTTTCTGGTAATTGCTCTAATTCTTTTTTCTCCATATAGGATAACGAAGATCTTTTCTTCTTCTCAACTGACTTCTGTACAACTACCTTCTTATTTTCATCTTTTGATTTCACTAAATAATCACTATATCCACCACTATATTGTTTAAATGTTCCATCATCTTGATGAACAAATACTTTATCCACAACACGATCTAAGAAATAACGATCATGACTTACAGTAATGATAGCTCCTTGAAAATCATCCAAATAATCTTCTAATACATCTAATGTCAAAATATCCAAATCATTCGTAGGCTCATCTAATAAAAGGATATTTGGTTCTTGCATTAAAACTCTCAAAAGATAAAGTCGTCTTCTTTCTCCACCTGAAAGTCTTGATAATGTTGTATAATGCATATTTCTTGGAAATAAGAATCGTTCTAGCATTTGTGCAGCACTTAAAGTCATTCGATCATATTCAATAACCTTAGAAACTTCTTCTATATAGTCAATAACACGCATATTCAAATCTACGCCTTGATCTGCTTGCCTAAAATATCCTATCTTTACTGTCGTTCCATATTCAATTGTTCCATAGGTTGGTTGTTTCAATCCTGCAATTACATCTAATAACGTTGATTTTCCACATCCATTTTCACCTATGATTCCAATACGGTCTTGGCGTAATAACACATAATTAAAATCATGGAATAATGTCTTTTCAGGGTATGTAAAACCAAGATTTACACATTCTATCGTTTTATTACCTAAACGTTGCATTGCTGCATTGATTTTTAATGACTCTTCTTGTTGTTTAAAACGTTTTTGACGTAATTCTTCAAATCTTTGAAGTCGACTATTGGATTTTGTTCCACGCGCCTGTACACCAGCTCTAACCCACTCTAATTCCTTTTTATATAGGTTCTTATGTTTTTGAGCAGCCACCTTTTCTTGTTCAATTCGCGTTTCTTTATTCTCTAAATACACTTCATAATTTCCATTATGAATATAAAGGTCTCCTTGATCCAATTCAATCATCTTCGTGCATACTCGATCTAAGAAATAACGATCATGTGTAACCATAAAAATAGCACTTTTTGAACGAATTAAATAGTTTTCAAGCCATTCCACCATATCATTGTCTAAATGGTTTGTGGGCTCATCTAATAACAACAAATCACAACTTGTACATAAAGCTAAAGCGAGAGCTACTCTTTTTCTTTGTCCACCTGACATATTGGACATAGCACTTTGAAAATCTATAATGCCTAGTTTTGTTAAAATAGATTTTAATTCAAATTCAGCTACTGGATGTTCATTCTTTGCGTTTACAAGCTGAATCTCATCCCACACACAATCTGTTTTGAATTCTGGATTTTGAGGTAAATAATGAATTTTAATTCCATTCTTTTTGATAATTGTTCCTGCATCGTAGTTTTCGATACCTGCTAATATTTTTAATAAAGTACTCTTTCCTGTACCATTCACACCAATTAAGGCTATTTTATCTGTATCTTCTATCGTAAAACTTGCATTTTTTAAAATACATTTATCATTTATATTCTTTTTTAAATTTTCTGTTGAAATTAACATAACATCACCTTGTGTTCTATTATATAATAAATTTTGAGGTGACATGTATGAAACTTATTAAAAATATCCAAATTTATGCACCAGAAAATCTTGGTGTAAAAGACGTATTGATTTCAGATTCTAAAATAGAAAAAATCGACAATACAATCAAATTTCCATATCCTATTGAAACCATTGATGGAACAGGATGCATTTTAACCCCAGGCTTAATTGATCGCCATGTTCATATTACTGGTGGCGGTGGTGAAGCTGGTTTCATTTCTAGAGCAAGACCTATTGATGTAAAAGAGATATTAGATGCAGGTATCACAACCGTCATTGGATTATTAGGTACTGATGGATATACAAGAAGTACAAAAGAACTATTTGCGAAAGCGAAAGAATTAACACAGAAAGGTGTTCATGCATATATCTTAACCGGTAGCTATGCATATCCTAGCAACACATTAACACAGTCTATGGAAGATGATATTGTATTTATTGATAGCATTCTAGGTGTAAAGCTTGCATTGAGTGACCATAGATCTACTCATATAAACAATGATGAATTGATTCATATGGCTTCTAGAATTCGTACAGCAAGCCTAATTGCCGGAAAACAAGCTAACCTAACAATTCATATGGGTGATGAAAAACAAGCTCTAGAGCCCGTTTTTAACGCCTTAGAAAAAGCTGATATTCCTATTTCATTATTTCAGCCAACTCATTGCACAAGGAATCCGTATTTATTTGAGCAAGCTAAGAAATTTGCTGATTTAGGAGGAACAATTGATTTAACTTGTGATGGAAATGGTAAAACATTAAGCTATATTCAACAAATCAAAAATACTGATAAAGTTACTATTTCTAGTGATGCACAAGGATCATGGTCTACTTATAATGAGGATGGTTCCGTTAAAGAGATTGGTATCACACCTATTTCTAATTTAAAAAATGAATTTATCCTCTTGAAAAATGAATTAGGTTATGAAAAAGCACTCCCATTTTTCACTCAAAATGTTGCGAATGTCTTAGGCTTTAAGAACAAAGGTCAAATCAAAGAAGGATTTGATTGTGATTTAGTTATTTGGAAAGATGATAAAATACAACATGTAATCACAAATTTATAAGAAAAAAAAGGCACTGAAGATGATTCAGTGCCTTAATTATTCATTAATATTAAATTACTTAACGAATTGTACAATTGCCATTGGAGCTGCATCTCCACGACGGATACGTGTCTTAACTACACGAGTGTATCCACCATTACGATCTGCATATGCTGGTCCAATTTCATTGAATAATTTTTGAAGAGCTGTTGTTCCCTCTTCATCTACTTCTACATTACGAACATAAGCTGCTGCTTGTCTACGTGCATGTAAATCTCCACGTTTTGCTAATGTAACTAATGAGTCCATTACAGCGCTTAATTCTTTTGCTTTCATTTCTGTTGTTTCGATTTGTCCGTTTTCAATCAAAGATGTTGCCATGTTACGCAACAATGCTTTACGATGATCGGCTTTACGTCCCAATTTACGATTCCACATGGTATTTCCTCCTATCCGTTATTTTGCTTAAAAGACAATCCTAATTCCTTAATTTTGTCTTTAACTTCTTGTAATGATTTCTTTCCTAAATTACGTACGTGAATCATTTCCTCTTCTGTTTTTTGAGTCAATTCATCCACAGTCGCAATACCAGCACGTTTTAAACAGTTATAAGAACGAACTGATAATTCCAAGTCTTCAATCATTTTGTGAGTTGCATGAACTACTGGTTCTTCTGAAACTTCAACTTCTTTTTCCTTCACTTCAAGGCTAGCTTCATCTACTGTAGCTAAAATTGATAGGTGATCACGTAAAATTTTAGCAGCAACAGCTAATGCTTCACTTGGTTTAATTGTTTCATCTGTAGTAACATTTAACTCTAATGAATCATACATACTTCCATCATCACCTTTAACCGGATTAGCTACATAGCTAACATTCTTTATTGGTGAATATAGTGAGTCTGTATAAATAATACCAAGAGGTTGTCCTTCGTTTTGATACATTCTTTTATTAACATCAGAACGTACAAATCCACGGCCTAAACGAGCCTGAAGTTCCATATGAATAGAACCTCCTTCTGACAAAGTACAAATTGGTAATTCTTTATTTAAAACTATAACGCCAGTAGGACATTCAATATCACCAGCAACGACTGTTTTAGGTCCTTCCTGATCAATACGAAGTGTATAAACTTCATTATCATGAATATCAATATCTAAAATTAATTGTTTTAAATTTAAAATAATTGAAGCAACATCTTCTTTTACACCTTTAATACCTGTAAATTCATGGTAAACACCATCAATACGAATACTGAAGATTGCTCCGCCAGGAATTGAAGATAATAATACACGACGAAGTGCATTACCTAATGGTGTACCATAACGATATTCTAATGGTTCTAATAAGAATTTACCTTCTTTTGTTGTTTCTTCGATAGTCGAAATTTTAAACTTTGTGCTCATCTGGACACCTCCTTAGTATGGTGACTATCCACGAGGTCGTTTTGGTGGACGACATCCGTTGTGTGGAATTGGTGTTACATCA
>NZ_QRVI01000070.1:0-330 GCF_003458715.1 Eubacterium sp. AF22-8LB
CATTTTCTTCAGATTATGGCACGCAAAAATCAACCAAGCATTCTGTTGGTTTTTCTTCAAGCCTTTTAACCTTGTGAAACGTAGTCCATTGTTTTCTTTACAGTCCGCAAATACTCGTTCAATGGTTTCTTTTCTCTGTGGATAGATTTCTTTCCATTCCATAGTATGACGGATCTCATCGGCATATTCTCTAAACTCTTCCCATAGGTGACGTTCGATAACTTTTGTCATGTTCTTACTCTTTGTACATTTGTTTCTAAGAGGACAATCCTTGCAGTCTTTTGGATCCGATTTATATTGTCTGTATCCATTTCTTGTAGTAGTTGTATA
>NZ_QRVI01000070.1:340-562 GCF_003458715.1 Eubacterium sp. AF22-8LB
ATATTGTCTGTATCCATTTCTTGTAGTAGTTGTATACATAAGGATCTTATCATTTGGACATAGATAACAGTCGTATTCTTCATCATAGACATATTCGTATTTTTTAAAGAAGCCTTTTTTGGTCATTGGTCTTTTATATGGCATATAAGGAATCTGATCATTCTGTACAATGGCTCTGCATATTGCGGGTGTCATGTATCCGGCATCTAACGAAACATTCTT
>NZ_QRVI01000008.1 GCF_003458715.1 Eubacterium sp. AF22-8LB
ACTTTAGTGCTTCTTATTTTGTTTGTTGCATACCAAATAAGTAGGTATATCATGTTTAAGAAAATACAAATCATAGTATTCTTTGTCATGTTTGTTCCTCCACAAATTCTGATTTATCTATTGCATTACGTTGATTACTTTACAGTGAAAGGTGTCCATTCAATGTGGTTATATTCCATCACATCATTTGCTTTTTTCATTCCTAATTTTTCGTAAAATGCAATGGCATTTTCATTCGCAACTAAATATACCGCAATATCATTTTTACCACCTGCTAAAGAATGTGCTGTTTTTATCAGTTCCGTACCAATTCCTTGATGTAAATAGTCTCTGTCCACACCTAAATCGGTTATATAAAGCCAATAGGCATAGTCGGTCAATCCAAATAAGACGCCGACAATTCGATTATCCTTGTTTCTTGCAACAAGACTGATTGATATATGATCAACCAGCTTTGCTATTCTTTCTTCGAATCGTTCCTTCGGATACTGTGATCCTAGATCCGTACGCTTTAAAAATTCAATATATTCAATTTTAGAAATTCTCTCCTCTTTAATCTGAATATTTTTGCACATAAGAATTTTCTCCATAAATCCCCAATTCTATTTCTGTTGCCATTCCATTACATATTCTTTTTCTTTAGTAGATTCATCAAAACCACTACACTGAATCACAAATCCTTCTCTTTGATAAAAGGCTGTTGCCCGTAGATTCTTTTGATATACATTCAAAAATAATTTGCTTCGTTTATTTTTTGCATAATTCAGAAGAGCTTTTCCTATACCATGCGATTGCATTTCATTAGAAACAAAAATACCCTCAATATATTCATCATTTAGACCTATAAATCCCTGTATTTCTTGATTATCCTCATAGACATAAACAGTTGCCTGCAGCAGCAATTCTTTCACGAATTCAAAATTATTTTGCCAATATTGTTTAGAGATAAAATAATGTGCTGTCACGTTTGTATTCAACCATATGTCTGCAACTTTATCTATATCTGCTTTTTGTAACTCTCTAATCATTAAAGTGGTTCTCCTCCAAATTACGATTGAGATTTCACCTGTTTTAAGAGATTTAATAACTGTTATATTTTGTTATTAAATTCTTTGCAAACCCTTGAAAACACTGGATTTGTTGCAGGTGAGCTTTCCCTTATTTTTTCCCTTGCATTATATCGTCCCATCAGTGTTTATGAACTCTGATAAGGGCAAATATAAGAGCAAAAAAATTATATAAAACAGTATAACATAAAATAAAAGTGACATGGTGGACTGATTGAAATGCTTCTTAATTTTTGCTACTAATGATTGATTAAATGATAAGGAGATGGGATACGATGAGAACAATATTTGCAGAATACAATCCACAACGAAACAGCATTGACATTTATACAAATGTTGGCTATAGATTGCTGGGAAGCCGAAAAGGATTTAAAAACCACACCCGGATCAAACTGTGCATTGACTTCACTTGCAGTCGATGAAGCACTTGAATATGCGAGATTATATCTTGAGGGCAATTTACAGATGTGGGTAGATGCAGAAGATTCATTAGAGTTATAAAATACAAGCAGCCTGTATGCTTCATTACACACAGGCTGCTTAATCAAATTTATTATAATTGATGAAAAATCGGTTGCATTTTGTCAAAAGTACAAAACTTTTTGAAGCCAAGTGCTTTTAATTCCTGTTATGATACTAAGGATATCCCAGCAATACTTGCTATCCCTGATACCTTATTCTTTCTACCAGCGTTTCCTTTTTCAGATTACTGCTTAAAACACAGGACAGCACAATTTGTAGAATACCAACCAGAAGAATCATAACAAGAATCGGGATAAGAGGAACGTGATAAACGTTCATTCCAAAAATCCCATTATGCTTTGCATAGGAAAACAGTGCATAGCCAAGGGGCAGACTGGCAGCAAGTGCGACGCAGATGGTGCCAACCGTAAAAATCAAGCCCTGTATTTGTAAGCACAGATTCAACTGCTTATTGGTCATGCCTACCGCTTGCAGCACGCCGTATTCCTGCTTCTTCGTGGTGATATTGATGATCATGGTGTTTGCCAGATTCATAAACCCAATGAGACCGACAATTGCCATGAACAGATAGCAGCCAAGCTTCATCATACGGCTTGCGTATTCTGCAGATTGTAACTGTGCATGATAGGTATCCATTTTTATATGCGAAGTATTCGAAATCAAAGTATTCAAACTCTGTTCCACAGATGCCACATCTTTTTTATCACAGTCCACCCACAGATAGCCATAGGCTGTTCCTCTCGGATTCATGGAACGGTATACACCTTCCGGAATGACAAGATAAGTGTCCGCACTTACAAAAGATCCTGCAATCTTTCCCTGATAGGTATAGGTTTCACTTCCATTCTTAAAGTCAAATACAATGGATTCACCCGGAGCATATCCATCTTGTTCCATCCACGCCGACCAGCCAAAGAAAATATCACCATTCTTTACCGCCTGATCATAGTCCATAGAACCAATATCCCCATCTTGGCGCATAAAATCAAAATCCTTTTTACTCACAACAGCAGCCGGAAATCTTGTTCCGTTCAGATTTACAGAGACAATCTCTCTCGTCATGACATCTGTCACTCCCGGAATGCTTTTGATTTCTTCAATCAGCGAATCATTCAATGGATTATCCGTCAGAATCGTATCCAGATTATTCTCCGGATAGGCTTCATCATAATTCTGGGAATAATCCAGCTGCAACTCAAATTGTCCATGGTTGATTGCAATCCGCGCCTCGTGCTCCGTGTCAATATTCCCAACATAATTAGAGATAATTACAAACAATACACAGGAAAGCTCCATGGTAAGAATCGTAGCAATGGTTCTTTTCGGATTGCCTGTCACATTTGCCATTGCCATGGAGAAAACGGTGACATCTTTTCTGCCTTTTCGTCTGCCCTGTTTTTGCGTTTTGGAGCCGTCAAGATACCGTGTCGCTTCGATGGGTGAAATCCGGGAAACAATTTTCATGGGTTTGCGCAGAGCCAAAACGACCGTAAGAAATGATACAAAAATGCAGATGAGCATAATTGTCAGTGAAAACAGAGGCACCTGATGGTTCTTGATTCCGGACGATACCAGATTTCCCTGCTCCACCAGCCAGTTGAAGCTGACTTTTGCAATCAGGAAACCAAACAGCAGCCCCAGCGGTATCGAAGGAACCGCCAGAAGAATGCCCTCACGAAAGATCAACTGCTTCATCTGCTTTCTGGTTGCACCCAGTGCCTTGATTTTTCCGTACTCCTGAACCTTCTGGGCGATCCCGACCTGGAAGATATTATAAATGACCACAACGGAAAACAGCACGATTCCGAGGATCAGGGTTCCACAAACCATAATCATTTCATAGCTCGGCTGCAATACCCACTGCAGGTAGAGGTCATTGATGATCACGTTTTTCTGGTCAATGCCGCAGGAATCCGCGATTTCTTTTATAACAGGCGCAACATTATTCATAGATACATTTGCAGAATCGCCCAAGGTAAAATAGATATTATATTGCCTGTCACCCTCCGCAACACGCTCATTATAAAAATCCTGCGAACCGAATACAACATAGGAAGCCTCGATGGTATACTCATCCCGATCATATAGGATTCCGCTGACAACAAATTCTTCCGGCTTATATTCTGACTGCATCCCTGCGCGGTAATCCAGTGTAACCGTATCTCCAATCTTTACATCACCATACCCCATTGCACGAAAAAATGCTCTTCCTGCAGCAATTTCCTGCATTTTTTCCGGATACTTTCCTTCCTTCAACTCATATTCTTTATTATAAGGAAGCATTTTTCTTGCAGTCTTATCCATGCAGACAAACCCGCCATTTTCATTTCCTTTCAGGATGCCCTCCGTACACATGATGCCGATATCAGATATCTCAGCTCTGCGTTCCACTTCTTTTAATTGCGTACCATCTGCGGCGATAAACAGGCCGTAGTTGCTTCCGTATGAGCTTGCAGCCTGACTTTTCTGTAAATGAATTACCCCATTTCCCACAGTACTGATGATAACAAGCAGCATCGTGGTCAGACAAATTGCCACCATGATCAGTATACTTCTTGTCCTGTTCCTTTTGTCATTGCTATATGCAATCCTGCTTATTGTCTTCATCTGAAATCCACCACCTGTCCGTCCTCAATCACCAGAATACGGTCAGCGACCTGTGCAATTTCGTCATCATGGGTAATCATTACAATTGTCTGTCCATATTTTTTTGCTGTCATCTTAAGCAGAGCGATTACCTCATCACTGGTCTTAGAATCAAGATTGCCTGTCGGCTCATCTGCAAATATAATTTCCGGACGATTCACCAGTGCTCTTGCAATTGCTACTCTCTGCTGCTGTCCTCCGGATAACTGATTTGGCAGATTATAAATCCGGTTTTCAATCCCCAGAGTTGCAATAATATCATTTACATACGCTTCATCCACTTTTCTTCCATCCAGCCCCAATGGCAGCACAATATTTTCCCAGACATTAACAGATGAAACCAGATTAAATGCCTGAAAAACAAATCCGATTTTTCTTCTGCGGAAAACAGCAAGGGCATCTTCCTTCATCCTGTATAAATTTTTCCCTGCTAAAGTAACACTGCCTTTTGTCGGGGTGTCTAGTCCTCCAAGCATATGAAGTAATGTACTTTTACCGGAACCTGACTTTCCAACAATTGCGACAAATTCTCCCTGCTCAATCTGAATGTCCACCTGATTGACCGCTTTGACCTGATTCTCACCTGCTCCATAAAACTTACAAAGCTGCTTGGTTTCTAATATCACACCCATGTGTTACCTCCTTTTCAATTCTGTAAAGCGTACCTTTTCAGCACGCTTTCTTTGCCTGTTTATATATTTGGTCATTTTTCAACCTACATCCAAATTGTATCAGGACAATCTTTCATTTCACTTTCAAAAAACGAGCAGAAGTCTTACAGAATTGTAAGATTTCTGCTCACTTAAAATTTAACCAACATATGGCAATTGAATCACAAACGTGCTTCCTTTTTTCTTTTTGCCGGAGGTTACCATGATCGTACCTGCGTGCTTTTCGATAATTTCTCTCGATAGAAAAAGTCCGATTCCTGTACCACTCTTTTCCATGACCTCGCTAGAACTTCCTCTGTAAAATCGTTGAAAAATTTTGTGATACTCATTCTTCGGAATCCCAATTCCCTGATCCTCAATTTCCATTCTCGCAAGATCGTTTCTTTTTTGTAACCGGATAAATATTTTTGAACCACACGGACTGTACTTGATTGCATTATCCAAAACGTTGATCACAGCTTCACCAAGCCACCTTTTATCCTGCATAATCGTGCATGTTTCCAGCTCTTTTTCATAGTCAAAAACGAATTCAATTTCTTTCTCATCCGCTTTAGGATAAGCGCGGTTCACAGCAGATATGACAGTATCCATAAGCGGAAGTTTTTTCTTATTAATCTGAATCAGTCCAGTTTCCATCTTGGATATTTCAAGAAGCGACTGCAATAATGTCTCCAGTCCATCCAGAGCACTCCGACAACGGATACGAAACTCCTCCTGTTCTGTGGCACTTAAGTCATTCTGCATCAGCACACTAAAACATGTATCCAAAGCTGCAACCGGTGTCTTTAACTGGTGAGAAATATCAGAAACCATTTCTTTCGTGTTCTCCTTTTCTGCCCTTGCTTCTTCCTTTATCAACTGAATATGATGTCCGATTGCTTCAAGCTGGTCATTCAATTTTTCCAGTTCTGCATAATTTTCCGTTTTCAGTAAATCATCAAATTTATTTTCACGGAATCTGATCAGAATTTCTTCCAACTGGTCTAAAATTTTCTGATGATACGCATCTTCTTTTTTCTTCCAATAACGTAAAAAAGTCAAAAGAAGCACGCATATCACAGTGCTTACAGCACCGGTCACCATAACCTGATGCCGGAATTGCGAATAAAATGCACTCCCTTTATTCCCCCAGTATCCATATTGCTCCAATAATCGCCTTCCCTGTTCGTTAGTTTCAATATCCTTATCCTTAAGCAATTTAGAAACAGCATCCAGCCCGGAAAATTCTTCCTTTGCAGCAATCTCTGTCATAAGATTCATTTTATATTTATAATCTTCATAAAACACATACGTGGTAAAGCAATTTAATATTGCAAACACTAATATGACCGGCAATACCAAAGACAAGGCTGATGTGAGTTTCCTGTGATATCTCTTTGTCACTGCCTTACCTCCTGATTCCATATATACCCAAGACCTCTGATATTCTTTATATAGACCGGTGCAGCCGGATTATCTTCGATTTTCTCACGGAGTCTTCTGATATTGACAGCGATTGTATTTTCATCCACAAAATCCCCTTCCAGATCAAACACATTTTCCAATATTTGTGTTTTTGAAAGAATCTGTTTCGGATTCTGAAGAAAAAAAGTCAGCATTTTCAACTCCGTTTTTGTCAGACTGATTTCACGACTCTTTATCAGGACTTTCATTTCTCCTGCGATAAATACGATATCTCCCGAAATCATCTTTCCGACTTCCGTTTTCTCCTGTCTGCGGCGGAAATATGCTTCTATTTTCAAAAGAAGTACCGAAAGACTAAACGGCTTTGTAATATAATCATCTGCCCCTGCTTCATATCCCATGACCTGATCCATCTCCTGATCTAGTGCTGTAAGACACATAATGTATGTATTATAATTGCATCTCATCCACCTTACAAATTCTAGTCCATTTCCATCCGGAAGATTCACATCACAAATGGTAACATCCACATTATTATCACTTGCAATTCTTTTCGCTTTTTTCACTGATTCTGCTGAAAAAACCTCATATCCGGATTTTTTCAGTGAAAATGTAATTCCGCGATTTAAATTTTCATCATCTTCAACCACGAGTATACCTAGCATAGCATATGCACCTCTCTTTATTAACTATATATATCAGTTGGGAGATGAACTTCCATATTTTATCCCTCAACTTCCGATTTATCAATTAAGCCTTACAACGCAGGATCTCCGTGACATTTTGCCACGCATTCTTACTCTTTTGTTCTGTACAACCCTTATAAGCACCTAAATATGGAGTAAATCCAAGTCTTGAATATAATTTTATCGCACCATAGCTTTGGGATTGTGTTGCCAAATATAGTGGATACTTACCTGGAATCTTGTCATACATCATACAAAGTTTTGTCAACATAGCCTGCGCAATCTTTTTATGTTGAGCCGATAAACCAACAGCTACATAATGCACGCGAAGTCTACTTTCTTCAAAGTCATTGCCATACCAAAGTCCAGCACTACCCACTAATTCATCCTTTTCATTTGCGACAAATAAAAAATATTTAGAAAAGAAATCCCTATCTCTAGTAAGCATACTATCCCATTTCTTTCTTGCCTCATCTAAATTTTCAAATAAACAAACCTCCGTCTGTAGCTTACACCAAGCTTCTTTTAAAGATTCATCAAATTCAACATAATGAAATTCCGAATTTAATTCTATTTCTTTACGAATGGTCTTTCTAGCCATTACCATCAATACTTTTTCATAAGGAATACTTGTATCTAATACTGTCATTTCATTCTCCATTTCTTTTAAAGATAGTATATCATAATCTTCACATTTCAAATGATATAACAATTTCTTTTTAAATGTTATAACATTTGCTTGACTTCTCTTTTTTTTCGTTCTAGAATGAAACCGTAAAGGAGAGGTAGATTATTATGAACAAAACACAACTCGCAAATTATTTTGACCACACATTCTTAAAACCATATGCCACTGAAGCAGATCTTACTAAATTATGTAATGAAGCCAAAGAAATCGGTGCCGCTATGGTTGCGATTAATACAACTTGGACTAAATTCTGTAAAGAACAATTAAAAGGAACAAACGTACATGTAGGAGCTGCCATTAGCTTTCCTTTAGGACAAGCTGGTCTAGCATCTAAAATTGCCGAAACAAAAATTGCGATTGAAGATGGTGCTGATGAAATCGATTATGTCATTGATATTGGACAAGCTAAAATGCACAACTGGGACTATATTAAAGAAGAAATGGAAAGCATTGTTTCGATTTGTAGAGAACACAATGTCATTTCAAAAGTTATCTTCGAAAATTGCTACTTAGAAAAAGACGAAATCAAACAAGTCGCTTTGATTGCCAAAGAAGTAAAACCAGACTTCATTAAAACAAGCACAGGCTTTGGAACTGGTGGAGCCACTTTAGAAGATGTTAAATTAATGGTTGAAACTGTCGAAGGACAAGTGAAAGTCAAAGCTGCCGGTGGTATTCGTGATTGGGCTACTTGTAAAGCCATGATTGATGCTGGTGCACAAAGAATTGGAACAAGCTCATCACTAAAAATCTTAGAAGAATTTGAAGCTGAGGAAAAATAACATGAAACCTTTTCTATTAGAACCTATTCATGATTACACAATTTGGGGAACCAATCATATCTCTAAAGCCAGAGGCATCGATGAAGACTATGGGACTTGGTGGGAAGTCAGTGCCCACCCCTATTGCTCAAACAAAATTGTTGGGACTGATAAAACATTAATGGAAATGATTCAAGAAAATCCGGATGAAGTATTAGGTAAAGGCTATACACTTCATGAAACATTGCGCCTTGCTTATCTAGATACAAAGGATGCTTTAAGCATTCAAGTTCATCCCGAAGATGACTATGCCCTAGAACATTCAAACGATTATGGAAAATATGAAAGCTGGTATATTCTAGATGCCAAACCAGGCGCTACTCTAGTTGCCGGAACAATAATCAATGATGCAGGTGAAATCAAAAATGCTTTAATGAACAATGATGTTGAAAAATATTTAAACAAAGTAAAAGTTCATAAAGGAGACTACATCATCATTCCTAGTGGAATGCTTCATGCCTTAGGAAAAGACATCTTAGCTTTAGAAGTAGGTACAAACTCGAACACAACCTATCGTTTCTTTGACTACAACCGTAAAGGAAAAGATGGAAAAACACGTCCATTACATGTCAAAGAATCTTTTGATGTCACAAACTTCAATTTAAAACCTATCTTTGTTCCACAAAAACATGAAACACACCGAATTGGAGATTGTCCTAACTTTACCGTAGATGAAGTTTATGCTGATTCTGATATAGATCTAACTTGTGATGAACATTACATGATTCTATCCAATATTGATTCAGATTGTACAATCGTATGGAACAGTGAAGAAATTGTATTACCACAATATGACAGTCTATTTGTACCATTCGCATCTAAGAAAATCACAATCAAACAAGGAGCACACCTATTAGTGTCAAATCCTAGAAAGGACTAATTATGAAAACGATTTTAGTTACCGGAGCTAACGGCTATATTGCTAGCTTAGTAAGAGCTCATCAAAAAGATAACTTCAACTGGATCTGCATGACAAGAAAGGATGCAGACCTTACAAATCCTGAAGACGTCAAAAGATTTGTAGCTTCTCAAGATTTTGACATTTGTTTTCACACAGCTGCCAATGCGACTACTGCATTTTGTAATGAACATCCTGATTTAGTTCATAAAATCAATGTAGAAAGTACACAAGCTATCATTGATTGTTGTAAAGAAAAAGGTGCCAAATTGATTTTCTGTTCAACCGAACAAGCCTTCAATGGAAAAGAAAATTGTGGTCCTTTTAAAGAAGACGAACCATTAAGTGCTGTGACTGTATATGGACAAAATAAAATCGAATGTGAAGAGTTGATTCAAAAACAATTGGATGATGCGATCATCTTACGCTTTACATGGATGATGGGACTAAGCTATCCAGGCATCAAGGCAAGTCCAAGTATCATTAAAAATGTTATGAATGCGCTAATCAGCCATACTCCAACATTATTTACCGTAAATGAAAAACGCGGCATGACATATGCCAAGCATTTAGCAGCACAATTTGATAAAATCACAGAACTTGAACCAGGCATTTATCATGTGGCATCAAAGAACACTATGACCACATATGAATCTGCAAAATATGTAGCTAAAGCTTTAGGCGCAAGTGATGAACTCATTGAAGAAATCATTTTACCAAACAACGAACGATACCAAGATCGATTCAGAGATTATCGTTTAGATAGTGAAAAACTAGAAAGTCTTGGAATTCATTTTGCGACATTTGAAGAAGATGTAAATGAAATTCTAATGGATTTTGGATGGAAGAAAAGTTAAAATAGCTTGTAGGAGGCTATTTATGACTATACTTGAGGAAAACGTTAAAAAATATTACCAAAGCGGATATAACTGTTCAGAAACACTACTTCATGCCTGCAATGAAACATATCATTTAGATATTTCAGAGGAAGACATGAAAATGATGGCTGGATTTGGTGGCGGCATGTTTATTGGAAGTACATGTGGTGCATTAGTCGGATCGATTGCGGCCCTATCAAAAATGGTATGCAAAACAAAAGCACATGAAATGTTACCTGAATTAAGACCTTTAATTCAAAAACATACACGTAACTTTAAAGAACTATTAGGCAGTTTAGATTGTGCTCACATCAAACCTGTACATCATAGTACGGATCCAAACATCAAATGTATGAACACTTGTTTATTAGCGGCAAAAGCACTAGAAAAAACAATTGAGGAAGAACACCTATTATAGGATTCTTCCTCTTTTCTTATATTCGTAATAACCTGTCTACTCGATGAATCAAATCTTGTTGAATACTAAAATCAACCTCAATCCCATCCTCTTTATATTCCTGCTTATGCACCTTACCATTGGTATGAATATAATCAAGTACACTTACCTTTTCATAAGGAATCACAACATGTAAAGTTTCCATATGAAATAATTCCTTTTCAATTTCTTGCTTTAAAAACTCAATACTCGACTTTTCCTTGGCACAAATATAAATACGATTCTCTACACGTTTTGGATATTCAATATTTGTCTGATCACACTTGTTGTAAACATAAAGATATGGAACTTTCTCACAACCAATTTCCTTTAATGTTTCTTCACAAACCTGAAGTTTGCTATCCTTATGTTCATTTGAAATATCCACTACTTTTAAGATCAAATCTGAAACCACAGCTTCCTCAAGTGTGGAATGAAAGGCCTGCACCAAACTGTGTGGTAAATCACTAATAAATCCAACTGTATCACTTAAAGTAAATACATTATGGTTTTCTGTTTCAATTTGACGTGTTGAAGTTGTCAAAGTCGCAAATAACATATCCTTTTCAAATACCGACTTATCTTCATTCACAAACCCATTCATAATACTAGATTTACCTGCATTGGTATAACCCGTTAGTGCTACACTTTTGACCATGCCTTTTTTACGCTGATTACGCTGTACACTTCTTTGCGTATGAATCCTATCCAATTCTTTTTCGACAAAATGAATCTTACCCTCAATTCTTCGTGCATCCAGTTCAATCTTCTTTTCTCCTGTTCCTTTGTTTCTAGAACCACCACGCTGTCTATCCATATGTTTATAGCTTCCTTGAAGTCTAGGCAACAAATATTTAAGTCTTGCACACTCAACTTGAAGCATACTCTCCTTTGTCTTTGCACGAGACGCAAAGATTTCTAGTATCAAAGCACTCTTATCCATGACTTCACAATCAAAAAAGTCAGATAGATTTCTTTGTACCGAAGGTGAAATAGCTTCTAATACAAGAACCATACTACATTTCTGGTCTTCTAGAATGCGTTTAACCTCTTCAATCTTACCAGGATTCATATAATACTTTTTATGAGGATGCTCCAGATTCTGTGAAACACTCATACAAATGTCAATATCACACGCTAGAGCTAATTCTTTCATTTCCTCCATTCTCTCTTCAAAGGAATGGCTTGTGTATGTTTGTACACCAATCAATATTGCTTTTTCCATAAATGTATTTTATCATACGATGCTAAAATGTTATAATAATTCCTGAGGTGAATTCCATGAAAATAGCTTATTTAATGCACTATATGAAAAAAAATTTTGAAGAAATAACAGAAAATCTAGACATATTAATTAATCAAGGTGATGATGTTTATATTATGGTCAACGATGATGATCTACGTGATGATTTGATTCTATCCTATTGTGATACGCCAAACCTTCATGTTGCTCATCACCAACAAACAGCACTTCCAGCCGATATGTCACTACCTAGAGGCTTTATTGTATTGATGAAAGATGCTTTGGAATATGAAAAAGAAGATGGATCTTTTACTTATGATCGATTCATCACAATGACAGATGGTATGATCCCTACAAAATCAAAAGCACAACTTGTAGAATATCTAGAAGAACATGAAGATAAAGATATCTATTATGAAGTGGATAATTCAGATGAGAATGAAGAAGTAAAGAAAAGATTTGAAAACTATGCCTTCTTTACTAACTCTTATGATTTCCAAAAATCAAAAACCATTCGTGCCATGAATAAAATGACATCCAGTCTTGTTCATTCCTTTAAAAAGCGTGAAATTGAAGACACAATCTATATCAGCTATCCTTGGTTTGTATTAACACATGAAAGCGCACAAGCTTTGGCAGATAATCTAGCCTATTGTTCAAATACATTTAAAATGTGTCTATATCCAGAAGAAATGGCCATTGCGACAATGTTACACAAATTTTCAGATGTAGATCATCACAATGAAAACATTTGGACCGTAGGAAAAGATGGAGAATACAAACTTCAAAAGCCAATGGAAAATGTAGAATTAGACGCAATCAAAAAGTCTACTTATTTTGCAGCTCTAGCTCATAGTGATGATAATCTTCAAGTTTATGAAGACTATTTTGATGCCTACACATGCGAATCGTAATTGTTTCAGATAATCATGGAAATCCAGATATCCTAAAAATTCTTTACCACATCTATTCTTCACTCTATAAAGACAATGTAAAATTTATACATTTGGGTGATTCTCAAGCTACAAACATTAATGATTTAAATAACTTCATATGTGTTAAAGGAAATAATGATACATTAGATTTACCTAAATCTCAAAGAATAACTGTTTTAGACAAACGCATCCATTTCTCACATGGAGATGAAGGTTTGGATGAAATAAAAAACGATATCGATCAACATCATCCCGATATCTATCTTTATGGACATACGCATTTAGTCAAAGAACAAATCTACAACAATTGTCTGATTCTAAATCCAGGCTCCATTACACTTCCTAGAGACGATTGGCATGGATCTTATATCATTCTAACAATCGATAAGAAAGTTACATATAAAGTGGTTCGAATCAATGTAGAAACTTTCTTAAACCAATATCAATGTTTCATTTAATAAGGCAGCCAATTAATCGGCTGCCTGTTTCTTTTATTTAATAAATTGTTTTGCGAAATTCCATGTATCTCTACACATATCATCCAAGTTCTTTTCTGCTACCCAGCCAAGTTCAACTTTTGCACGAGTAGGATCTGCATAACAAGTCGCAATATCTCCTGCACGTCTAGGTTTGATCACATAAGGAATCTTAATACCATTCACTCTTTCAAAGGCATGTACAATATCTAATACACTATAACCTTTTCCTGTTCCCAAGTTACAAATATGAACACCTGGCGTATTGTACTTTTCAATCGCAAGTACATGACCCTTAGCTAAATCAACGACATGAATGTAGTCACGAACACCTGTTCCATCCGGCGTATCATAATCATCTCCAAATACACCAAGTTCAGGAAGTTCACCTGTTGCCACCTTCATAATATATGGCAGCAAGTTATTTGGGATTCCCTTTGGATTTTCACCAATCAATCCCGATTCATGAGCTCCAATTGGATTAAAATAACGAAGTAGAGTTACACTCATTTCTGGATTGGCGAACTGTACATCCGTTAAAATTCTTTCCATCATAGCCTTCGTTGAACCATATGGATTGGTTGTTTCACCTAGCTTGCAGTCTTCTGTTAAAGGAACCACTTCTGGATCTCCATAAACAGTAGCACTTGAGCTAAATACAATACTTGGTACATGATATTTTTTCATCATTTTGGCAACCACTAAAGTTGTCATCAAGTTATTTGTATAATACTCAATTGGCTTTTGAACACTTTCACCAACCGCTTTAAAAGCAGCACAATGAATAACCGCATCCAATTTATTTTCTGCAAATACAGACTCTGTCTTTTCTTCATCTAACACATTAAATTCATAAAACTTAACATGCTTTTCTGTAATCTTATAGATTGAATCCAATACATCTGGTTTTGAATTGGAGAAATCATCAATCACAACAACGTTATGACCATTTTCTAACAATTCAACACAAATATGACTACCAATATATCCGGTTCCACCTGTTACTAAAATATTCATTAGTCAATAACCTTGCAGCCACCTAATTTTCTGACTTTTAAGATGTGGCAGCTTCCCTTTCCGAATACTTTTTCAATTTCTTCTTTATATGTTTCTACATAGCTATTTTCAACAAAAGCCTGAATCGTTCCGGCAAAACCTCCACCATGAACACGACATACACCATGATCTTTTAAAATCATTTCAGACATAGCTAAACCTAAAGATACAGCCTGGTTTTTATAGTCAAAGTCTGCATATACGTTTTGAAGGAACTTGTAGCTTGAATTCCCTGATTCTTGAATCAATGTTTTGAATCCTTCAAAATCATCATTGTTCAATCTTTCTACGATTGTATTAACACGTCTATTTTCATTGAAGAAATGGATAGCTCTTAAGATTGCACGATCATTATTTAGAGCAGTTCTTAAGTTTGCGATATTTGCATAGAACTCATTTTCATCCACTTCACGAAGAACTTCCTTACCAAAATAGTGAGCTACCTCTTTCATTTCTTGTGGTACTGCACCATAGGCATCTGTTAAATCGGCATGGCTTCCCTTTGTATCTACGATACATAAACTGTGATCATATTTTGAGAAATCAACATTTACACTATTTACGATTGGATTTGAAGTATCTTTAAAATCAATTGAAATCAATCCACCTACAGCACAAGCACATTGGTCCATCAATCCACATGGTTTTCCAAAATATACATTTTCTGCAAATTGACCCACTTTAGCAATTGTAACCATATCAATTTTCATATCATTATATAATCCGTCAATAATCGTTCCGATAATGGATTCGAATGCTGCAGAACTTGATAGTCCAGCCCCCATTAATACATCACTTGTGATGAAAGCTTTGAATCCACCTACGTTATAGCCTAATTCTTTTAATTTATAGACAACACCACGAATCAAGGCTTCACTGGTTCCTAGTTCATTTTCTTTTTTGTCTAAATCATTTAAATCAATTGGCTGAATATCAAAGTCATCAGAAATAACTTTGATTACGTTATCCTGTTTAGATACGATTCCAATCGCATCTAAGTTGATAGATCCTGCAAGTACACAACCATGTTGGTGGTCTGTATGATTTCCTGAGATTTCACTTCTTCCAGCAGCACTATAAATACTAACTTCATCTTCTCCAAATAATGCTTGGTATTTATCTAATGCAGCTGCATAGCGTTGTTTTTGGTATTCCAATAAACTTGGATCTGCATATAGATCTTCAATTAATGCATCATATTTTCCTGATACTACTTGTTCTTTAATTTCTGTTGTTTTCATTTTCTTACCTCGAATGTATATGTTGTTTCTTCTTCAAATACTTGTCCTGCTTTTAATAAAACGCTTGGATTCTTTTCTTTATGAATCGAATCGGCAATATAGCTTGTTTCAATACACAATCCATCTTGTGGATGCATAATCTTACCATATTTATCTGTCTGTCCATCTAAGTAGTTGGCACTATAGATTTGTGCCGTTGGATATGTAGTCGATACTTTTAATTCGATGCCACTTAATGGGCTGTATAAACATACTTGATTTTCTTTTGTATCAAATACATATGGATGATCATAACCTCTTGCGATGATTAATTGTTCATCCTCTAAATGAATAAAATCTCCAATTCTTTTTTCTGTATTAAAATCAAATGCAGTCTCTTTAACATCTCTTAATTCACCTGTATATAATCCATCTGGATCCACGCAACCAAATTTAGATGCTGAAATTCGTAATGTATGATCATCAATATTCGATGCATGTCCATTTAAATTGAAATAGCCATGATTTGTGATATTGATTAAAGTATCCTTGTCACTAACACCACTATATTGAATATGTAAACTTGATTCATCTAGCCAATAGATCGCATAGAAATCTAATGTTCCAGGATAGCCTTCTTCTCCATCTTTTGATACATAATGGAATTTAATGCCATCTTCAATTAAAGAGTAATCAAATACCTTATAAGAGAATCCCTCAATGCCTCCATGTAATGAGTTTGGCCCATTATTGATGGGTACATGATATTCTGTATCGTTAATTGTGAATGTACCTTTTTCAATACGATTACATACTCGTCCTACTAATGCGTTTAAATAGGTTCCGTCTCGCTTTTGATAGTCACTTACATTTTCAAATCCTAAGATACAATCACAGTCTTGATCATTCTTATCTTTCGTTACAATCTTTAAAAGAGTACATCCAAAGTTTGTAACTTCTACAGTTAAATGTGAATTTGAAATCGATAATACATCAATTCCATTCTCTAATCTTTCTTTTACCTCTACCATAATGTCTTTACAAATCGGCTAAAGCCGTCCATCCCTTCATCATCCATTTTATATACACCGGCATTCTCTAATACAGATACGAATTTCTTTGTGACTTCCATCTCCATGAATGTATCCACATTTGTATAAGAGCATGTCTTCAAGTATTCATACCAGTCTTTATGTTTTTCTAATTCTGGATAAGAATCAAATTCTGCTTTTCCAGATAAACATAATTTAATTTGTTCTAACTCCGTTTTTAATCGTGCTGGCAAAATAGCCAATCCCATAACTTCAATCAAACCAATATTTTCTTTTTTGATATGGTGATGTTCTGAGTGAGGATGGAAGATTCCTAATGGATATTCTTCTGTCGTACGATTGTTACGAAGTACTACATCCATCTGATATTTGCCATCTTTCTTTCTAACGATTGGAGTCACTGTATTATGACGAACGCCAGATTCATTGGCGATGATATCTAAGCTTTCATCACTATATGTACACCATGTTTCAAAGATTTTAGTTGCTAGATCCAATACGTTTTCTTTTGATTCAGATGTTAATCGAAGTGTTGATAGTGGCCAGTAAAGCATATCTACTTGTACATCCTTATATGTATAGCTCTTAACAACCTTTGCGTCTTCCATTGGAAAATGATGTCTTCCACCTTGATAGTGATCATGACTCAAAATAGATCCACCAACGATAGGAAGATCTGCATTACTTCCAATCATATAGTGTGGGAATTTATCAATAAATGCGAATAAATGCTCAAATGTAGAACGATCCATCTTCATTGGTGTATGTTCACTATTAAATACGATACAGTGTTCATTGTAGTACACATATGGTGAATATTGTAAATTGTATGTATGTCCATTTAGATCTAGTGGTATAATACGATGCGTCTGTCTAGCTGGATGATTTAAATTACCCGCAAAGCCAACATTTTCCTTACATAATAAACATGATGGATAACTCGTACTTACAGCATTTTTTGCCTTTGCGATTTCCTTAGGATCCTTTTCAGGTTTTGATAAGTTGATCGTAATTTGAATATCTCCATATTTACAGAAATGTGTAAAACTGATATTCTTGTCAATTCTTGATTTACGAATATAATTTGAATCAATACTCAACTTATAGAAGTAATCTGTTGCATCTTTAGGATTCAAAGAATATAGACTCTTAAAAGTATTCACAACTTCGCTTGGTCTAGGCATTATACAATTCATAATGCGAGTATCTAGTAAATCTTTTTCAGTTACAGTATCCTGAATCATACCTTTTTCAACTGCATAATCTAACATAAAATCTAGAATCTCATAGATAGAACAGTCTTCTACTTGTTCTCTTTTAAATTCATGGATGTCAAATAGATCAATCAATAAATTTGCAGAATAATCATAATCGTAATCTTCAATCATTCCATTTTCTAGAGCATACTCTAATAACTGGTTAATTTTTGTATTCATTTCTTCTCCTTCCATACAAACAAAATCAATCATTTTTATAATAGACAAATCTCTTTCCCTGCTACACATCAACAAAAATAATGATCAATTATTCATTTATTTATATACGGCTCATCATCAATATTATGCAGATGTGGTTATAAATTTAAGATTTTTCCATTCGATTTTAGTGTAAGCGTTTTCTTTATCTGTGTCAACATATTCAAACAACAATTTAAGCACAGATGTTGGATTTAGGTTTCAAATAATAATTATTTGTTTGTTTTTGTTTATTTGATGTTTTATTTAAGCAAAAAGCCATTCTGGTATGAATGGCTCTTATTTAAAATTCTCAAAAGAATCAATCACTTGTACAACTCCAGGAAGCTTTTTGTATTCTTCTTTTTTATTGGCAGAATCCACAACTACAATATTATGACATCCTGCTTTATAAGCATTTGAAATTCCACTAACACTATCTTCGATAATCAAACAATCTTGAATCTCCACTCCAATATTATTAGCAGCCTTTTTAAACATTGCGATTTTGTTTTCATACGTTCCATCATCATAGACTATCATAGATGGCTCAATCCATTTGTCTAGATGAAACGATTCAACAAAGAAATCAATATTAGGCTTGATAGATGCGGATGCGATTGTGAATGGAATATTTGATTCCTTTAAATAATCAAAATATGTTTCAGCTCCATTTACTAAATGAAATGTTGCCTGATCCTCTTTACAAAATTGGCGATAATATTCTTCTTTTAACTCTGAATATTTTTCCATTTCAGATAAATCACACTTTCCACCAAACATATATTCAACAACCTTATTATTAGGCACACCATTGATATGTTCGTGAAGTTCTTCTTCATCAATTCCATGATGACGAATATCTTGTGATATTTTTGACCATGCCAAAATATGTTTTGGATTGTCGAAAAATAATGTTCCATTAAAATCAAATATTACACCTTTGTATCTTTTCATTGCTAAACCTCTTTAGTTTCAGAAACACGCTTGTACCAGTATGCACTTGCCTTCGGATATCTCTTCTGCGTTTCATAATCTACATAGAACAAACCATAACGCTTGTTATAACCATTTGTCCATGAGAACATATCCATTAAAGACCAGACAAAATATCCTTTTACATTTACCCCAGCTTCAATCGCTTTTAATGTGAATTCTAAATGTCTTCTAATAAAGTCAATACGTGGTTCATCATCAATGATTCCATCTTCAAAATCATCTTTATATCCCATACCATTTTCTGTGATATAGATTGCTTTATAGTTTGGATATTGTTGGCGAATACGCACCAACATATCAAACATACTTTCTGGATGAATTAACCAATCCCAGTCCGTACGAGGAATACCTTCCTTTTCCATTCTTCGTCCTACATTTTTTAAACAGAATCTAGAAGTTCCTTTCTCCCCTGTACCATTATGATGAATATCATTTTCTCCTTCATAATGTTGAATAAAACGAGATTGATAATAATTCATACCCATATAGTCATTTAATAATGCAGCTTGTTTCAACACATCAAAATCTTCATCTAATAACTCTAACGTACCATGATTGATGCTGACTAAACGATTGACTACTTCCATTGTTTCTGTTGAATAATAGCCTTTAAATGTTGCATCTAATAAGAATTGATTTTGAAGTACATCTTCATTTTTTGCGGCCTGGATATCATTCAAATTGTTTTCATCAAATGGATATTTATATTCTAAAGACTGTACAACACCAATCTTTCCATTATATCCAGCCTTTTTGTATTCCAACACAGCCAAGGCATGTGCCACCATCATATTGTGCATGATTTGGAAAGCTTTCGTCATATTATACTTTTCCCCATTTGGGAAAGTTCCCTCAATATATGTGTTTGTGGCAACAGCCCAGATTTCATTGAATGTAAACCAATACGTTACTTCGTCTTTATATTCTTCAAAACAATATTTTGAAAATTCTACAAACGCATGGATCGTATCTCGATTTAAGAAATCACCTTTTTGGTAAAGTGTATCTGGTGTATCAAAATGATGCAACGTCACAAATGGCTCTACATGATTTTTATGGCATTCTTGAAATACTCTATGATAGAAATCAACCCCTTCCTGGTTGATTCTTCCAGTTCCTTCCGGAAATATTCTAGCCCATGAAATAGAGATACGAATTCCATTGATGCCAAACATGTTACATAGTTTTAAATCTTGCCCATATTGATGATAGAAATCACTGGCTGGACCCGCTTTAAAACGTCCTTGTTTAGCAAGAAAATCATCCCAAGATACTTTTCCTTTACCATATTCGAGTGTGCTACCTTCGCATTGATATGCGGCAGTAGCACCTCCGAAAATAAAATCATCCGAAAATTTCATACGTTTATCCTTCCTTTACTTGTTCACAAATAAATTCAACGGCACCCTTTGGATCACGAGTTAATTTAATATATTGTGCACCCTTTGTTGCGACAACTTTAGTGCCATATTTAGAAGCATCTTGTTGTACTTCTTCTAAATGCGATTGTACTTGTGGTGATAATACAACAATGTCGTAATCTTTCAAGATATCATAATGTGAACCATATGCACTTGCGGTTGCATCAATTGGTAAGTTTTCAATTTCTGCCCCTTCTTTAACGGCATTGGCAAACATGGCTGATGTTCCAGCACCTACACATAATACTAATACATTAATATTTTTATTTAAACTTAAAGGTTGAACTTCTTTTTCTTCTTCTTTTTCAACTTGTTCTTCTAAAGCATCTAATGCTTCTTTTTCTTTTTCTTCTTCTAACAAAGTTGCATCATACGCCTTAATAAATGGTAAGTAAACAATTCCATCTACAACAATTAATACAACAGCTAATACAACAGCTAATAAACTAATTCCCGTACCTAAGATCAAACCGATTGGTGCTGGTGTTGCCCATGGCAATACGTAGATAAATGAATTCATTTTTAATACATCCACAAAGAATTTAAATAATGAGACGTTGATCATTGGTGTAATCAAGAATGGAATGAAGAAATATGGGTTCAATACAATTGGTGTTGCGAACAACAATGGTTCATTTACCGCAAAACATACAGGAACAAATGTTGTTTTTCCAACCGCTTTTAATTGTTTTGACTTCGCAAATAACATAAATAAGAATGGTACAACAAGTGTAGCTCCAGTTCCTCCCATTGTTCCTACGAAGTTTCCAAGTCCTACAGTTAATACGTTAGATGCTTGTTCACCAGCTTTAAAAAGTGCTAAGTTTGCATCTACATTAGCATAAATAATAGCAGCAATGGCTGGTTCTACAATACTTGGTCCATGTACACCTACAAACCAGAACAATGCCATAGCACCCCAAATAATACAGATTCCTAAATATCCATCGGCAGCTGTAAATAATGGTTGAAGTAATGTGATAATAGCTTCAGCAAAAGTATAATTAAATGCAGTTCTACATGCCACATCAATCAATACACATACTAAAACTGAGAATGAGAATGGGAATACATCTCTAAACATTTGAGAAATTGTTCCCGGAACTTCTTTTGGCATGTGAATTGTTACATCTTTAATAACACAGAATTTATACATATTGACTGTAATGAATGCTGAAACAAATGAAGCTAATAATCCTTTTGTTCCTAGATATGTAGTTGAAATACCACCATCCACATTTGAAACAGCTAACAACATGAATCCAACAATACTTGCCAACATAACACTTGTTGTATTGATAACTTTGTTTTTAGGCATTCTACGATTCATACTTTCAGCTAAACAACGAGCTGTAGTAGCCGCAACCAACAAACCAACAACACCCATTGAATAGTTGTATACTTTCCATAACCAGTCAGATACTGTAGCTGGTAATACAATTCCAAAAATTTCTGGAATCGATGCAGCTAGAATAAATACACTTGAAAATAGGATAGCTGGCATTGCAGTTAAGAAACCATCACGAACAGCTCCTAAATAAATATTTTGTGCAATCTTATCAAAGAAAGGTTTTCCTTTTTCAATTTGCTTAATAATTCCGTCTAACATTATTTATTTCCTCTTTCTTGATATAAATGAATGAAATCATCAACAATATCACGCAATAAAATAGTTGTCATCAAATGATCTTGCCCATGAATGAAAATGAATCCCATTTCCATGTCTTCTCCTCTAGCTTCTTGTTGTAAGATCTTAGTTTGAGACTGGTGTGCCAAATTAATATTTTCATCAGCTTCTTTTAGTTTTTCTTCAACATGTTCAAAATTACCCGCACGCATTTCTTTCAACAATGATAGCAATGTACTTCTTGCATCTCCTGAATATGCAACTATTTCAAATCCAACCATACTTAACTCATCTTTAGTCATTTTCTTTTCTCCTTTTACGATGTGGCCTTATCGTTTACACCATCAGTGTAAGCGTTTTCTAATCAATTATCAACACATTCAAACACTTTTTAGCACTTTTTCAAACATTATTTAACATTTATGCGAATTTTAAGTAATTATAACACATAACTTGTTTGTTTTTGTTTGTTTTATGTTGACTTAATATATTTGAAATGCTATTGTCTAACATAGAAGAAGGTATCAATATGTTAAAAAAAGAACGTTTAGTAAAAATTGCGCATAAAGTAAATCAAAATGGAATTATTACAATCCAAGAAATCATGGATGAATTAGGCGTTTCGGATATGACCGCAAGAAGAGATTTGGATGAACTAGAAAAATCCGGTAAATTATTGAGAGTGCATGGCGGTGCACAAAGCCTTTCTTTTTCTATGGACCATGAATTAAGTCACATTGAAAAATCATCAGTTCAAATTGAAGAAAAGAAAAGGATTGCTCATAAAGCCGCCACTCTCATTTCAGAGGGAGAAACCATTTTCTTAGGTCCTGGTACAACCATTCAATTCCTTGCCGAACAATTAAGTGGAAGAAACATACGTATTATCACAAATAGCTTAGCTGTATTTAATATTCTAGTGAACCATTCCCCTACCGAAGTGATTCTTACAGGTGGGGATTATCGTGATAATACAAATACATTTGTAGGTCCAATCACAAATTTAGTTCTTGGCAAACTAAAATATAACAAAGCATTCATTAGCTGTAACGGAATCTACAACTCATCCATCACAACCTATTCATTAGAGGAAGGAGAATCTCAACAGATCGCATTGGATAATTCTAAAAATAAATATCTATTGGCTGATAATAAAAAATTCAACCGTGCTGATTTCTATATCTATTATGATCTATTTAATTTTGATACATTGATTACAGATGAATCAATTGATGAAGAAGTTCTAGCACACTACAAACAATACGTACAAATTATGACAGTTTAAAAGGAGGCAAAATTTGCCTCCTTTTTACTCTTCATCCTCATCTTCTTCGTTATCTACACGTCTAAACAAACGCTTTTTCTCTTTACCAGTGTGTTGTTCTAACGTATTCCAATCTGTATCCAACTCTTCTTCACTTTCAGATGTATCGTACACATCTTTTCTCGCCTCATTGATACGACTTTCTCTTAATCTTAATTTTGATTTTAATTCCCTAGCTCTTTTCTTTGATTTTCTAAGCATTCTTCCATACGTACAGAATACAATAAATGAAATCAAGAATAGCCCAGCACACAATGCGATACCTGCTAAATAGCCTTGGAAATAAACCTGTAAAAGTCCTGTAACAACGCAGCATGCCATACAGATAAATACTAAGAACATAGTTGAACGGCATGAGCTAGAATATTTTCTAAAGAAACGATATTTTTCGGAATCATTATCAATTTCTTTACGATACTCTCCATCTTCTTCTTCATTTCTAAATGTAAACCATCCGGCATCACTTTTCTTTTTACCATCCGATTTAGAAACAAGTTTCCAACCATCTGCTTCCCAATCACGCCATTGATCTGCATCGGGTTCATTCACATAATAATTCATTGAATAATAATATGTTTTAGGTGTACCTTTTCTAAAGAAATATTTTTTTCCTTCCTGACGAACAAAATGATATCCTTCTTTTGATTTTTCTTGAAGATATGCTTCAATCTTTGGATATTCCGCATATAAGAAGCTCTTTCTTTCTTCATATAAATCTTCATCATCAAGATCTTCTCCATCACCTTCATCATCAAGATTTTCTTCATCAGCTTCAAGCTCGATTGGATAATCATCCTCTTCTTCTTTAACAGGCTGATTATTAAATTCCTTTAATTCATGTTCAATGGATTCCGTTGTAAAATCTTCATCTACATCTATTTTATCAACAACAATCTTTTTAGGTTCAACAGCTGGCTTTAAATCTGCTTCTTCCGGCTCAGCCACATCCTCTACAACAGGTTGCGCAATTACTGTTTTAGGCTCTATCACCTCTTCAACAACAGGCTGTGAGTCTACCTTTTTAGGTTCTACAACATGTTTCTCGATAGGTGCTTCTACCTCTTCAATTGGTGTTACAGGTGTAATATCCACAGATTCAGCAACCTCGTCATCAAAAATGTTTTGATTAATTTTTACATGAGTACGAGCGCTTCTTTTACCAAAAATCGTTTTCTTTTGAGGCTCCTCATCAATATGGAAAACATTTTCCGCATGAAAGTCACGAAGCTCAGGTTCATGTATATTTAAAGATTTAATTCGATCCGTTCTTTTTAATTGCCTTAATTCTTCTAAAGCACTGGGATTCTTTTCATTTTCAATTGCCATAAATATCCCTCCAACTTCAATATTGTACTAATTTAATGAATATTCGTCAAATTCACTAGTATATTTGCCATCTTTAAAAACAAAGATTTTTTCACCATTTTTTAATGTGGCTTCAATCGATAAATCACTCGTTCCAACCATAAAATCTACATGTGTAAATGACTGATTCATTCCATGATCTAATAGCTCTTCCTCACTCATTTTTAATCCACCCTCAATACATTCATTATAGCTTGCACCCAAGGCAAAGTGACAAGAAGCATTTTCATCAATCAATGTTTCATAGAACAATGTATTCAATGCACTAATAGGTGATCCATAAGGAACCAACGCAATTTCACCTAAGTATTTAGCCCCTTCATCTGTGTCTAAAATACTTGTCAAAACCTCTTTTCCTTCCTTTGCATCATAATCTACAACTTGACCATCTTTAAATTCAAGCCAAAAATCCTTTACAATTGCTCCGTTGTATGCCAAAGGTAAGGCACTATACAATTTCCCATTTACTCCTGTCTTTTTAGGTGCTGAGAAAATCTCTTCTGTAGGAATATTAGGGAAATAATATAAACCATTTTCTAAAAATGAACCACCTCCCGCAAATACATAGCCTTCTGGTAATTCAACTACTAAATCCGTTCCTAAAGCATTTTTATAATGTACACTCTCAATATCCAATTGATTTAAAATATTTACACGTTTTTCAAAAGAAGCACGATGCTCATTCCAGTTTTCAATTGCATCCTTTTCATTTACACGACTAATTTTCAATACAGCATCCCATAAATCTGATACTGGATCTTTTGAATCTGGATATACTTTTTGTGCCCAGGCCAATGTTGGAACACTTGCCACACACCAAGAAGATTGTAAATAATCCAATTTATCACGATATGGCTGCGTCATACCTCTCAATGCCTTTGAATAATTTGATAATGATTTAGGGTCCACACCCTTCATAGCATCTGGATCTTCTCCAACTAAACTTAAATAACAAGCGCCTTTCAAGGCAGTTTCATTAAAGAACTGTGCTTCATAGTCATAAGGCATACGATTCCCCGTTTGATAGCGTAAACGATTGATTGCATCATCACTATAACGTACAACAACGTCTTTTGCCCCAACTTCAAAGCATGCCTTCGCTACAAGACGAACAAACTCATTCATTTCTACACTTGCACGAATCACAACAATTTGATCCTTTTGAACATTCAATCCTGAACGAACAATTAAGTCCGCATATTTTTCTTTTAAATTCATCATTCATTTCCTCGATTCTTGCACCTATTATACCAAAAGAAAGAGCACCTTTCGATGCTCTTATTTACTAAATTGTTCTTTTTTTATTTGATCAAAAAACGCTTTGGGATTTTCACACATCGAATGACTGCCACAATGTCCACAACTGCCACCACAACTTGATTTTCCACTCTTTTTATCTTTATAAATGCTTCGACAAGCTAAACCTGCACAGGCACACACTACTAATAAAACTAGAAACGTTGATAGATTCATGAAATCCCTCCTTTATGTTTATTTTACCGCAAATTCAACTTCTGCAGTATCACTTTCTTTTGATGGACGAACCAATAGATAAATCAATCCAATCAATAAGATAAATCCTACAATTGTTCCAAAACCAAATGAACCTCCATTAATTAAGCTTCCTAATTGGTAAACAATCAATGAACATACATAAGCAAATCCACATTGATATCCAATTGCGATCCAGAACCATTTTGTATTATTCATTTCACGCTTGATAGCTCCCATTGCCGCAAAACATGGAGCACACAATAAGTTAAATACCATAAATGAATATGCAGCTAATGGTGTAAAGCTTGCAGATAATTGACCCCAGAATTCATTACCCTCTTCAGCAACTTCGGCAAAACCATACAATTGGCCAAATGTTGCGACAACGTTTTCTTTGGCAATCAATCCTGTTACACTAGCAACAGCCGCTTTCCAATCACCCCATCCAAGTGGCGAGAAAATCCATGCGAATGTTTGTCCAATTGAAGATAGAATTGAATGATCAATATCATCAACCATGCCAAATCCACCTTTTTCCCATCCAAATCCTTGTAAGAACCACAATACGATAGTTGAAAGTAAGATGATTGTTCCAGCTTTCTTAATAAAACTTGAACCACGTTCCCACATACTTCTCAATACGTTAACTGCACGAGGCATATGGTATGCTGGCATTTCCATGACAAATGGCGCAGGGTCTCCGGCAAATAATTTTGTCTTCTTTAACATAATACCCGAAACAATAACAGCTGCCATACCTACAAAGTAAGCACTTGGAGCTACCCAGCTAGCACCATGGAAAATAGCACCAGCAATTAAACCAATGATTGGCATCTTAGCACCACAAGGAATGAATGTTGTTGTCATGATAGTCATCTTACGATCACGATCACTTTCAATTGTACGACTTGCCATAACAGCAGGCACGCCACATCCAGTACCAATCAACATTGGAATAAATGATTTTCCAGATAAACCAAACTTACGGAAAATACGGTCCATAATAAAGGCAACACGTGCCATATATCCACAATCTTCTAAAATTGCTAAGAAGAAGAATAATACTAACATCTGTGGTACAAAGCCAATAACAGCTCCTACACCACCAATAATACCATCAACAATCAATCCATGTAACCAATCTGCACATTGAATTGAAGTTAAGAAACTATCCACTGCAGGTGGAATGATTTCACCAAACAATACATCGTTTGTCCAATCTGTTACGAATGTTCCTACTGTCGTTACTGAAATATAATATACAAACCACATAACTACCGCAAAGATTGGAAGTGCCAAAACACGATTTGTGACAATACGGTCAATTTTATCTGAAGTCGTTAACACTTCTTTTGATCCCTTTTTGTAACAATCCTTGATTACACTTGTAATATATGTATAACGTGCATCTGTAATAATTGATTCACTATCATCATCCATTGACTTTTCAACAGCTTCAATAACATTTGCGTCTGCCTTTGTTTGAATAGCTGCTTCGATTTTGTCATCTCTTTCAAACAATTTAACAGCATAGAAGAAACGACGACTTGCTTCAATACTTGCTGGCAAGCTTGTTTCAATTGTATTTAACGCATTCAACACTTTACCTACATAAATATTTTTAGGTTTACATTGCGTATTTGCTGCCTTTTTTACTGCAACCATCAACTCTTTGATTCCCGTATTTTTCAATGCTGAAATCGGCAATACAGGACATCCTAATTCTTCAGATAACTTTTTATAGTCAATTGTATCTTTTCTTTTTTCGATGACATCCAACATATTGATTGCGACAACCGTTGGTATACCAAGCTCTAAAATTTGTGTTGTTAAGAATAGGTTTCTCTCTAAGTTTGAACCATCAATGATGTTCAAAACAACATCCACATTTCCATTCAACAAAAATTCACGAGATACGACTTCTTCCAAAGTGTATGGTGATAATGAATAAATTCCTGGTAAATCCGTAATTTTAATATCTTTATCTTCCTTATACTTTCCTTCTTTTTTTTCAACAGTTACCCCAGGCCAGTTACCTACATATTGTGTAGCTCCTGTTAAGCCATTAAACAATGTGGTTTTACCACAGTTAGGGTTACCTGCTAACGCTACTTGAATCGACATAATTCCCTCCTATTTTTTTACTTTACTCTACTTCAACCATTTCTGCGTCTGCTTTACGAATAGACAATTGATATCCACGAACCGTTAATTCAATAGGATCTCCTAATGGCGCTACCTTTTGAATTGTAACACTTACACCTTTAGTAATTCCCATATCCATAATTCTTCGTTTTGTTGCTCCTTGACCAGACAATTTCTTGACTGTCACTGTTTGACCAATTGAAACTTTATTTAAAGTCATAATTACTCCTTTCTACACCATGATCTTTCTTGCGAGTTCTTCACTAATGGCTATTCGAACCTCTTTAACATTAACAATTACGTTACCATTGGTTTTGCTAACAACCACAATCACAGCTCCAGGCACAAAGCCCAAGTTTTCTAAGTGTCGCTGCTGCTCTTTTGAACCACCAATTTTTTTGATTGTATTGACTGAATTTAAATCTGCAAAAGATAATGGCATATCGAACCCTCCTGGTTAGACTTTTCTAACACAGTTAGTTTACTCTTACCTAGGCCTGATGTCAACAAAAAGTTGCACAAGATTAACTTGGTTTGACACATCTAACTATTTGGTGTATTTTTTTGAAAGGAGGACATCAAATTATGAACTTACCGACAATTATTATTTGTGGCATCTTAGTTATTATTATCTATATTGGTATTCGTTCCACCAAAAAAAGAGCTACCTCAGGATGTTGTGGTTCAAGTGAATCTGTTAAAAAAGTAAAGGTAAAAGATAAAAATAAAGAACATTACCCTTACAAAGCGGTTTTAAAAGTATATGACATTCATTGTCAAAACTGTGTTCGTACCATTGAAAATGCATTCAATAGCCAAGAAGGTTTTTATGCCAAAGTAAACACAGAAGACAATACAGTGACTATTTTATCTAAACAAGAACATACAACTGATGAATTGATTGATATTGTAACAAAAGCTGGATATACATCAAAAGCATTATAAAATAAAAAGATGCGTTTACAACAAGCAAAATAACGCATCTTTTTTTTGTACTTTTAAATAAGGTGTTTTATGAATCGCCCGATCCACTTCTTGACATTTTTTTACAATCACAACATTCTCTGAATCCATAAAAAAATATAAATCATGATACAGATATACTTTCTTAAATCGTTTTAAAGAAAATGTCTGTTGATCATACAACATATAATCTTTTCGAAAGTGAACATTAAATTCACCTGTTTCTTTTTCCTGTACCCTCTTTCTACATCTTCTCTTCTCCAAAAAACGGCAGATAAGAATATAAATTACTACACAAAGACAAATCAAGGAACAAAGAAATAAGAATACCGATGTAACGGATGCCACGCGAATTAAGCTAGCTCCTACAACCCAACATAAAAGCGTACCCGCTACAGTATAACCCAACACAAATGTATTTCGTAAAACTAAATTTTTTTGTTTTAAATTTGTATAATACACAATATCTGTAATATCCTTTAATTCAGAATGATTTAATTTTTGTACCATAGAATTCCTCCATCTCTATATTATAATCAGAAGAAAAGGCATCATCAACCGATAATGCCTAAAGATATTTTCGCGTACTTGTTGACGCAATCGCAAATGTACTTCCATTATGTAATAAGCTTGAAGTATTTGGACTCATAAATCCCAAGGCTCCAAGTGCAATCAAACTAGAATTAAACGCAACAATAAAACGATAATTAGCATGAATTCGATCAAACAAAGAAACCGATAGTTTTCTTAGAGTTACCAATTCATTTAAGTTACTAGAAACTAATGTAACATCCGCAAGTTCTCGAGCTAAATCTGAACTGTCCTGCATAGATATCGAAACATTCGCTGTAGATAAAGCAGGCGTATCATTAATACCATCACCAACCATGATTACTGTATGGCCTTCATCTTTTAAAGATTGAATATAACTTGCTTTTCCTTCTGGTAAAATCGAAGAACGATAATCATCAAGATCCAATTCATTAGCTACAGCTTTGGCCGCATTGTTACAATCTCCGGTCAACATGACAACTTTTTGAATACCTAAATTCTTTAATTCATGGATCACTTGTTTCGCTTCTTGTTTTAAAGGATCATAGATACTGATGATACCAGCCACTTGATTATCAATGGCTAAGTAAATCAAAGAACCGGCTCCATCTTTCTCTAATAAAGTAATGATATCTTCTAATTCCTGTGTCTTTTCAACACCATCATCTTCAAAGATAAAGTGATCACTACCAATCACTGTATGTAAGCCATGTAAGGTTGTCGCAATGCCATGTGCAACAATATATTCCACTTTGGCATGTTCTTCTTCATGAACCAAGCCTTCTTTTTTTGCTTGATTGACAATCGCATTGGCTACACTATGAGGGAAATGCTCTTCTAGACAAGCCGCAATGCGTAGTACCTCATCTCGACTATATCCATTAAGAGGAGTTACTTTTTGAACTTGAGGGTTGGCATTTGTCAATGTACCTGTTTTATCAAATACAATGACATCCGCATCTTTTACAGCTTCTAAATATTTTCCACCTTTGACAAGGACATTCCGATTGCTCGCTTCCAACATCGCACTAATAACAGAAATAGAAGTGGACAATCGTATTGCGCACGAATAATCAACCATTAATACAGAAGTAGCTCTTGTCACATCACGTGTAAGTGCCAAGACTCCAAAGAATCCCAAAAAACTAAATGGCACAATGGAATCCGCCAAATGTTCAGCTTTTGCCTGAATGCTCGCCTTTAAAGATTCGTTGGTATCAATCATTTTCACAATATTGCTGATACGACTTTCATCTTGTAAATTACGAACTTTAATAAATAATTTTCCTTCTTCAATTAAAGTTCCGGCAAAAACCGTATCCTCCTTTACCACTCGTCTAGACAAAGGTTCACCTGTAAAGCTAGCCTCATTGACCATGGCTTCTCCATCCACAACTTCTCCATCGATAGGAATCATCGCTCCCGTTTGAGAAACAACAATATCCCCTTTTTTAAGTTTTGCCATGGGAATCTCTTGTTCCACTCCATCAGCATAGATCCAAACTTTATCAAACTGTATAGATAAACTTTGTGATAATTCCAAGTTTGTTTTTTTATGTGTATAGTCCTCTAATAAATCTGAAACATTGAGCAACATCATAATATTACCGGCAATATTAAAATTTTTTTGTAAAAGGCTCACACCTATACTTGTCGCATCCAGTAACGGAACATTTACTTTCATTTGCGATAAGGATTTTAAACCTTCTTTTATAAATCCAAGTGATTTATAAATCGTAATTGCATTTCCGATTCCTGTTGGTAAAAACCAACGTATAAAATATCGTTTCCCAATTATTTTGAAAAAACGACGTTTATATTCTGCATTCATTGCCTTTACTTCTGGCGTTTGTGAGTGAAATACAATACCGGAAGTATCCACTTCTTTTAAATATCCAAGATTCAAATTATGAAGTTTCTCCAATAAAGTATCTTTACAAGTTGCATCATACTGCATTAAAACACTTCCGGTAATTGAATTCACTTCTACACTATGAATCATGGACCAATTGCTAAGATCTCTTTTTAAAACTTCACCTTCAACAGGTGAAAACACATCTTTCCCATAACGTATACGCATTCTTCCAGGTATATCATGGGCGATTGCAAATGAAATCATCTTGAATTAGCCTTCGTTTTTAACTTTTGCTTCTTCTAAAAGATCCTTAGCATCTTCTTTGATTGTCTCATATTTACAAGTTGTATCAGATTTAAATTTCATACCACCAGCTAAACCTTTTACAGCTAAATCGTGTGCTGTATCACTCTTCAAAAATTTTGAACCAGCTAAGGCAGTGGCTGCACCACCAATAAAAGTCCACATTGTCTTGTTTTTCCATCCATCTTTCATAATATAGATCCTCCTTTTCAATGGTAAAAAAAAGATAACATTTGAAAAATCAAACATCAAGTTTTTTTTGTTAGGAAAAGCTACCCGCTTTTTTGTTAGTTTTCTCTAACCATGGTTAGTATAATCTTACTTTTTTTATTTGTAAATAAAAAAAGGACACTTTTATAATGTCCTCATCTTATGAAATCAAATTATTAAACAAGTGAAAAGAGCGATTCCATAATTGCATTTAGTGATAGTTAGTTTCTTCTAACTGCATTAGTTATACCCTGCTTTTAATTATTTGTCAACAAAAAAAACAAAAAACTGTCTTACGACAGTTTCATTATGCATTTAAAGCTGCTTTTGCTTCTTCGCAAAGTTTAGTGAAGCCTTCAGCATCGTGAATAGCCATTTCACTTAACATTTTACGGTTGATAGCAATATTAGCTAATTTTAATCCGTGCATTAAACGAGAGTATGATAAGTCATTCATACGTGCAGCTGCATTAATACGTGTAATCCAGATTTTACGCATGTTTCCTTTTAACTTACGACGATCGTTGTATGCATATCTGAATGAATGCATTACCTGCTCATTTGCAGTTTTGTATAATGTATGTTTTGATCCAAAGTATCCTTTGGCAAGTTTCAACACTTTTTTTCTACGAGCGCGTGAAACTGTTCCACCTTTAACTCTTGCCATTCTTTATATCCTCCTTAATTACTTAACTAACATTTCCTTAATACGTTTGTAATCTGTAGCATGTACAGTACCTGGTTTAGCTAAGTGACGACGTTGTTTCTTAGTCTTTCCATGGAAACGGTGAGATGTATAAGCGTGTGATCTCTTTAATTTTCCAGAACCTGTCTTTTTTACACGTTTTGCTAATCCTCTGTGGCTCTTCATTTTAGGCATAGTCTAGTCCTCCTTACTTCTTTTTAGGTGCCAACACTGTTGACATCGTATTTCCTTCCATTGAAGGTTTCTTCTCAACGACAGCTACTTCATTCATAGCTTCGATGAAGTCATTCATGATCTTACGACCAACTTCCAAGCGAGTGATCAAACGACCACGGAATCGCATATCAATCTTTACTTTCATACCCGCTTCGATCCATTTTGACGTTTGACGTACTTTTGTTTCGAAATCGTGTGTATCGATAATCGGTGATAAACGTAAAGATTTTACTTCTACAACATGTTGCTTACGCTTAGCTTCTTTTGCTTTCTTTTGTTGTTCAAAGTGATAACGACCATAATCTAAAACTTTACATACGGCCGGACGCGCTTTGGGTGCAACACACAACAAGTCTAAATTTTGTTTGTATGCAATGTCCAATGCTTCTTTTTTTGACATAACTCCCAATTGTTCTCCATCCGCATTGATGACAAGAACTTCTCTAAACGGAATCTTTTCGTTAAACAAATCATCGTTTACATTATTTGGGGCAACTTTTCTATTATTGATATTCGACACCATCCTTTTTCATTTTTCCAAAAAGAAAATGGGCACGTACGCACCCATCACTCTTTTAAACGAATTCAAACTGAATTGGCCGTGAACCTATGTCCCTTAGACATCAGGTGAGAAGGGGTGCTTCTATCTTTCCATTTCTTTTACCTATTGATAATACCATACACTTATGGCATATGCAATATTTTTTTCAAAAAAATAAAGTCGAATCAATCGACTTATACACATAAATGGTGGACTCTTGGGGATTCGAACCCCAGACCCACTGATTAAGAGTCAGTTGCTCTGCCAGCTGAGCTAAGAGTCCATTTATCAGTGCCCATATATATTAGCACAGCTTTTTCTTGAGTGCAACCACTTTTTAAAAAAAATAAGGATATTTTAGTCATATCCTTATTCCATCATAGCCATCTTCTCTTCCCATTCCTTCATCAATGAAGCAATTTCATTATGTTTATCATCGATTTTCGCATCCAATTCTTCCATCTTACGATAATCTTGATAATATTCAGGCTCATACCTTAATTCTCGCATTGCCTCAAGATCCTGTTCAGCCTCATCGAGTAGTACTTCAAGTTTTGCCACACGATTTTTAATCGCTTTTAAATCAGTAAAAGATACAGTAGTTGGTTTACTTTCTTTCTCTACTTTTGCTACCGACTCAACCAAATCATTGCTAGCCTTTTTTTCTAAATACTCCTCATAGTTTAAATCATAGACTTTACTCACAGAATCCATTTCCAATACACGAGTAGCCATTTTTTTCAAAAACATACGATCATGTGAAACAAATAGAATCGTACCATCATATTTTTCCAATGCTGACTCTAATGCTTCCTTAGCTGGAATATCCAAGTGGTTTGTCGGTTCATCCAGCAACAAGACATTATCATGTTCTAACATTAATTTTGCTAATGCTAAACGAACTCTTTCACCACCCGACAAATCATTAACTTCTTTAAACACTTCATCCTGCGTGAATAAAAAACTAGCCAATGTGTTTCGAATCTGTGTTTGTGTCGCATCCGGATCCATATCCCACAATTCATCTAATACATTCTTACTCGATTTCATTTGTGCACTTTCCTGATTGAAATAGCCCACGTCAATTTGGTGCCCAAACTTAAAACTTCCAGATAAAGCAGGAAGCTCCTTTACCAATGTTTTGATCAATGTCGATTTACCAATTCCATTCGGACCAACAATAGCCATTCTTTGTCCCTGAAGCAATTGAAAAGACACTTCAGAAAGCACTGTATCATAGCCCACCTTTAAATCTTCCACTTCAAGAACCTGTTTGCCACCTTTTCTAGCACATGTAAAGGTAGCTTTCATTTGACTCGTATCCGATGAACTATCCTCAATTTTATCCATTCGATCTAAATATTTCTGCTTACTCTTTGCGAATGCAGCTTTATTTTTCTTATATCTAAACTTCTCAATCAAATCCTCTAAACGATGAATTTCCTGCTGTTGTCGAATATAAGCCTCATGATTCTTCTTTAGATACTCATCCTTTGCCTTTAAATAATGTGAATAATCTCCAACATAACGTTGTGTTTTACCAAATTCAATTTCAACAATTTCATCCACAACATGATCCAAAAACATACGGTCGTGACTAACTAGCACAACTGCAAAAGGATAGTGCTTTACATAATTTTCTAACCATTCAATAGCTTCAACATCCAAATGGTTTGTCGGCTCATCCAACAATAAAATATCTGGCTTAGTCAACAATAGCTTAACCAAGGCAATTCTTGTTTTTTGACCCGAACTAAATTCACATAACTTTTTATTTAAATCATTTTCATCAAATTGGAAATGATAAAAAACATTTTTTAATTCCACCTCATACTGATATCCATTTAACGCTTCAAAGCGAGTTTGTAAAGCATCATATCGAGCTAACTGTTTCTCACTATGATCTTCTTTTAATACTTCTGCCTGGGCATTCAATTGAACCTCAAGCTCACGAACTGTATCAAATGCCGTTAATAGCTCTTCATACACTGTTTTTTCCTCATCAACAAATGTAATCTGCGCTAAATACCCAATATTCGTACTATTCAACAGCATACGTGAACCCGAGTCATAGTTTTCTTGTCCACATATAATCTTCATCAGTGTCGTTTTGCCACAGCCATTACGACCTACAAGTGCAATCTTTTCATTATCACGAACCTGAAAATTTGCACCTGTCAATACCGTTTTCGCACCAAATGACTTTTGTATATTACTCAATTGCAACTTCATTATATCATCACCTTTAAACTTCAAAATATGCGATAATGCCACTTACTAAAGCCTTTGCCAAAGCATTTTCATTATCCTTATAATATGTCACACTTTCAGAATTGGTTGCACTTGCATACGCAAAATATAAACCATACATTCCATAAGAATTTTTATATCCTTCATTCTTCATTTCACTACCATACAAGCCCGTATAAGTCGCTCTTCCACCTGTTTCCCTTAATTGTGGATAGAACTCATATTTTTCAACTTTCCCATCGCCATCTTCCACAAAAGAATCATTCAACACGCCCATATTTTGAGTCGTGTTTGTTCTAGCTGCATAAAGTGTTAAGCCCTTTTTATTCATCACATACGAAATAGTATTCGCCAAGCCACTATTTGTATATGGACTTGTTAACATATATGGTGCATACACATTTTCATCTTGACTCGCTCCTAAAGCTAGATACAATTTTGCCTTTGCCTTATACGCTCTTGCCGGACGACCATCTGCTCCATAATAGCCTGGAGTTTCATTTTCATTACGTAAGATTTTAACTTTTAAACCCTGTTTTTCTAATTCCTTTTTAACCTTTTTTGCTAACACTAAAGATGTCGTTGGCTCATCTAAAATTTCTGTACTTGCCCCAATATCCACTGAATTTGAGCTATAATTCATCGCATTTCCACATGGATCAATAACCACATCATATACATTTGATTTAGGAATATGCTTAGTTACGATAATAAATGCATAATTCTTTGTTAATTGAATCTCTTGATTCTTTAACGCATCCTTATCCGCTATAAAAGTAATATCTTTTACTTTTTTATTACGACGCATCGTTGTTATAGTTTTCGCCTTAAATGCTTTGTCAAAATAAATTCGTTCCTTCTCATAATGATTATATGTATATAATTCATAAACTCCTTCTTTTAAAGAACCTAAATCAATACCCGAATCTACTTTTCCATTAAAAGTAAAGCTAGTAATTGAATCATTCATGACATTTCTTAGAACAATGTTATTTCCTTGCATTTTGTCTGTTTTAACCGAGCCATATCTATCTTTATATAAAGATAAAGTTTCTCCATAAACCACATAATCCTTTAATTGGTTAGAAGATTCAAAGCTTGTTTCCACCTTTTGTTGAAGCTTTTCAACATCTACAGTATCTAAATAAGATTGTGAAAGTTTATCCAATTCTGTCGGTCTTGACACATATAAAAAAGCACAAACAACCGCAACCGCAACCGTAACAATGCCAGTGATCATTGTGCGTAAATTTCTTTTCTTTTTCACTCTAACTTTTTTCATACCCCTTATTTATATCACACAAGAAAACAGGTATCAACGAGATACCTGTCAAATTTTATTAGAAAATTAAGTTTCTTGGTGTACGAGGATATGGTTGTACATCACGAATATTAGCTACGCCACTTAGATACATCAACATACGATCGAATCCTAAACCAAATCCTGAATGTTTACATCCACCAAAACGACGTAAATCTAAATACCATTGTAATGTTTCTTGTTCCATTCCAATTTCTTTCATACGATCTACTAATACATCATAACGTTCTTCACGTTGTGAACCACCAACTAATTCACCAACATAAGGAACTAATAAATCACATGCTGCAACAGTTTTGTTGTCATCATTTACACGCATATAGAAAGCTTTAATATCTTTAGGATAATCTGTTAAGAAAACTGGACCATTTACAACTTTTTCACAAATATAACGCTCATGCTCACTTTGTAAATCCATTCCCCAGAAAATGTCTTGGTTTTCAAATTGATCCTTAGCTTTTTTTAAGTACTCAATAGCCTTTGTATATGTCATTCTTTCGAAATGAGAATTTGCGACATGCGTTACACGATTGATACAATCCTTATCAATCATAGAAGCGAAGAATTCCATTTCTTCTTTCGCATGTTCTAAACAATAGTTAATACAATATTTGATCATTTCTTCAATACAATCCATATTGTCTGCAAGATCCGCAAACGCAAGTTCTGGTTCAATCATCCAGAATTCAGAAGCATGACGTGTTGTATTTGAGTTTTCAGCACGGAAAGTAGGACCAAAAGTATATACATTACGATATGTTAAGGCAAAAGGCTCAACATGCAATTGTCCAGATACTGTTAATTGTGCATGCTTACCAAAGAAATCCTTATCATACTTCGCATCTTCACGAGTTGTAACTGTAAAGCATTCTCCAGCTCCTTCTGCATCATTTCCAGTAATTTCTGGTGTATGAACATATACAAATCCACGATCCTGAAAGAATGTATGAATCGCCATACTTAATACACTTCTTAATCTAAACATCGCATAGTAAGTATTCGCACGTGGACGTACATGAGGAATTTCACGCATGAACTCAAAGCTGTGACGTTTTTTCTGTAAAGGATAATCATGATCACATAAGCCTAGAACAGTAATGCTTTCTGCCTGAATTTCAAATGGCTGTTTTGCATCTGGAGTACAAACAAGCTTACCGGTTACTTCCATAGCTGATCCTGTTGTAATTTTTGATACTTCATCAAAATTTTCTAATGTCTCAGAATATACAACCTGTACATTTGAGAAAGTTGTTCCATCATTTAACGCAATAAATCCTACTGCTTTTGAATTACGATTTGTACGAACCCATCCCTGCAAAGTAATACTTTGTCCATCGTACTGTTCAAATGTTTCTTTTAATTTTTTTACTAACATAGTATCTCCCTTCAAAAAAAAAAAAAAAAACGTTCCTTAATTAAAAGGAACGATTATAACCGCGGTACCATCCTGTTTCATCACACGTATGTATGCACTCAATTGGAATTTAACGCATTCCACACGTTACTGTCTACTTAATTTCTCCAGTCCGACTCCACAGGTGTTATCAATCCAAACTTGCATCGTCTATTTTCACCAGACTAGACTCTCTTATACATGTTCGTATTGGATGACTTCTATTTCTGCGTCTTTGTTTCTAATGAATTTGTAATAAATACTAATTCTTGTATAGATGATACCACATCAATACTTTTAATGACAACCCCTTTTGGAACCAAAAAATGCTGATGCGTAAAATCTACAATACCATTGATACCACATTGTACTAATTTATCCACCGTTTCTTGAACATCGTGTGAAATGGTTAAAATGGCAATACGACATCCTTCCGGAATTTTAGTTTCTAATTCCGACATTGGATACACTTCAACACCAAATTGTGTTCCACACTTTGCTGGATCCACATCAAAAGCACATGCAATTTCACCGACGACATAATCCCACTTATTATAATTCATTAATGCACGTCCTAAGTTACCAGCACCTACTAAAATAATCTTTTCATCAAAGTCAACACCTAATTGACTATTAAAAATATCAATAAGCTTATCTACATCATATCCATAACCTTGTTTACCAAGATTTCCTAAAAAAGAAAAGTCACGCCGAATCGTTGTTGGTTCTATATCAACAAAGCTAGATAATTCTTTAGACATGATTCGCTCAACTCCATTTTTTTGAAGTTTTCGTAACGCTTTTAAATATACTGGATATCTCTGTAAGGTTGCTTTGGGCACATTTCTATTCTGCATTTTTATCACCCCATGACTTTATGATACCACATTTGTGATATATTTAACAAGTTAACTTGTGAAAAAATTTAAAAAACAAAAAAGTCGATTACTCGACTTTTGAAAAAACGCCCTGATCCACCTTTAATAAAACACGATTCAAATCTTGTGAAAGCTCTTGAATCCGAGCTTCATAGTAAGAATAAATCCCTCTTTTTTTCGCAAACACCAATACTAGTGCCCAACAAATCATAAGAACGATAAATGAAATTTTAAACGGAACATGGAATAAAAGAACAAATAGCATTAGAAGTACAACATAAGCGGCTGTATCCGCAGCAATAAAAAATTTAAAATACAAATCTAAATAGATTTGATAATAATTTCTTTTACGAGATAAAAACGCCTTTGTAATTGAATCATATCCTTCTCCAAATTCCAGTCGAATACGCTCATTCTGTTTATCCTTATGCTCTTTAAAGTAAATAACCTGTTGCATTCTCATTAAACAAAACAACATTCCATCCGTATTTTTTTCTTTTGAAAACCGCGTATAATACATTTCGTACAATTTCAAAAAATCATTATCCGACATTGGATTAGCAACCATATTTTCAGCCACAACATCCAATCGTTCACTTAATACATCGGAAAATACTAAAATATTATTTTGAGCACGTCTTTCAATTTCTTTTAAAGCCCCCAGATAATGATCAGCCACGATATGCCTTAAGTGCACACGCGATTTGATCTGGACATGATGTTGGCTTATTACCACATTTTACGCCAGATAAAGTCTCAATAACCTCATCCACACTTCTACCTTTCAATAAGCAGCCAATGCCTTTTAAATTTCCATTGCACCCGCCAATAGCTTCAAAGCCTTGAATAATTCCATCTTCAATTTCAAAATTAAATTGACGACTACAAACACCTTTTGGTGTATAACTATATTTTTCCATAAGAACCTCCATTTATGTGGTTTAACACCTTTTTACATATTACAGCTATTAATATACCACTCACAATAGATAATGCCAAAAGAATCGGCAGAAACAGCTGCATAAAATACTGTTGATAGATCCAAGTAATCGCAATCACCTGACCTATATTATGGAAACTTGCCCCTAATATGCTGACGCCATAAATTGAAAAAACTTTACTCTTATAGGCTATAATCATGGCTAAGCAAGCTAATAAGCCTCCACTTAAAGACAACCAAAACGAAACAGAAAACAAAGTACCTTGCATTAGGCTCGATAAGAAAATTCGAAGCAATGATACATAAGCCATAGATTTCTCATCATACATATATAAGGCAAACAATCCTGCAATATTAGCAAGACCAATCTTGTATCCAGGGACAATCATAAACACGCCCACAAAGCTTTCCAAAAGCTGCAACAAAATACCTGCAGCCACTAAGAAAGCTAAAATCACACTCTTTTTTACATTCATTGTATCACCGTATCTTGCCCTGTTTCTTTTTCAATCTTCACTACCGTTTCATTTGGTAAACATACAATAGGAACATTTGAATCCGAAACAAAGCCTTGCTTTGAACAATAATGATGTGGGCTATTCTCCTGTTTTACACGAACCTTCTTTTGTTTGACCTCAATATATACTTTTCCTAATTTTCCATCTACAACATACGTTTTATCTTTTGTCAAATCTATTCGCAGCACCTGTTTTTCTTTAACATATACACTAGCATATGCATTCACATTCTTAGTAAAAAACAACGGAACACATAGAACTACAGATAAGAGCATGATGCAAACAATAAGAATTTTATCTGCCTTTTTCATCACTCTACGACCACACTAACATTTTTCGTAACTGAATTTCCAAAACGATCACTAATTTTAACCTGTACATTCTGTGTGGATGCGCTCGAAGTATCTATATTTGCTTCAAAGGTAACGCCTGAAAGATCGGTTGCATGAAAATATGAATTCCAGTCAATATTCTGACCAACACCAACCTTTATCTCACTTACATCACTTGCACATACAGGTGGCATCGTATCTTTAACCTTAATCACAAATGGGTATTCTTTATTTCCATCGCGTATCGCAAAATCATACTCACCTACCACAAGATAATCCATTCCGCTTGTCATAAAACGATTATTCTTTTTATCTATACCAACACTTTTGGATACTACCCTCAAACGACTTGAATACGTAGAATTCTTTAAATACAAGGCTGGGTTGGCATAAATATCCTTTCCTAGTTCAATTGTAAACATTTGTTTTTTCAATTGGACCCCATTTGAACATCCACACAATAATAAGGTTAGAACTACAATCCCTAATTTTTTAAGCATCTAATTCCTCCTTTAAATCCTTCGCCATCTGTTTCACTTTTGCCAAACGATGCTTCATACCGGATTTTGAAATATCTTCCCCAAATTCATTTTTACACTCTATGCATAATTCGTTTAGGTTCGCTTCTGGATGCATCTTACGTATTTGCATCGCATGCATGATTTTTTCAGGAATCACAATATTTTTAGAATGCGCTTCTAAAAACTCAATCGCTTCTAATTGTGCCTTTGCCGCCTTTAAGCTTTTGACTTCATTGGCAACCTCACAATTATCTAAACGTGTGATTTGATTATAAAAATCCCTTTGAATACGAGAATCCTCAAATTCAAACAAAGCGTTTGATGCATTACATAACCGTAAAAAATCTGCAATCTTGTCTCCCGCTTTGATATAAACTACGTATACGCTTTTTCTTTCAATGACCTTGGCCGGCAAATAAAAACGTTGCATCAGCTTTTGAACGCTTAATGTCAAGTCTTTTTCCTGACTCGACATCTCTAAATGATAATTACTCGATTTAGGAGAATTAATACTTCCACTTGCCAAGAAACATCCTTGCAGATAGGCACGAGCCATTTTTTCAGACCGAACCATTTTCACACTTGGTGTATAGCGTAAACCTGAATCCGTCAATATCTGTAGATCCTCTAAGATTTGTTGGGCCTTATCAAATACTTGGATACGATAAATGTTATTTTTCTTCAGCTTCATCTTTTTTAATACAGAAAGACGAGGATCTACATCATACAATGTTTTCATAATTTGAAAAACATGCTTAGCAATCGTTGCATTCTCCGTTTGAAAAGATAAATACATTCCTTGCCAATTCATATGTAAGCTTGCTCGCATTTGAAAAAGGGCACATAATTGTGCCTTCATCATTTGAGCATCGATTTCTTCTTTACAAATTTCTTTTTTGATCTCACTCGTAAAGGACAAGTCTATACCCCCTTGATCAATTCTTCAACAACTTGTTTCACTGCCATTGGATCATGTCGAATACGTCCTTTAGAATCCAAAGACAACAAATCTCTTTGTATAATAGCATAGTCTGCCGATTCATTTCCAATACAAATTGGATAACTATTCTGTGCAGCATACATATCTAAAACTTCCTTTGGTAACTTAGATTTATTCACCACAACTAAATCTACCGGATTTTTAAATGAATGCTTCTCAATAGCACGAATATGATCCTGTACTGTATATCCATCTGTTTCTCCTGGTTGTGACATAGCATTACAAAAATATATCTTTTTACATGGATTCTTTTCGATTGCCCTTGAAATATCCTTAATAATTAAATTTGGCATAATCGAAGTATACAAAGATCCAATACCATATATAATAAGATCCGCATTTTCAATGGCTTGAATTGCCGGCTTATAAGCATGTACATAATCTTGATAAAAAACATGGTCAATACTGTTAGATACAGTAGGAATGTTCTTTTCGCCTCGAACCAATGTTCCATCCTTCATCATGGCATACAAAGTAACAACATCTAGAGTACTCGGTAAAATATTTCCCTTTACATTTAAGACTCTCGATATAGATTCGATAGCACCCACAAAAGAACCTGTTGTGTTGATCATTGCCAAAAATATCAAATTTCCTAGATTGTGTCCTCCCACATCTTCGTTCCCTTCAAAACGATAGTTTAATAAATCTGCAAAAAAACCTTCATCCTCTTCATCAGCCATTGCACATAAAACATGTCGAATATCCCCCACAGCAGGTACATTATATATATCACGGATTCTTCCTGTACTTCCACCATCATCCGCAACTGTTACAATAGCCGTTAAGTCAACATCCTCCAAACGCTTCATTCCCATCAGCATACTGGATAGTCCGGTTCCACCACCAATTACTACTATCTTTTTCATTCTTCATCCACTCCAATGTCACGATGCGATTTAAAACAACGATATGTTTCCTTATACATATCATATAGCCAGTTACAAATCGACACAGAACGATGCTGTCCACCTGTACAGCCAATTGCCACAATCATATGTGATTTATTTTGTTTCTCATATTGAGAGAAGACAAAGTCACAATAATTTTTTAAATAAACAATAAATTCCTGCGTTTCAGGTTTATCCATAACGTAATCGTAAACTTCTTTTTGATTTCCTGTTTTGTCACGCAACAAAGGATCATAAAATGGATTTGGCAAAAAGCGAACATCTATAACCATATCTGCATCTAATGGCACACCATGTTTAAATCCAAAAGATTGGAAGGTTACTGTAAACACACTTCTTTTTGCACTCTTAAAACGATGTAGTACTCGACTTGCTAAAGCAGAAGTACTCAATTTTGTTGTGTCAATATGAATTGTATTTTGTGAATTTTCCTGTAAATGATCCAAAAAATCACGTTCTACTTCAATGGCATCTTCTAAAGTTGTAGCCAAATGATTCACAATCATCGGATGTTGTCTTCGTGTAAATCGATAACGTAACAACAACTCTTCATCGCTGCAATCTAAAAATAAAATTTGTAGATCCCTATTTATATTTTCAAAGTAACTAACAAAAGCCTGATAATCAATGGCACTAACACTTAAGGCTACATTTTTATAGTGTGACTCATCTTTTCTTAATAAATCTTCCAAATTATCTAATAATTCTTTAGGAAAATTATCCATACAATAATATCCCAAATCTTCAAGTGCATTCATTGCACTCGATTTTCCTGCACCTGACATACCTGTCACAAGAACAATTTTATTTTCCATGATCCCACTTCCTTCTTTCTATGATTATACCAATATTTGAACTTGAGTACAATTTTTGACTATCATATAATAAATAAGGAGGTACACATATGAAGCCCTGTATATTTCTCGATATTGATGGTGTTATAAACCCTCATCGAAGAAAAAAGTCATACCAATTAGATTATAATTTACCACATATTCTAGCTAAAGAATTGAATCATCCTAAAATCGCCACACTTAACGCATATCTTGTCAACCAAGTCTATCATTGTTTTTCAAAAGAAAGTATTCAATATATTAAAGAACTCACAAAAAAATACGATGCTCAAATTATCATCACTAGCTCTTGGCGACTAGTATATTCATTAGATCAGCTTAAAGCTATGTTTGACATCTTTGATTTAGGCAAATACATCATAGGAACCACCCCATCCATTTCACCACGAACAAAAGCCATTCAAAATTATTTAAGAGAAAAGCACGTTACTAGCTATGTTATATTAGATGATTTTGACATGTCAAACGTATTTGACTATCATTTTATTTATGTTCGAAATGTTTTTATCGAACAAGATTTTAAAAAGGCCGATTATGCCTTGTTCATTCAACAAAAGGAGATTTCTCATTGAAAAAATATATTTTTACTATACTCACTCTTTGTAATATGATGTTAATTTTTTATTTCTCATCCCAAAATGCAGATCAATCCACTCAAACCAGCGCTTGGTTTTTACAATTCATACCCTTTTCCATGTATACCATTCGTAAGCTTGCGCACTTTACAATTTACGCTCTTTTAGGCTTTAACACATGCAACATGTACAAAAGCTATGGTATAAAACATTATGCCGTATTTGCCTTGATTACATGTATTCTATATGCAGGTAGCGATGAATGGCATCAATCTTTCGTATCCGGTAGAAGTCCACAGATTACAGATGTTGGAATTGATACGTGTGGTGCACTATCCCTAATTTTATTAAACATTGGTTTTATAAAGCTCAAATTATCCCATAATTAGGCGAAAAATTGACAATTTAGTGTTTTATGCTACGATTTTAATGGTGATTAAAATGAAAAAGAGTATTTTTTATAAAAAAATAATATGCATTTTCTCCATTACCGTAGCTTTTTTATTTTTGTTGTTTACCGCAACCGTCGTGCTACATCCAACACGCTATATCAAGTGTTCAGCAAATACTTTAACGGTATACAAAACCTATCTTGAAGATGGTGAGGCTGTTGTAGACAAGGTTCAAATTCCTAAAGGAACAAAGGTCAAGGTCTACGAAAAGAAAGATAAGACTTCAATTATCGTATACAATAAAAATAAATTCACAGTTAATAATAAAAATTTAACGAAACATTTTGAAGATGCTATACAAACCGATTATGTATATTGTCGAAGACTTGTTAACCTACGAGAAAGCAAGGGTGGTAAATTAAGTAAGGCTATCGTAAAAAAAGGAGAAAAAATCAAAGTTCTTTCCATCGATCAAAATGATTGGGATGAAAAAACAGGAAAAATCAGATGGTATAAGATTTCAAAAAATAATAAATCTTATTATGTGAGTGGAGAGTATGTTGAAACATCAAAAAAACTAGCCTTAAAAAATTACACAAATAATATTTCCTACTCTACATATTGGGATGACTATTATAAGGATGGATACGCAAAAGATGCTTATATCTCACAAGTGGACTATAAGCCTCAAAAGAAACAATCCTATAAAGGTAATGTAATGCCAGATACAGTAAAGGCTATTCATGTTTCTATGAATAATTTTGTTAACAACCAAAGCTATATTGAAAATCTAAAAGGAATAAACACCGTCATTGTAGAAGCCAAAAATGATGAGGGTTCCATCTTTTATGACAGTAATGTATGTGATGAGTATCTGTCAGATCCTGATTTAGCGGTTGGAAATACTGTTGTTTCAAAAAAAGAATTAAAAAAAATAATCAAAAAATATAGAAAGAAGGGTATCTATTGTGTAAGTCGTATTGTCGCATTTAAAGATCCTGTGTTTGCAAAAGACAATCCAAAAGAATCTTTGACAGATAAGCACGATAACCTTGTTGTCTACAACAATCAATATTGGCCAAGCGCTTATTCAAGAAAGGCTTGGATGTATAATGTAGCTATCGCAAAAGAATGTGCTGATCTTGGATTTAATGAAATACAATTTGACTATGTACGTTTCCCAGATGGAACTGCAACTTCAGAAATCAATCTTGATTTTCATAATACGTATAAAGAAAGTAAAGTGGCTGCTGTTCAAGGATTTTTACAATATGCCAAAGAAGAATTATCCCCAAAAGGTGTCTATGTTGCAGCAGATATCTTCGCATGGCCAATCGTAGCCTGTGACGATCAAGATATTGGGCAATTCCTTCCTGCTATTGCGAATGTAGTTGATGTTGTTTCGCCAATGCCTTATCTAGATCACTTTGCTAAAGGAAGTTTCGGAATTGTCGATCCTGTTCAAGCCCCTTATGATACTCTAGCTGCTTTCACCAAAATAAGTAATGTTCAATTAAAAGGAATAAAACATGCACCTAAATATAGAACATGGATTCAAGGGTACGACATGACTTCAAGAGAACTAAAGCAGCAAATCAAAGGTTTAAAAGACAACAAACAACCTGACTATATGGTATGGTTAGTAAGTGGTGACGAAAGCGATATTAATAAAATTAAAAATGGGTTTCATTAAAACCCATTTTATTTTTTATAAGTTTTAGCCAAGAATTTTTCTGCATCAACCACAAATCGACTGTGTACACCTTTTCCAATTGACTTACCATCTTGAAAGGCTTGTACTTCATAATCAATCTTACGTCCATCCACATTAATCATTTTAGCTTCGATTGTAATTGTTGCCCCCAATGGACTTGCCATATCATGTGACACATTCATACTAATTCCGACACTTGTTTTTCCCTCTTCTAAGTCAAGACAAAGACAAGCTGCTTCTTCCATCCAAGCAATCATTTGTGGCGTTGCCAAAACATCTAACGATCCACTTTTCATCACAGAAGCTAAATTTTGTTGTTCAACAACACGTTGAATTCTAATTGTTTTTAATTCCATGTTCGTTATCCTCCGTAAATATATTAATCCATAGTTAAAATATTGACAATGTATTTCATCACTTTAAACGATATATGATAAAATATATTATATGGATGCATCAAATATATTCCATGATAGAAAGTAGGTCGATGTATGTATTCTAAACAAGAAGAAAACCTAATCCTATATCAAAAAGCAAAACATAAAATCACAATACACCTTATTCTTTATTTCATATTATTATGTATCTATTTCTTGGCCATGGCCTATCTATTTTCCAGTATGGAATTTTTAAAAGTAGATAATTCAGCATTCAAATCCATGCTAATAAAACTAGGAACAGGACAAATTTTATTATATGGCATAACCTTTATTCTTTTATCTGCCGGTAAAAAATGGTTTAAAATCCTATATTGGATTGACGTTGTGATCAGTCTTTTACTTATTTATTTTCCAGTCAAAATGCTGATGACCAATCTAAGTATGCTCCTTCCCTTCTTTGTTCTAATAGCATGTATGCTGATCAAGACTATTGTTCTTTGCCAGATTGGAGGCTATTTAAAACACAATCGCTGGTGTAAGATTTATTATGATCACACAATTGAATTGGACGATGAAGATGATGATTGGGTAGAAAAACAAACCAAAAATGTAGATTATGAAAAAATCAAAGATAAATATGAAAAAGAATTCGAGGAAAGCGATCAAGAAGATGAATATGTCACTGAAAAAGCACCAATGACATTACCACAGCTTTCCATTCGACTAGGCATTATCATTTATGGCGAACTAATGTTGTTCCCTATCCTTATTCAAATTTTATCAAACTTATTTGAAAGTTTGGATATGCAGAAAGTCTTTGCAACAAAAGACATCTTTATGCTCTGTATTTTCACAGCCTTTATTTGGACGATTCCATTGTTCTATATGTACTACAACCAGAAGGCTACAAAAAAGATTATTGCTTGCTGTATGTTAGGTGAAATCATTCGTATCATGCTTTATTTACCAAAGTTTATGGACTATTATCAATCAAATGAATATTCTATCCGTGTCTTCATTTTCTTTGTGATTGTAGACATCATTCGAGTAGCCATTTTATTTATCTTCGCAATCCATGTATTGAAATCAGAACAAGAATATGCACAAAATCCCAGAGACTAGTTCTCTGGGATCTCTTTTACAATAATAGGCAGTTCAACCACAATTTTTGTACCAATATTTTCCTTTGAAGTTAAATGAACCTTACCCTCATAATAATAAACAACATGCTTTACAATCGATAATCCAAGGCCCGTACCTGGAATTGTTTTTGAACGTTGTTTATCTACACGATAGAATCTTTGGAATATACGTTCTTGGTCTTTTTTAGCAATTCCAATACCCGTATCCTCCACACTAAAATACATGTTCTTTTGATTCTTTTTTAATTCAATGTCAATACGCCCATTTGATTTATTATACTTAATCGCATTTGAAATCAAATTATAGAAAATACCCTTAATATGATCTAAGCTCGCAAACACAGTAAAATCTGTCGCATTCACATAAACCTTCAAATCCATTTCCTCAATTTGAGGCTTTAATGTTTCAACAACCGAATCCAATAATTTTTTTACTTGAATATGCGAATAGGTGACTTGCATCTCTTCAGTTTCTAATTTAGAAATCGTTAAAATATCATTGATTAGCTGTGTCATATGATCACTTTCTTTTAAAACACAATCTAAACATGTATCAATCTGAGCACTATCCTGAATGGTATGTGAACGAATCAATTCTGTATATCCACGAATGGAAGTAAGTGGTGTTTTCAATTCATGACTAGCATTGCTGAAGAACTCCTGGCGAACCTTCTTTTCTTTTCCCAATCTTTCCAAATACTTTTTATTTTCCATTGACATATTTGTCAATGCATCTGTAATCTTATACAATTCTGGATAATCATATTTATCAAATGATAAAACATCTTCTGATATATTTGTTGAATTGATTGTATTCGTAATATCTTGAAAAGGTTCAACAATTTCATCCGCCATTCTTTTAGATAAAATAAAAACGACCATAAATGAAATACATATACTAAAAATAAATGGAGCTAATAATATTGAAATGGATTGGCTTAATCCATCAAATGGCATTGCTAAACGAACAATCGTTTGATTGTCAGATTCATAATCCGCAACATATAAATAAGAGCGTTGCATTGTATCCGAATGACGTATACATGTACCTGTATCTTCGGCAATAGCTTGCTTTACTTCCTCACGCTGCAAATGCTTTTCTGTAATCTTTCCTTTATAGTTATCATATAAAACTTTACCATCACGCTTAATAATTGTAATTCGAATACCCTCCGATTTAAAAGTATCACCCAAACGAGTCCTATTCAATTCATCAATTTCAAGATTCTTTATCAGTTTAACTGTATCAAACAAATAGCCTCGATCTTGTGCGATAGATGCTTTATATAAACTAACATAAAGTAATCCAAAACCAAGCGTAAAGGAAATCAAAAAAGTCATTAAAAAAGAATGAACAATCTTCTTATGCATCGTTATCTCCAACTACAAAGCGATATCCAACTTGGCGAACCGATTGAATCCAATGTGCATACTCAGATCCCATTTTCTTTCGCAATGAATTAATATGTACATCCAATGTTCGACTTTCCCCAATAAAATCGTATCCCCAGATTTGATTGATCAATTCCTCACGAGCTACAGCTCTTCCTTCATTTTTAGCTAAATATTTCAAAAGCTCAAATTCTTTAAATGTTAATTCAACAGGATGTTCATCAATCGATACCGTTCTTTTATCTAAATCAATGCATAAGCCATGAATTTGAATCATACGCTCATCCTTTTTACTTCTTCTTAACAATGATCGAATACGCGCCGCTAGTTCTAACACACTAAATGGTTTTGTTAGATAGTCATCTGCACCTAGATCCAATCCCATGATTTTATCTAGTTCTTTATCTTTTGCACTTAAAATAATAACTGGTAAATCTTTTAAAGATGCCTTTGAACGAATAAATTTTAAGATATCATATCCATTCATTCCTGGAAGCATCAAATCTAAAATGGCTAAATCTACTTTGTTGTTTTGCAGATACTCATATGCATCCTGCCCATTCTCAAAATCTACTAGCTCATAATTAAAACTAGCCAATGTCAACTTCAATAATTGACGAATATTTTCATCGTCTTCCACAATTAAAACTCGTTCCATAAAATTAACCTCTTTTTGTCATTTTATCACGAACACAAGTAAAAAAGGAGTAAAGTTTTTTTAACATTACTCCTAATAATCTAAATTATTTTTTTAAAGATGGGTTCCAGTGTTCGTTTGGTTCTAATCCTAAGAAGTCACAAACTGTTGCTGCAACGTTAGACAATCCTAAATCATCGCCTTCTTTTAATTCACATTCAGCATTATAAACAATGAATGGAACTGGTGCTAAAGTATGGCTTGTCTTGCTTTCGTCATCTGCATTACCGTGGTCAGCTGTTACTAATAAAATACCATTTACTTTATTAACAGATTCAATAACACGTGCAAGTTCTAAGTCTACTGATTCAACACCAATGATAGTTGCTGGTAAGCTTCCAGTGTGACCAACCATGTCACCGTTTGGATAGTTTGTACGGATAAAATCATAGTTTCCACTTTCAATTGCTTCACATAATTTATCTGTGATTTCAGCAGCCTTCATCCAAGGTCTTTGTTCAAATGGAACAACATCACTTGGAATTTCTACATAAGTTTCTAAAGACTCATCAAATTTTTCTGAACGGTTACCATTCCAGAAATAAGTAACGTGTCCATATTTTTGTGTTTCACTAATTGCATATTCACGTACACCATGTTTACATAACTCTTCAGTCAAAGTGTATTTAATTTTTGGTGGTTCAGTTAAATAGTTCTTTGGAATTTGTAAGTCTGCATCATATTGTAACATACCTGCAAATTTAACGTTTGGAACTTTAACACGGTCAAATTTATCAAATGAAGCATCTCCATCAAATGCTAAAGAGATTTCTTGAGCACGGTCTCCACGGAAGTTGAATAATACTACGCTATCACCATCATCGATAGTTCCAACTGGCGCACCATCTTTTGCGATAACAAATCCTGGAAGATCTTGGTCAACAACATTTAATTCTTTACGATAAGTTTCAATAGCTTCTGTAGTTGAAGCAAATTGTCTTCCTTCACCCATTACATGAATTTTCCATCCACGTTCTACCATAGACCAGTCAGCTTCATAACGGTCCATTGTGATTTGCATACGTCCACCACCACTAGCGATGCATGCATGGAAGTTATCATCATTTAATTCTGCCATAAATGATTCAATATCATTTACATATTCTAAAGCTGAAGTTGCAGGAACATCACGTCCATCAAGTAAAGCATGAATACGTACTTCTTTAATACCTTCGTTTTTAGCTTCTTTAATCAAAGCCTTTAAGTGAGAAATGTTTGAGTGTACGTTTCCATCACTTAAAAGACCGATGAAATGCATTTTGCTGTTTTTTGCATTTTCAGCTAATTCTTTCCAAGTTTTAGAATTGAAGATTTCTCCAGACTCAATATTTTCGTTTACTAACTTAGCTCCTTGAGAGTAAATTTGTCCACAACCTAATGCATTGTGACCAACTTCTGAGTTACCCATATCTGAATCCGTAGGTAGTCCTACTGCAAGTCCATGAGCACGAAGTTGTGTATGTGGACATTCTGCCCACAATTTATCAAGTGTTGGTTTATTGGCTAACGCAACAGCATTGTTCTTCTTGTCTTCACGAATACCAATACCGTCCATAACAACCAAAATTACTGGTCTTTTTTCCATTGTATTTTTCCTCCATTAATCGATAATAATATAACACTAACTAGGCCTTTTTTCAATGAACTCGTCTCAACAAATGAAATTTTTCACAAAAAGAAAAAAGCCGATTAACGGCTTTGATAACGAGATAAAAACTGTTGTGTTCTTTCCTGTTGAGGACGTTCAAATAATTGTTCAGGCGTTCCCTGTTCAGCAATAACACCTTTATCCATAAAAATAACACGATCACTAACTTCTCTGGCAAACTGCATTTCATGTGTCACAATAACCATTGTTAAACCTTCATCAGCTAACTTTTTCATTACATCTAAAACATCGCCAACCATTTCTGGGTCTAATGCACTTGTTGGCTCATCAAACAATAACACTTCAGGATCCATACATAGAGCACGCGCAATCGCAACACGCTGTTTTTGTCCACCAGATAATTTTGTACTAGGTTTATTCGCAAATTCTTTCATTCCTACTTCATCTAAGAATTTTAAAGCCGTAGCCTTTGCTTCTTCTTTGGACTTCTTCAAGACACGAATCTGCCCTAACATACAGTTTTCTAATACAGTCAAATTATTGAATAAATTAAAGCTTTGAAACACCATCCCAACCTTAGAACGATATTCATTGACATCCATTTGACCACTTAGAATGTCTTTGCCATGATATAAAACATGGCCTCCATCCATTCTTTCTAATAAGTTTACACATCTTAACATTGTACTCTTACCAGATCCACTTGACCCAATAATCGTAACCACTTCTCCTTTATGAATATCGAAATCTACATCGTTCAATACTTTAAGATTTCCAAAATGTTTCTGGAGATGTTGAATTTGAATAATTGTTTCCATAAACGCGCCTCCTAACTACAGAAATCTTTCATGCTGCTTTCGCTATCCATTCTTTTTTCAAGATAATTCAATAAGAAAGAAGCAAGTGTTGTTAAAATTAAATATAAAACTGCTGAAACCATAAACGTTTCAATATAACGATAGTTACTTCCTGCTACAGATGTTGTCTGGAAGTACAATTCAGTTACCGTAATAACATTCAACATTGAACTATCCTTGATATTTACAATCAATTGGTTTCCAATAGAAGGAAATGAATTTTTAATGGCCTGAGGAAATACAACATACATCAAAGTTTGCGTCGTTGTCATACCTAAAGACATCGCAGCTTCATTTTGCCCTTTATCCACAGACTGAATTCCAGAACGAATAATTTCAGCCATATAAGCGCCTGTATTGATTGAAATAATAATCAAACCTGCTGTAATCGGAGTCCATCCAATCATAGGTTTTCCTAAATAGTAAATAAACATAGCTTGAACCATCATTGGTGTACCTCTGAACACCCAAATATACAATCCCGTAATGATTCTACCTATTCTTTTTAAAACTTTAATACCCGTTGAATCATATTCATTGATTTCAATCGCACGAATGCCGCCGACTAATAAGCCGACGACAAATCCTGCAAACGTACCAACAAATGCGAACAACAAAGTCATCTCAATTCCATATTGGAAAAGAGGCAAGTTATGAACAAATATGTTCCAAGCTTTCGCAATATCAATACGCATAATTAATCCTCTGTTGGTTGGTTTTCTACTGCATGTTCCATCATTTCTTCACGTTCTTCATCTGTAATACTATCTAATGCTTTTTGAACTTTCTTGAAGAATTTAGAATCACGAGAACCTTCTTTTAATGCGATTGAAACTGTTGTATCACAATCAAATCCATGTCCATCTGCGAATTGAACGACTGTTAAGTCTGGGTTTGCTTCTACAACACCTTTGGCAACTGCCATTTCAGCAGTAATTCCATCCACTTCGTGTTGTTGTAAAGCCAATACCATTTCAGGATAAGTAGCCTTTGGTGTTACGTGATTTACACCTTTAATTTGATCAATAACTGAATCATAGTTTGTTGATTTTTGACCAACAATGTTTTTTCCAGTAAATTGTTGAATATCTGTATATCCAGCTTCTTCACCATCTTTACGAACAATCATGATCATTCCCTTTGAATCATAATATGGAGTTGTAAAGTCAGCACCTTCTTCACGTGTTTTATCTTTAGTCATACCAGCGATAATCGCATCGATTTCATCACCCTCTAAAGCTGGAATCAATCCATCCCATGCAGTTTTCTTAATGACTAATTTTTTTCCTAATTTTTTCGCAATCTTTTTTGCGATTTGAACATCATATCCATCCGCATATCCAGATTTTCCTAATTTTACAGAAGTATCTGTTTTTTCAGATGTTTGCCAGTTAAATGGAGCATATGCACATTCCATTCCTACGACAAATGTGTCCTTATCTTCTGATGTTGTAGCTGTGTTTGATCCACATCCTGTTAGTGCAAAAGCACATACCATGGCAGATGCCATTAATTTTTTAAAGTTCATATTTCTTTTTCTCCTTCTCTAATCGGCAAAGAATAGAAAAAAGCTATGCGACATACCACATAGCTAAAAAATATCTCATTAACTATAAGATAACGCCTCTTCCTGACGAAGGAGTGTTATAAGTATTCCTTATAACCCCAAGAAATAAAATTGCCATTTTACTTCTTTCGGCATTGGTTACCTTTCAAGCACTTCACAGTCTGCCAACTCCATACTCTACTCTGATGCAATGCTGCCTCTATCTTTACTCGATTCACTTTATAGTGCTTATTATACTCAACATATACATAGTGTCAAGAAAAAAATTACATTTTTTCATAAACTTGTAAATATTTTCACAGTTTCTTTAAGCTTCCTTTAAGTTTTTAGGATTATCCTTTAATCAGAAATAAACAGAAATCAACCCAATACATATAACCCTTTCCTATAATCAGTCTGTTTATTTCATATATTCCTATTTCTTTGGTGAGTCACATAATTAGACTCACCCCTTTTTTTGTCCAAAGAAAAAGAATGTACTTATGTACATCCTTAATCTAACGTAGCTGTATCCATTGCTTGTGACCAGTTATGAATTGGACCTGTCTTCATATTCTTAACACGCTTGTTATATAAATTGAAGTTCTGGTTTCCATACAATGCTAAATATGGCAATAAATCATTTTCCTTAATCATAACCTGTTTGTAAAGCTCTGTTGATTTTGCTTCATCTGTTGTATACATTGCTTCATTCAATAATGAATCCAATTCACTATCTGATAGTCTTGCATAATTATTTACATCGCCTGTTTTCAACATGGAATTTAAATCTGTATTAGCTACACCAGTAAAACTCATCGCAAGACAACTCATTTCCCATTCGCCTAACGCACTATCATCTGTTGTTTTTGACAATAATGAGTTAAATTCTAGAATTGTCTGTTTTAAATCGACACCAATATCTTTATAAGTCTTTTCAATCATAGGAATCAAAGTTTCTAATGAACTAGAACCTTCCGCAATCATGAAGCGAACACTTAATTTTTGTCCATCTTTATAGCGATAGCCATCATCTGCCATTTTCCATCCAGCTTCATCTAAGATTTGATTTGCCTTATCTTCATTAAATTCATAAGTTTCAAGGCCATCCAAAGCCTCTTCGCCACGAATATAAGTTCCTAAATCTGCACTTGCTGGGTTTGCAAATACAGCTGGTACAAAGGCAAGTTTTTCTTTTTTTGCTTCTTTACTAGCTTTTTCCCAAGAGAAGAAACTATCGACAAAACCTTGACGATCAATCGCATACGCTAAAGCCTTACGTACCGCAGGATCTGCTGTAGGACCTTTTGCACAGTTAAAGTATACATAACCCTCTGATGCACGTGGATATGTGTTAAATGTCAAATTATCATCTAAACTGACTTGACCAATCTTAGTTGGGTCAGCACTCTCAGGTAAATAATCTACATTTCTCTTTTGAAGTTCATTTAACTCAGTAGAAGTACTGCACACCTTGATAATAACCTTATCAATTGAGTATTCTCCTTTTTTAGCTTTAAAGTTCTCATTTCGAACAAAGCTAGCACCTGTCGCCTTTGAATATTTATTCAATTTATAAGCTCCACTACCAATCGGATTAGAAGTATCCTTTTCAATTTTAGATATATGTCCCTTTTTGTATTTATACTGTGTATCCGAACAAATAGCACGAGTACCAAAAGTAGTTACTGCATCAATTCTTGGCTGTGTCATATGGAAAACAACCGTATAATCATCTGGTGTCTCAATTCCACTTAATTCTGTGGCATCTCCATCGTGATATTCCTTATAACCTTCAATATTTTCGACATCACTCGAAAATCTTCCTGTATAGCTAGGATCCGCCAACACTGTAAATGAATATTTTACATCACTAGATGTAAGCTTAGATCCATCGGAAAACTTAATACCTTTGTTCAACTTAAAAGTAACCGTTTTTCCATCATCACTAATTGTAGGAAGTTCCTTAGCCAAAACCGGCTGTAATTCTTCATTTTCATCATACTGAAGCATCGATTGATAAATCAAATTGATCGCATAAGCATCATATGCACTTTCATAATATAGTGGTGAAAATACACCATTCATCTGTGCATTGATTCCAACGGTCAAAACGTTATTCGAATTATCACCTGATGAAGATGAACATCCCACTAAGCTAGCAGCCATCATTGCTGCTAATCCTGTCTTCATAATCTTATTGTTCATTCACATCACCCTCTCAATTTAAAAATATGATACATTTCTTTCATTTTCTTTGCAAGCTATTTTCATTTAAATTTCATTTATTTACAATTAATCAATTCATCAAATTCATCCACAAGCTGATCAAACTGACAAATCGCATCATGAATTGGTTGTGGACTTGTCATATCGACCCCTGCCATTTTTAATAAATCAATTGGAGACTTCGAACATCCACCCTTTAAGAAATTCAAATAGTTTTCAATATCCTCTTGATTGCCTTTTAATAGCTTTTGCGAAATGGCCATGGAAGCACAGAAACTTGTCGCATATTGATACAAATAAAAATTCATATATAGATGTGGAATTTTTGCCCACTCTAAATCAATAGGAGCGTCCACAATCACATCTTCACCATAATAGAACGCATTTAAATCATGATTGATCTTATTCAACAACTCCGCACTCAATGTATTGTTTTTAGCTACTTCCTCATTAATCAACATTTCAAATTCTGCAAGCATAGCCTGACGATACATCGTTCCACGATATTGTTCCAACAAATAATTAATCAAATACGCACGCTCTTTCTTATCTGTTGTTCTTTCCAATAAATAATGCATCAATAAGGCTTCATTACATGTACTTGCGACTTCAGCCACAAAGATCTTATAATCACTATCAATAAAAGGCTGATGTTTAAAGGACATATACGAATGCATCGCATGCCCCATTTCATGTGCTAGAGTAAACTCGCTTCTTAATGTATCCGTATGATTCAACAATACAAAAGGATGACATGGCACACCACAAGAATAAGCACCTGAGCGTTTTCCTTCATTTTCATATACATCGATCCATCGTGAATTTAAACCCTTTTCATAAGCCTCTACGTACTCTTTTCCCAATAAAGAAACAGATGCGAGTGCTTCTTGTTTTGCTGTTTCAAAAGTAATTTTCTTATCAAATTCTTTAACTAAAGGAACATATAAATCATACATATTCAATTTATCTTTATTTAAAGCTTTTTTTCGCACATTCATATATTTATGCAAAGGCGCAATATCCTTATGTACCTGTGCAATCAAATTTTTATAAACACTTGAGGGAACACCATTTTTATTTGTACTAGCCTCTAACGCATTTGAATAACCTCTTAAATCCGATTGATATTTCAACATCTTACATTGTGAATTCAATAAAGAAGCCATTGTATTTTGAACTTTTCCATAAGCTGCATACATATTTTCAAAAGCCGACTTTCTTAATGTCTCATCAGCACTTTCTAAATAATCCACATAGCTTCCTGTTGTCAATGGTAGAACATTGCCTTTTGCATCGATAACATCTTCAAATTTTGTATCCACATCATTTAAAATATAAAATGCTCTTTCACTACTAGAAAAAATATCCTGACACCCAGCTAACAACTCTTCTTTTTCCATAGACAAGGTATATGGCTTTAATCGATAAATATCTTGAATAAATCGTTTATATCTCTTTAACCCAGGTTCCTTTTCAAAGTATGTTTCTACATCAGACAATTTTAAAAGCTCGACTTCAAAAAAAGCTTGCTGAGAATGAATCTCTGTAACAACTATGTTTGCCTTTCCTTTTAAATCCTGATAAAAAGCGTTTGAACCATCCTGATCACTTAATAAAGATGTATAACAATCCAGTGTATATAGCCTTTCACTTAATTCTTCATACTTTTTTAAATAAGCATATAAGCTTGATGCATCCTTCAAATGATCCTTATACTTTAATAGTTCCTTCGACTGTTTCTTTGCGTTCTCTAATTCTTCATAAAATACATCTAGGTTTGGATATATGTCTTCTATTTTCCATGTATTTTCAATTAATTGTTCATTTCTTTTCATATACACACCTCTTTTTTTACATTTAGTGTAATCTCTTACATTTAAAAAGTCAAAAAAAGAAAAGAATAAATCTTTTCTCTTAATGCGTTTCTCCAGAAACCACTTTAATATCTGTATCGCTCTCTAATATAGCTTCTACAGATAATTCAATGGCTTTGGCAATATCTTTCAAATTCATACCAGGAGTTCCTGCTGGTTGGTTTACGGTTTGTTCTGTCGCAAAAGGCACATGCATAAAGCCGCCTTTTACACCTTTAAACTCTGTATGACAATAATGTAAAACTGAATACATCACATCATTACATACGTAAGTACCAGCTGTATAGCTTACACTTGCAGGAATTCCATTTTCCTTCATCTTTTCTACCATTCTAAATACCGGAAGCATCGTAAAATATGCTTCTGGACCCTTCTCTACAACACTTGTTTGTAGGGGTTGATTACCTTCGTTATCGGCAATTCTAGCATTTCTAAAATTAATCCCTACCCATTCTGGTGTAACTTGGCTTCTTCCTCCAGCTTGGCCAATACATAATACATAATCTGGTTTAGACGATTGAATTTCTTCATATACGGCATCCGGTCCTTTTTGAAATACAGTTGGAATTTCTTTTTTGATAATCTTTGCCCCCGCAATTTCATCAGGCAATAATTTAACAGCTTCATAAGCTGGATTGATAGTTTCTCCTCCAAATGGATCAAATCCTGTAATTAACACTTTTTTCATAATATTTCATCTCCTATGACATCATAATCATCATAACAATTTGTACCACCAACATAATAACAGCTACAAGCGCTTGTTTTTTAATGACACCATTCTTGTCTTTCATTTCTAGAATTGCGACTGGCACCATATTAAAGTTAGCCGCCATTGGTGTACATAATGTACCACAATATCCACAAGTTAATGCTAAAGATCCGATTACCACTGGATCTGCTCCATATTTAAGTACAAAAGGAGCTCCAATACCTACAGTCATAACGGTAATAGCCGCAAAGGCATTTCCCATGATCATAGTAAATACGGCCATACCAATTGCGTAAACAATAATTCCAATTGTAACATTGCCTGCAGGAATAATATTGGATACTAAGCCAGAAATCACATCCCCAACACCGGCTGCAGTAAATACAGCACCTAAAGCAGCAAGTAACATAGGTAGCATACTTAATGGTCCTACAACATCCATCATTCTACGACAATCCTTCAAGAAGATACTTGGTGTATTATCTTTTGAATATACACGCAAAATAATGACGGCCACAAAAACACCAACACTCATTCCAACTAGTGGTGAAATCTTTGTGAAGAAAGCTGCAAGTAATGCGAATAAACCAATACATACAGCTGGAACAAATACTTTTGAGCCAATCTTTTTATTATTTTGTTCCATCTCTTCAAGCGTAGGTTCAGGCTCATTACCTGGTGAAACTTTCTTAAAAATTGGAGGTAAAACCAAGATAATCAATAAGATCCCATCAGCTAAAGCAGGTAACCATTTACCTAATACAAACATAAGCCCTAAATCAAACCAGAAAACAAATGAACCAACACTGTTTTTGTTTTCTTTATCTTTTAGATTTTTAAAGGCAACATAAATAGAAATCAATCCAATAATACAATACATGACTTCTAAAAGTTTTTCTGAAAGTGTTACATCTACACTCGTATAAAATTGAATTGGATTCATTATTTTGTCTCCTTTCTAGATAATTGTTTATCTTTAAGATAGTAATAAACAATCGCAACGGCTACGGCAATAATAGCGACCGGAATCTGCACTTTCATTAAATCGACCAATTCAACATTGTATCCTAAGCCAGCTAGTGTAGATTGCACTAAGATCATTCCACTTGTTCCTACAAACAAAACTTGTCCGAAGAACCATGCGATATTTTCCATACCACTCGCCATGCCTTTTAAGTTTTCTTCATACTTTTCACTGATTTTTTTACCATTTTTCTTAGCTGCTGCGATAGCCATAGGCATCACAATAGGACGAACAAACCCAGCAACACCACCAAAGCTTACATTAAATGCTGCAAAGACGAGACGGAACACACCATAAATCGCAAGAACAACACCAGCTGATGCATTTTTGAATTTCATCATCAAATTGGCAGCTGCCTGTTTTAAACCATTTCTTTCCAGAGTTCCCGTAACTACCATAACCATCACAAACACGCACATACTGCGATTGGCGACAAAACTTGATCCAAGTGTTTCCAAGAAAGTAACTGGATCCATACCTGCAACAAGTGCAGTCACAATAGCGGCAATCATAATAATCAAAATCGAATCCAATTTTAATACAAATCCGATTACGACAATTAGAATACCTAACAATTTCAATAATTCCATAATCTTTCATTCTCTCTTTCATATTTCTTACAGAAATTTACATTTGGAATTATATCATATCCTTTCAAAAAAACCAAAAAAAATGGATCAACGATCCATTTATAAAACTTCTTTGTATACTCTTAATACATTCTTATAGAAGATTTTTTCTACTTCTTCTTGTGTAAGCCCTGCCTTATATAATGCTTCTTCTAATCGATTCATCATAGATGCATCTTCAATTTCTAAAGGACATGAAATACCATCGAAGTCAGTACCTAATCCAATGACATCAATTCCTGCTAAGTCTTTGATGTAAAGAATATGTTTCACCATATCTTCTACACAACTCTTATGATCATCACGATCAGCTAAGAAACTGCCACAGAAATTAAGTCCCATAACGCCGCCACGCTTAGCCAATTGAAGAATCATATCGTCGCTCATATTACGTGCTACATTACATACACTTCTTGCGTTTGAATGAGATGCGACAAATGGTTTTGTCGTATATTTCAATACATCATAAAAACCAGCATCATTTAAGTGAGAAACATCCACAATCATACCTAGTCTTTCCATTTCTTTTACAAATGAAATTCCAAACTCTGTCAATCCTCTTTCTGTATCGACACTACGCTTATAGTTTGGATGATTTCCATTCATATCTTTCATTGAAAGATTTGGAAATCCAATTCCATTCTCATAGTTCCATGTTAAGGCAATCATTCTGACTCCCATACGATAATAATTTCTTAACATAGCCAAATCATTGAAGCATACACCACCATCTTCAAGTGTTAATAAACTAGACAATTTCCCTTCTTTATCATTCTTTTCAATATCACTAAATTGATATACTGGTGCAATATAATCTACATACTTGTCCATTTGTGTACAATATTCATCATATAAACGCATTGTCTGTTGCTCAGGAATAGCTAGTTCTTTTTGATCTGTAAACAACGCAAAATTCTGTAATAAATAATTACCCTTTTTTAATTTTTCCAAATCAATTGATAAATCATTTGAATACAAACTTGCTTCTTTTCCTTTTAAATCACGACTCAATAATTCTAGAATCGTATCACAATGCATATCGACTACTCTCATTTTTATAACTCCTTTAACCATTCTATACAGCCATCTTCATAACATGAAGAAACAATTTTATTTGCGACTTTTTTACATGCTTCACAACCATTTTCAAGTGTTACGCCTAAGCCAGATGCTTCTAATACAGGCGCATCGCTTAATCCATCTCCTATGGAACTGACATCTTTCCAAGAGATTTCAAGATTCTTCAACAAGCGGTTCACACTATTTAACTTTTCACAATCCTTATGAATAATGTCAATCATCGTATCTGTACTATGCACAACTTTTACATTACAATTTAATTCAATAATTGATTTCATTTCATCATAAATTGAATCAATTCGTGATTTTGAATCCGATATAGACACTTTCCACACAGAACCCTTTAAATATTTTTCCATGTGATTCGTTAAAACGTAATCCACATCACAATTGTGCATATCCAATTCAAATCCATGAGTCATTTTATTAGCTACAAAATAATCAGGTTGGCTATACCCAACACCCAAATCATGATTCACTGCATACTCCCATATAAATGAAGCGTCAGCATTTGAAATCGAATATTCAAACAATGTTTCTTTCGTTTTTACATTAAAACAATGTGCACCATTACAGCTGATAACATATCCTCCAAACTTTTGCATTTGAATTTGTTTAGACAGCGGATACACACCTTGAAAACAACGAGCCGAATTTAAAATCACAAGTACGCCCTTTTTTTGTACTTCAATCAAGGCATCTCTTACTATTTCCTTTACATAAATTCCACTACTTGGATTCATCAAAGAACCATCTAGATCACATACAATCGCATCAACCATATAGCACTTCCTTCCACTTGTTTAATAGTAATACGAAACATCCAAAAAAAAAAGACCCCGAAGGGTCTTATTTAGCTAAAGTTCTTAGTGAAAATACTACTTTTTGAATTCAACAGCTGGTAAGTTGTAGAAAGTCTTGTCTCCAAGGTATTCAGCAACGTTAACAGTTCCACGTTGGTTCAATTCATCTTCAATACGCATTAAACGGTTGTATTTAGCGATACGGTCTGTACGGCTTAATGAACCAGTCTTGATTTGTCCTGCGTTCAATCCAACAGCGATGTCAGCGATTGTAGTGTCTTCAGTTTCTCCTGAACGGTGAGATACGATGCAAGTGTATCCATGTTTCTTAGCCATTTCGATAGCATCGAATGTTTCAGTTAAAGTACCGATTTGGTTAACTTTAATTAAGATCGCATTAGCGATTCCTTTTTCGATTCCTTCGTAAAGAATTGAAGGGTTAGTTACGAATAAGTCATCACCAACTAATTGTACTTTATCCCCTAGACGGTCAGTTAATTTTTTCCATCCGTCCCAGTCGCTTTCTCCTAATCCATCTTCAATAGAGATGATTGGGTATTTAGCAATCCATTCTTCGTACATATCGATCATTTCGTCACTTGTCTTAGTTCCTTGACCAGATTTTTTCAATTCATATAATCCAGTTTCTGTGTTGTGGAATTCAGATGCAGCAACGTCCATTGCGATCTTCATGTCTTTTCCTGGAACATATCCAGCAGCTTCCATAGCTTCAACTAATAATTCAAGAGGTTCTTCGTTTCCATCTTTACAGCTTGGAGCAAATCCACCTTCATCACCAACGTTAGTGTTGTATCCTTTTTTCTTTAATACAGATTTTAAAGCGTGGAAAGTTTCAGCAGCCATACGAACAGCTTCTTTTTCACTCTTAGCACCAACTGGCATAATCATGAATTCTTGGAAATCTACTGTAGAGTCAGCGTGTGATCCACCGTTGATAACGTTGCACATAGGAACTGGCAATGTTTTTCCGTTGAATCCACCGAAGTATTTGTATAAAGGTTCTCCGTAGAAATCAGCAGCTGCTAAAGCACAAGCCATAGAAACACCTAAAGTAGCGTTAGCACCTAAGTTTTTCTTGAATGGATCTCCATCCAATTCTAACATTGTTTTGTCAATTAATACCTGGTCACGGCAGTCCATACCGATAATTTTTGGAGCAATTTTAGTGTTTACGTTTTCAACAGCTTTAGTTGTTCCTTTTCCTAAGTAACGAGCTTTGTCTCCATCACGTAATTCTAACGCTTCACGCACACCAGTACTTGCACCACTTGGTACCATAGCACGTCCGTAAGCACCAGATTCTGTAGTTACTTCAACTTCAACAGTTGGATTTCCACGTGAATCTAGAACTTCACGAGCATATACATCAACAATAATAGGCATAATTAAAATATCCTCCTCTAAGCCTTAAGCTAATAAAATAATAGCACGCAAGCCATCTAAAATCAACGATTATAGGCGTTGAAAACACTTTCAACTTCCTTGTTAGTCTCATCTGTAAACACAAAACGGAAATGCGTTATTCCATAAGATTCATATTCTTTTCGATTTTGGATTTCATCTGTAGCAGTCACATCATACAATCGCATATGACAATCTTTATCACCTAGTAAAAATACACGTTTTCCATCTAATCCTTCTAATTCATAACGATGACTATGACATAAACCACAATTTACTCGTTTTCCATCCTTTAAAGCGGTGTTCACAGGACAATGCTTCATGGTCATCAAACGTCGTTTCTGATACAAAGTCTTATAAACTGGGGCATTAAAATGATAACGATTTAAAAAAGCCTGCATTAATTCTTCAATCTGATATTTGTCACACTCATCACTCAACACGACACTTTCATAGCCCATTTCTAAGATGGCAGCTACTGCATAAGAGTTAGAAACATTCAAAGAATCGACAATCTTTCCATTTCCTAAATGTGCATTCACAAATCCATCAATGCCAGTGATATTTGACTTATTTAATACATCCTCTTTTTTAACCATTTCACTTACATAGCGTAAAGAAGAATCGATTTTTTGATTCACTGAATTTATCTCAAACAAATCAAACGTTGTCTTACTTTCTTTCGGAACATAACTATATTCTTTTTCAACAAACATCTCTTGTTTTAAGCAAGCCTCTTTCATTTTCTCAAGAGCATCCCTTCGAAGCTGATTCATAATTGAAATTGGAAAATAAATATCATTGCCCAAATGATATTCAATATGATCAAAACAAGCCCAGCTATCTTTTGTCTTAGAAAACTGCTTATTCAATGTTTCTTCATCCGTCGCACGCTTTAAAGCATGCACACTATCAATTTCAGTAGAAACACAAACTCTTGTCGAATCATTATAAACTTCCATTACCATTGGCTGGCCAACCTCTTCACATGTAACAATCGCATGAACCTTACTCTGTCTTCTTGAAGTACGTATTTTTTCATCAATTGTTTTATTCAATTCAGAATCCATCGTTTTACGGACCTTACTACCTACATGAATACCTACAGGACCTTCAATCATAACCGTATTATTTTTAGGCATAAAAGATATCAGATTTTGTTTTTTATCATACATAAAATTTACATTGCATCCAAGATTCTCTTGTTCAAAGCGAATCCCGTCATTTTGATGCAGATCTTGATACAATTGAATACAAATCTTATTCTTCTTGACCTTTGTTACCTTACCAATCTCGATTCCTTGATGATTGCTTGTTTTACTATTCATCAATGACTTGCCACAAGCCTTATACATATGTCCTAAAGTATATTCACGATTAAAGGTTACACGTAAATTTTGTTCATCTAACATATTACGATCAAAATGGTCTAAGACCTTTTTCACCTGAGAAACACTCTCATAAACATAGGGAGCACTCTTCATTCGTCCTTCAATTTTTAAAGAACAAACACCCATATCAGCCAATGTGTTCACTTCATCCATCAATGATAAATCCTTTGGACTTAATAGATATTCACCATCTGTTTCTAGTTTATTTCCATCTTCATACAAACTATACTTCATACGACAAGGCTGAGCACACATACCTCGATTTCCACTTCGACCATAATGTACACTTGAAAAGTAGCATTGTCCCGAATAACAGATACATAAAGCTCCATGTACAAAGACTTCCACTTCAATGCCTGTATCTACACATACTTGAATTTCTTCTTTTGTACATTCTCTAGCTAAAACAACACGTTGAACACCCAATTTTTTTAGTTGTTCAATCTGATGTGGATTGGAAATCGAAAGCTGCGTAGAAGCATGTAAAATCAAATTGGGTAAACGATGATGTAAAAGATGAATAAAACCTAAATCTTGAATAATCAATGCATCAACACCAAAGGAATGAACCTTTCTAGCCATTTGATAGGCATCTTCTATTTCATCCTCATATAATATGGTATTCATCGTAATATATACTTTGACACCACACAAATGACATCTTTCAATGACTTCTTTTGTGGTTTCTAAATTAAAATTATTTGCGAATGCTCTAGCCCCAAAGCTAGGCAATCCAAAATAAACTGCATCACAGCCTGCAGCTAATGCTGCATTTAATGCTTCCATACTTCCTACAGGTGCTAATATTTCTGGTCTCATTCTTCATCCCATCCTTCCATGAAAAAAGCTACAGATACAATCCATAGCTAGTCTTTATTATTTTGATAATACTTTTTAATGGCCTCAAAAGTTTCTTGTGAAATCACATGTTCAATACGACAAGCATCTTCTGTTGCGATATTTTTAGGTACTCCAATATTCTGTAGCATATCCGAAAAGAAAGTATGACGCGCATACGTTTCTTCTGCGATTTTTTGTCCCTCTTCACTTAATGTTAAAAATTTACTAACATCTAAAAAAATTAATCCTTGTTCAGATAATAATTTAACGGCATGAGATACACTAGGCTTAGAAAAACCCAAATAACTTGCGACATCAACACTACGAACATGATCTAAACATTTTGATAAAACTAAAATGGCTTCTAAATAATCTTCCATCGATTCGCCTAACTGCATATTTATAACTCCTCTTACTCTTTTCTTTAATTTTAAGCTAGTCCCCTTTTAAAGTCAATTGTCATGACATATAATAGATATATGAATGACACAAAATTAACAATCGCAAACGCGCTATTAAACTTATTAAAAACACAACCCCTACATAAAATCACAGTTACGCAGATTACCAAAGAATCAAATCTGACAAGACAGACTTTTTATCGGAATTTTGAAGATAAGGAAGATCTTGTGAACTGGTATTTTGAAAAGCTTTGTTTAGATTCCTTTAAAGAAATGGCTGATCAAACAACGTTAAAGGAGGCTTTGATTAAAAAATTCACTTTTATTCAAAGTCAAAGCACATTCTTTAAAGAAGCCTTCAAAGAAGATGACTACAATTCTTTAACCAACTATGACTATCGTTGTATCTATGATTTCTATAAAAAGAAAATCGAAGCCAAAACAACAATTGATTCACAGCTTGATTTTTTACTTCAAATGTATTGTCATGGTTCTATTGAAATGACAAAATCATGGGTAGAAAAAAATATGTATTTAGATATCGAAACCTTAGTCAACATGTTGATTGAATCTATGCCTGAAAGATTGAAACAATATATTAATCTTTAACCACAATACCTAGTAATTTCACAAATTCAAGTGCTTGGGATGTATTCACGACAACACCTGCTAATTTATCACTGGACACCGCAATATTTTCAATTTCACAGCTTGAGAAATCAAGCTTTTTTAATTCTGTATTAAACCATTCTGTTGAATTCAATACACATTTATTAAAAGAAGTTTGTTTCAAATCACACTGAATAAATCCAGAACCTGTTAAATCATTTGTATCAAATGCACAATCTTTAAATGTACTGCCACCAAAGTCACAATAATGTCCTTTGCACAATTGAAAGAAGGCATCTCGAATCACACTTTGTGAAAGTTCCATTCCGCTGATTCTGCAAGAAATGAAATGAACACGACTTAAACTACATTGATTAAAGTGCACATTTTCAAATTCTACGTGATCAAAAACGATGTCCATGCATTCCACAAAATTAAAGGTACAGTTTCTAAATTGACACTTACTAAATTTACAACCATCGATTGTGATATTATCTAAGCTTTCTTCAATACAAGCCTCTTCAAACAAACAATCACACACATACGACTCATATGTCCATTCATCCATAGGTTCTAGGCATGCATTTATTTTTAATTTTTTCATATATTCTTTATTTTCAACAATACTTCTTGATTAAACAAAATATCTTTTAATAATTGTAAGTCTTCATAACTCACAAAATCATACTCTGCACGATTTAAAATAATATAAATTTGTTGAAGAGCATTCTTTAGTTCCATCCATCCTTCTGGAGTACCGAATTCTTCATCAAACAACTTATGAATATTATCCTGATTCATCAATGGATATAAGTACGAATAGATTGTCGTAGTTGAAGGGTTATTAAAGCCATCAAAAAAATTTTTAAATACAGGATAGATATATTTTCGTAGCATGTTTAAGGTGGCTTTCGCATAAAATAAGGCACTCGCACTAAAATCTGCATCCTTTACATCCTCATAATAGACTTCCAAATCACTTCCTGCTTCGATTTGATCTAAGACACTTCCCGGAAAATCTGCATAATCTTCTTCATTTATATTTAACGCTTCATAAAAGTCAGTTTCTTCTTCAGGCTCTTCGTTCTGTTTCATATTATTCATCATATTTTGAGCCATGTCATTTAACTTATTCTTTTCTTCATCGCTCATATTGTCCATCATTCTTGAAATGGCAGAAAAATCAATATCACTAAATTTCATGTTTATTACCTCATTTCTAACAAGTATTATACACAAAACATAAGTGGATTAACATAAACAAATATATTAGAATATATACATGAAATTATTAAATATACAAAAAGAAATACCTGATATTCTTTTAGATATCCGCTATTGCACAACTTACAATTTCATTGGTGAAATCATTGATGGCTATATAGATCCAGTAGCGTTAGGAACAAAAGAATTGGTGAAGCAATTAAAAGTAATCAATTCAAAGGCAAGACAAATGGGATATCGATTAAAGATATGGGATGCCTATCGACCGCAAAGTGCCCTTGATCATTTCATGACTTGGAAAGATACTGAGGATGATAAAATGAAATCCATTTTCTATCCAGAATATTCCAAAAAATATCTTTTTGAGAATGACTTTATCATTAAAAAATCAGCACACACCAGAGGTAGCACTGTCGATTTAACTTTAGTCGATGAAAAAACAGGAAAAGAATTAGATATGGGATCTTACTTTGATTACTTTGGCGATATTTCTAGTCCTTTACATAAGGATGGATTAACAACCATACAGATTCAAAATCGAATGACATTAAGACATTTAATGTTAGACAATGGATTTATCCCTTTAGAATCCGAGTGGTGGCACTATACTTTAAAGGATGAACCCTATCCAGATACTTATTTTAATGTGGAGGTAAAATCTGATGGAAACTAAATTATGGTCCGCTTTAATTGGCCTTTCGAAAGCCGTGGATTCAAATCCAAAAACAAAAAATACAGACACAATTATTTTAGATTGTCTTCAACATCTAAGAAATCATACAGTTACACAAGATCTAATTGATTTAGTGCATAAAGAAAAAGACAAGATATCGCCAAGTTGTAAAACGTGCACACATCCTTGTGGCAATACAAGTGATTATGACATGTCTTTAATCAATGACAAGAAAAAGGAATTGATGAATCAAATCCTTCGTTTAAATGATATTAACTTCATCTATCGCGGTTTATGCTACTTAGGCTTTGACATTGATGATTCTTATATTGATGAATTGATAGAAGAGGGCAAGAAATAATGAAAAAAAGAAAAATTCGCTATGATCGCATCCTTATCCCCATCATTATACTGTGTGTAATCATCTTTGGGATATCTTCATGTCATAAAACAGAAGAAGCAAACGTTCAATCAAAATCCATTCATACTACAACTGATTTTTTAAGGAACGCATTAAAACCCGTTGGTCAAACACTCTATATTTATGGTGGAGGCTGGAACGAAGCACAAACAGATTCTGGAACTGAAGCGTTAACTTTGGGCTTATCTAAGGAATGGAAATCCTTCTATAATTCACAAGATGGTACATACAACTATGAAAACTATATGTATGAAATCCATAAAGGACTTGATTGTTCAGGCTATGTCGGTTGGACTATCTACAATACATTAGAAACCAAATCCAATCATGGAAATGGCTATGTATTAAAGGCTGAAGAAATGACAAAAACATTTGCGAATATGAAGTTAGGAAGCTACAAAGATTCAATTCAAAACGCAAAACCAGGTGACATTGTCTCAATGGCGAATGCTCATGTTTATATTGTACTTTGTGTATGTGAGGATGGCAGTTTATTGATTGCCCACTCTAGTCCTCCAGGCGTTAAAATTTCAGGCACATATGACCAAAATGGAAATCAAAATTCACAAGCTGTTACATATGCACAAAAAATCATGAAAACTTATTATCCAGACTGGTATAGTCGTTATCCAGATTGTACTATCGATTCTAGCTTCACTGAACCAAGTAATGTATCTTTATTTCACTGGAATTCAAAAACATTAAAAGATGTCGATAAATTGAATTCTATGACGGTTAATCAAATCATTCAAACTTTATTTCAATAGGAAGGTCAACATGGAAAAAGATTGGAAATTATTTAAAAAGAAACTAGGTGGCTGGCAAGAAGCCTATATGGACAAGTTAATTGAAGAATATAAGGACATACTCAATTCAGAGGCATCATCTTTTGATAAATATTGTACTCTTCGTAAGAAAATTTATGATGATTACAAAAGTCCTGGCGTTTTAGCAAGAGATGTTTCTCGTTCAAATATGTTTATCATTTTGTTAGGGTTATTACGTGATCAAGCTATCAATATGGATGATCTAAATGAGTTTAGTGATGAGTTGAAGGAAGATATTGAACAATTTATAAAGTAAAAAGCCGAGAAATCGGCTTTTCTTATTAATCTTCTTTTTTACCAGCTAACTCTTTCAATGCTTTTAAAGAATCCACTTTCTTAGAATATAAAGTCAATGGAGCAGAACTAGTATCACCAATAGCTGTTAAATCATATCCTTGCGCTTCACATTCGTTTTTCAAATAAGCTTTGTGTTGGAATGAGTTCAAATCAATTTCACCATTATTTAAGGCTTCGTTTGGTAAGTTATATGCATCAAATACAACTACATCTAAATAAATTCCTGAATTTTCATCGTCTAATACTTTTTGTACAGCTCTAAATGTATCGGCAGAACCACAAGTACCAATTTTGATTACTTTCTTTCCATCTGAGCTTGATTGATATCCTTCAATATCACTCACAAAATTTTTATCAACCGTATAATCCTTATCATATTCAAATGCCGGAACACTCGCTCCTTTATTCTTTTCTAGAATATATTCTGCCACCAACTGACTTTGATAAGCCTTAACAACCTTTTTATAATCCTCATTATCCTTGTCAGCTGTACGAGCAACAATCACGTTGATAAATGGATTATCACTTCCTACTTCTTGTACTTCTGTAATCAATCCATCCTTTTTTGGTTTTAATCCAGCTGGAATCGCATATGTACCATTAATTGTAGCTGCTCCAAAATCATCCAAAGTTGAAACCAATGTATTGGCTTGCGTAGGAACAATTTCAATATTGTATTTATACTTAGTGACGTCCTTCAATTCTGGCGTCCATCCAGCCTTGTCATCTACTTCAATCAAGCCTGCTTTTTCTAGAAGCAATAATCCTCTTCCTCCATTTGTCGCATCACTTGGAATACCAATTTTTACTGGTTCACTTGAAGTTGTCTCTTGCGATGAACATCCTGTAAGTAATGTTGTGGCTACTAAGCCTGCTGTTAAAAATGTTTTAAATAATCTGTTTGCCTTCATAATCCTTTTCTCCTTTTTTATTTATGAAATAATTCTTTATTCACTGTTGCTCTAGATAATGTATTACCTAATAATTGAATCAATGAAACAATGATCAATAGTAAGATCACACATAAATTCACAACATCTTGATAATGTAAGTTTTGTCCATAATTGATTGCGAATGAACCAATTCCACCAGCTCCAACTGCTCCTGCACTCGTTGTAAGTCCAATCAATGAAATCGCTGTAATAGTTGTTACACGAATCAAATCAGGTAACGCTTCATGTAGATAGACACGAAAAATAATTCCTAGTGTTGAACTTCCCATACTTCTTGCCGCTTCTATTTTTCCTGGATTTACATCTGCCAAGGCCGTTTCCACTTGCCTTGTATAGAATGGAACAGCCCCAAACACTAATGGAACAATCGCACCTTTGACACCAATGGAAGTTCCTGCAATACTTCGTGTTAGTGGAATCAAGAAAATCAACAAGATGATAAATGGTACAGCTCTAAAAACGTTCGTGACAACTTCTAAAATAAAGTGAACAATTCGATTTGGTTTTATACCATCTGTCTTAGTTACAATTAATGCAATTCCAAAGGCACCTCCAATCAACAATGTGATCAATCCTGCGATAAAAAACATTTGGTAAGTAGCTTGTAACGCTTGTTTAAAGATATCCCAGTAATTGGCTACATTTGGAAAAAACTCAGCTAAAAATTTAGGCATTGTGAATCACCTCCACCCTTACATTTGATTCATGTAGAAAATCAATAGCGCTTTGTACATTTTCCTTAGTTCCTTCAATAGAAGCAATAATACCTCCCAAGGCATCTGCATTCACAACATCTACATTGGCTAACATGATATTTACATCCACATTGTATTCACGAGATATTTTTGAAATGGTTGCACTCCCAACACTATCTCGAGTAAATGTTAATTTAATCAATTTGCTTGCTGGTGTATCCGTAGGAATAATCGTCTTATTCTCTATCAACTTTGTTATATTTGATAACGAAGATGAGGAATTAATAAATTTCTTTGTGATTTCTTCTTTCGGGTTGGCAAAAATATCATATACATCTCCTTCTTCAACAACCTTACCATTTTCCATAACCGCTACACGATTCGCGATGGATTTAATAACACTCATTTCATGTGTAATTAAAATAATCGTTATTCCTAATCTTTTATTTAAATCCTTTAATAACTTTAAAATGGATTCTGTCGCATCTGGATCTAGAGCCGAAGTAGCTTCATCCGAAAGCAACATCTTAGGATTATTGGATAAAGCTCTTGCGATGGCTACACGTTGTTTTTGTCCACCAGATAATTGCGATGGATACACATATTTTTTATCAGCCAAGTCTACTAGATCTAATAATTCATCTACACGATTTTCAATTTCTTTTTTTGATAAACCCGTGTACTTTAATGGATAGGCTACATTGTCAAATACAGTGCTTCGATCCAATAAGTTAAAATGTTGAAAAATCATTCCAATCGATCTTCTGAGTTCTCTTAATTTCTTTTGGCTTATATCTAAATTTCCTTGACTTGCATTTACTTTTCCAAACCCTTCAATTTCAATACTTCCAGAATCCGGAATCTCTAGAAAATTCAAGCATCGAACCAAAGTACTCTTACCTGCACCAGAATATCCAATGACTCCATAGATTTGTCCTCTTTCAATATGTAATGAAACATCATCCACAGCATGTACATCGGCATTCTTTAAATGATAAATTTTATCTAAATGCTCTATATTAATCATTCATATCACTCCAATCTAACAAAAAAAAGCCAGGGACTTTCCCCGGCCTATGCACACTTAAATAAGCGACAAACGAATCGAAAACCGGGTCACACTTTTATACATATACATTTGCATCATTGACATCATCATTGTTTTCATATTCGTTTCCTCCTTGCATGTCTGTATTCTACAAGAAGGGACAGTTATTGTCTAATTGTTAAATTTTTGAAGCAGTTATAAAAATTATTTATTGCTAAAATACTCCTTCATCGTTTGAATATACGTATCACCAATCTCACTTAATACTGTATATTTTCTTGTGAGATACCCAATTTCCATCATTGAATTTGGATTCTCCACATTTGCCTCATAAGGAACAACCACATAGTCATCCCCATTTAAATCACGGCTAATGATTCCCGAACATAAAGTATATCCATTGAGTCCACGCATTAAATTCAGCATCGTAGCACGATCATTGACTTGTATCTTTCTTGGAAATTCATTCTCTACTAAAATTTCCTCAGCCGTATACATAGAAGGGTTGTCTCCTTGATCAAAAGTCATATTTGGATATGGTAGCAACTCTTCATATGTAATTGATTTTTTCTTTGCGAGTGGATGTCCCTTATACAAATATACAAAGGCATCGCAATCTGTTAACTTATGAAATTCTAAATTCCACTCATCAAATTGTTTCATCATAAAGCGACGATTGTAGTTGGATAAATATAAAATACCAATTTCACTCAATGAATTACCCACATCCTCAATCACATGCATCGTCTTGGTTTCACTGATTGCGAAATCATATTTTGAAGTCCCATACTTTTTCACTGTATCCACAAACGCTTTTGTCGCAAAGGAATAGTGCTGACATGAAACCCGAAATTTATTTCTTCTTATATTAGAATCTTCATATCGATTTTTTAACAATTCATATTGTTGATACAACTGCCTAGCGTACGTTAAAAATTCACGCCCTTGATTTGTCACAGTAACACCATGGCTTGTTCGGTTAAATATCTGGATATTTAATTCCTTTTCGATGGATTGAATGGCAGACGTTAAAGTGGGTTGAGACACATAAAGCTTTTCAGCTGCTTTATTCATTGTTCCCTCATCTGACACTGTTAATACATACAGCAATTGTTGAAGCGTCATTTTTATTCTCCTTATAGCATCTATTTATACATACTTTTCTATTATTTTAATGAATATTTGTTGATTTTCAAGATTCCAAAAGAAAAGAGCTTAAATAAGCCCTTCACGTATAATAGTTAATTCTCCTTTTGATGCTCTACATGCCAAGCATGATCTTCCTTTATTTTAGCTAACTCATCCGGATTTTCAAATAATTCCAATGCCGTCCACGCTAATGCCTTGGCCCCCTTTACAATCGCATCCATTGCCTTTGGACTACATGAAGCATTGACCATATCTTGACTATGCCCTGCAATTTGAACATCTGTAATACTGATGTGAGGCTGAATCGTAGGTACAACCTGACTGATATTACCTACATCACTGCTACCAGGCATTACTACATCTTCGACATGTTTTACTGTATTGCCTAGTTCTGTAATGTATTTTTCATAAATCGCATCTAAAGAAGGTGTTAAAACCATATTTTCTACAAGATTTTGATACAACTTCATACTTGAAGTACAACCTGTCTGTAAAGCTGATCCCTTTACAATGTTCTCCACTTTTTCATACAACTCATGTAACGTGTCAATATCGGCAGCACGAATATAATATTTTGCCTTTGTATATTCTGGAATCACATTGGGTGCCGTTCCACCCTCAACAATCACTCCATGAATACGAATACGATCCGTTAATTGTTGACGTAAAACACCAATAGCTGCATATGTTAGAATTTGCGCATCTAATGCATTGATTCCATCTTGAGGACAACCTGCTGCGTGGGCTGGTTTTCCCCAGAATTCAATATCAACGGGTGCACACGCATAATTACGTGTACTTAAGCCATCCTCAGGACCTGAACCTGGATGTACGCATAGAGCAAAATCTACATCCTTTAAATATCCTTTTTTCACAAACGAACCTTTGGCACTGCCATTTTGTCCACCCTCTTCTCCAGGTGTTCCATATACACGTACTTCTCCGCCAATTTGATCCACTACACTTTTTAATGCAGCTCCAGCAAGTGAAGATGTTGCACCAAATACATTATGGCCACAACCATGCCCTAAACCGGAAAGTGCATCATATTCTGCAAGAAAAGCAACGGTAGGACCCGGCTTGTTACTTTTGTAGGTTGCCGCAAAGCCTGTACGATGTCCTGCAGCTGGCAATTCAATCTCAAAGCCTTCTTTTTTTAATTGTTCACTTAGCGTTTGAGATGCAAAATACTCAAAATCACTCACTTCGGGTTTGGCATGAATAGCCAAAGAAATATCCTGATAGTTTTTTGCGTTTGTATCTATAAATTGAGAAATTTGATCCTTTAATTCTGACATAAAATAGTCCCTCCTAAAATTTGAATTTATTTTACAAAGAATAAAAGTTATATTCAAATTCTATTTATTTATACCCGGTTATAGATTATTTTTATATTTAAATTAAAAAGAAAAACGGCAATGCCGCTTATTCTTTCGTTAAATCTTCTCCAAAATATTTAATGGAAATCTTAGACAAAGTTCCATCCTCTTTTAATTCTTTTAAAGCCTTATTCACAGCCTTTTTCAAAGATACATTGTCATCACCTTTTACCATTGGAATCGCATATGGTGTAGATTCTTTTGATTGATCTACAATTTTAAATGAACTATCCTTTGTCGTTTGAAGATAATCATTGATAGAAGTAGCCGCATTGATTGTCGCATCCACACCACCGCTCTTTACTAAATCCATACATTTCGTTAAGTCATCGACACCTTTTACCGTAGCTCCATAATCTTCACCCAATTCCATATATGTAGAACCAATGGAATTCGCAGTTGTCTTTCCTTTTAAATCATCAAATGAAGCAATTGTCGTATTATCATTACGAACAACTAAAACTGTATGATCATACGCATACGGTGTAGAGAAATCAAATTTCTTTTTTCTTTCCTTCGTGATATCAACACCATTGATTACTAAATCATATGTACCAGTGGATAAACCAGTTAATAATCCATCCCATTTTCCTTCTACAATATTGGCTTTTACACCCAATTTTTTAGCAATGTTCTTGGCAACTTCCACATCTACCCCCACTAGCTTATCATCCTTGTCATGATAAGAGAATGGTTGCCAATCCCCTTCCAAACCAATTGTGATTTCACCTTTATCTTGAATATCACTTAAATGATCTTTAGAAGATCCACATCCTGCCAAAGTGAATACCATAGCTGCACTTAATAAGCCTGCTAATAATTTTTTCATCTTACATTTCCTCTTTTCTTAAAAACTCTTTTGTTCGCTCTTGTTTAGGATGTTCAAAGAATTCCCTTGAACTACCTTCTTCAATTATTTTTCCTTCTTCCATCAAAATCACATGATTTGAGACATTCTTCGCAAAAGACATTTCATGTGTAACAACAACCATAGTCATTCCTTCATTGGCTAATGTTTTCATTACACTTAAAACCTCTTGAATCAATTCTGGATCGAGTGCCGAAGTTGGTTCATCAAAATATATGATGTCAGGGCTTGTTGCTAAAGCTCTTGCGATTGCGACACGCTGTTGTTGTCCACCCGATAATTGTGAAGGATAATGAGTAGCACGATCTTTCATCCCAACTTTTTCAAGCATCTGCATACCAATCACATTAGCCTCTTCTTTAGAAACGTTTCGCGCTACAGTAAGACCTAATGTTACATTTTGCAGAGTTGTCTTATTCGCAAATAAATTGTAATTTTGAAACACAAATCCAGTATGCTTTCTAAGCTGGGCAATATCCTTTTTTGATGTATTTGATAAATCATAAGATTTTCCATTAAAAATCATATTCCCTGCATCGGCTGTCTCTAAATAATTAATACAACGAAGCAAGGTTGTCTTACCAGATCCTGAAGGACCTAATATCGCAATGACATCTCCTTTATTGACCGTAAGATCCATTCCATTCAAAACATTTAAATTTCCAAATGATTTATGAATATCTTTAATTTCTAATAAAGCCATACTCTATCTCCCTGCCTGATAATAATTCAGCTTCTTTTCACCCCAAGCTTGCAGCCAAGTTAAAACTGTACAAAAAATCAAATAAACTAAAGCTACTTCTATGTATAACTGCATAAACTGATAAGTTCTTCCGGCAATTCTTTCTGTCTGCATAAACATTTCTGTAACCGTAATATTCGCAGCTAAAGACGTATCTTTTACAAGTGAAATCAAGTTATTGAACAATGATGGAAATGCACTTCGAAAAGCTTGCGGTAAAATAATATGCGTCATAATCTGCATATAGCTCATTCCTACACAGTATCCGGCTTCCATTTGTCCTTGTGGTACACTTTCAATCGATCCGCGTATAGTTTCAGCACAATAGGCACCTGTATTTAATGAAAAAACAATAATAGCGGCTGTTATAGCTGAAATGCGCACACCAATTGACTGCATACCAAAATACATAATAAATAATTGGACTAGCATTGGTGTTCCTCTAAATATCCAAATATAGAATTGAACAATATTCTTCATAACCGGTACCTTCGCATATTGAATCAAGGCACAAAGAATGGCCAATATCATAGCTAAAACAAAAGAAATAATTGCCAAAGGTAACGTTATCAGAATACCGGATACAAATATCTTTGGAAAAGATTCGATAAACAATGCCATATTTTCCCTCCTAAAATCTGCTTATTATTCTACACCCTAAACTATACTTTAGGTCAACTAAATCAGCCCAAACGATTTTAATATTGTTAGCCAGAACGTAATACTAAATGCACTTAATAATGTTGTAAGCATGACGACACTCGATGTTAAAACCCCTTTATGTCCCATACTTTTAGCCATCACAAACCCTGATACAGTTGTACTTGATCCACACATAATTAGTATCGCAACTAAGGCTTGATTTCTGAAACCTAATAGCGCTGCAATTGGTAAGAAGATAGCACAAAAGCCAATCAACTTCATAAATGTACAAAATAAGGATGGTTTTAATTCTCCTTTTGCCTGATCAAAATCAAAAGTGGCTCCCATGGCCATTAAGCCAAGTGGTGTTGCCGTACTTGCAATCATAGAAATTGTTTTATTGATGACTTGTGGCAGTTTAAACGGTAATATACTAACAAGTACACCTATCACAATGCCTAGAATTAGTGGATTTTTTAAAATTCCAATGAATGTTTTCTTATAATCAACCTTAGATTGTTCAGCCTTAAAGAAAGATAGAATCACAACGGAAACCACATTATACACAAATACAACACTCATCAACATTAATGGTGCAACACCTACGTTAGGATAAATATTCGATGTTAATGCTAATCCTAATAAGGCAGCACTACTTCTGTAGCAAGCCTGAATAAATTCCCCTTGAATCTCTTTATCTTTTAATCGAATTGAGAACAATACTGATAGTAAAATACTTAACAAGGTAGATACTACGCAAAACAAAACAAACTTTGTATCCCAAAGATTCTTAAAATTAGATTGTGATACATCCACAAATAACAATAGTGGCAAAGATACTTTGAAAACAAAAGAATTTAATTTCGATGCCAATGTATCATCCAACACATCGATTTTATTTAAAAAATAGCCAACAACCATCAATAAAAAGATGGGGATAGTAGCATTTAAACTAAATAATAAATTTTCCACAAAATCCCTCCAAAACTAAATTATTGTTATTTTAGCACAAAATCTATCATATTGCGTTTTAGAAGCATCAAAAAAGAGCAATTTTCATTGCCCTTACTTTAATTCATTCGTATGTTTTGCACGCTCTGCATCACGCCAGTTATTCTGATACTTTCCTAGGCAATCCACAAATCGTTTTGTGACATAATGCGGACGAGTAATTGCACTTCCAACAACAACACTATGATATCCAATAAAAATACATTTCATCGCATCTTCTGGCGAATAAATATGTCCTTCCATGATGACACAAGCTTCATCTTGTAGTTCACGACACATATGAGCCACCATTCTAAAGTCTGCACCTTCAATATGTGCTGTTTCTTTCGTATATCCATATAATGTAGGAGCTACAATTTCAGCACCATTTGCCGAAGCATGTTTTGCCTCTTCTAAATTGGATACATCCGCAAAAATCAAATGATTTGGATATTTCTTACGTACTTGAGGTAACAAATCCCATGCGATGGTTCCTTCATGTGTTTTTTGTGCTGTACAATCAATTGCGATAATGTCTGCACCAGCCGCTACAATTTCGTCTACTTCTTTCATTGTTGGTGTAATAAATACATCTGTATCCTCGTGCCAAACTTTATACAAACCAATGATAGGTAATCCTAAATTGGCTTCTTTGACCTTTCGAATCTGTTCCGGAGAATTCAAACGCAATCCGACAGCACCACCCCATTTTGCACATTCCGCCATCTTTACAACCATATCTTCTGTATAAATAGGTTCATCCTTCTGTGTCTGACAAGAGACAATCAGTCCTCCTTTTAAGCTTTCTAATAATGCTAATTTATTTGGATCATTCGTCTTCATTTTCATCTTCCCCTTTACATACCACAAAATTTTCTGGTATTTCTCTATTTTCCTCATAAACATCTACATAAACACTATGGAAGTCTTTTAAATTTGCCCAATTACACATAGCCTTGACACCATATTTAGATGCATCTATCAATAAATCACACTTTTCACTGCATTCCATAATAGTCTTTTTACAGGCTCCAACATTGAAATCAAATACATATACATTTCCATTTTCCAAATCAATGCCATTTGTACTTAAAAAAGCATGATCAAAATGAAATTGACGAATCATATCTAAAGTCAAAGAACCATAGCTTGTATCATAAGAACGATTAAATTCTCCCCCTAACAAGAAAATATCCCCTTTAAAGCTGGCTGGTAGTTTTCGAATCAAATAAATACTTGGAGTAACCAATTTTATTCTTTTATCCTGGATATAATCTAGTATATGTGTGGGCGTCGTACCTGAGTCAATATATACACAATCTCCATCACGTATACTTTTGGCGGCATGTGCACATATCAAATTCTTTTCTTCCATATTCAAGTTTTCTTTAGAAACAACAGACATTTCATTAAAATTTGTAAGTATCGTGCTCACACTCTTTAGGCTTGCTCCACCACGCTCCCTTTGTATTAAGCCTTGATTTTCTAGTTCAATCAAGTCGCGCATGACACTCGATCTTGAAACATCAAAGCTTTCCTGCAATTCTTTTACTGTCACAAATTGTCTTTCTTCTAATAGTTGTACAATTCGTACCATTCTTTCCTTTGAAAGCATACCTTATCCTCCTATTTTTACATACACACCCAATTGTTTTCCAACATCTATATATGGAGTTAAATCGTTTCGATCCATCATTTTATCTTTATCATACATAAATTCTTTATTCAATTGATTCCACTTACTCTTTCCCATCGTATGAAAAGGCAGAAGATTAACTTCTGAAAGTTTTAAATTTGCACAAAACCTAATAACATCTTCACAAATATCATCATTAAATCTTGGAATAACTGGCATTCTCACAATTACTTTATTTGGGCAATGTTGAGCAAGGTACTTAAAATTATTCAAAATCAAATTTAAATTACCACCAGTTATATCTTTTAACTTTTGTGCATCCAAATGCTTCAAATCCATTAAGAATAAATCAATATATGGCAATGCTTCTTTTAATGTATCTAAGCAATAATTCCCCGTTGTCTCTACCGCTACATGTAACCCATTATTTTTACATTGTTTTATTAATTCAAGAAATGCATCAAGCTGCATAAAGGGTTCTCCACCACTAATCGTGATTCCTCCATTGGATTGATCAAAATAATCTTTATCTTTTAAAACCTCTTTAATAACTTCATTTATTTCCATATCTTTTCCGGCAAAAGAGATCGCATCCTGTAAACAATAGTTTTCACATTTTTTACAATATATACATTTATCCATATCCCATTGGAAAGGAAATGAAATTGCACCATGTTCACATACGTGCATACATGTTTTACACTCCACACATTTTTTTGCATCATGCATCAATACAGGTTCACTCTTCCATGTTTCGGGATTAGCACACCAAGGACAATGTAAGAAACATCCCTTTAAAAAGACAGTTGTACGAATGCCTGGTCCATCGTGTGTGGCAAACTTTTCTATATTCGAAATTCTAATCATATAATGTCCTACTTAAGAGTTCATCTTGAACATCTTTTGTCAAATTCACAAAAACAGCACTATAACCTGCTACACGAACAATTAAATCCGGATATTTTTCAGGATGCTTTTGTGCATCTTCGAGTTGACCATGATCTACCACAGTTACCATCAGCTGACATCCACCCTTTTTGAAGTAAGTATCAAATAAGACTTTTACTTTCTCTTTATCTTCATGCATCATTCGAGGTGTAAACTTTATGTTTTGTACACTTCCACCATGATATTTCGCTTTGAATTTACTTAATGAATTCAATACGGCTGTTGGCCCACTTTTTGCGGCAAAACCTTGCGGATTATTAGCTGGATTTAAATACACACCTTTTAATCTTCCGTCTAAACTAGCATCGGTTTGATGACCCCAATCTGTGTTTGTCTGATTATTTGAAATAACAATCAAATAATAATTCATACCATTTCGAATACCGCGATTACGAATACCCTTCGCAACATATTCAAATAAATCATTCGCAAGTTCGTCGACATCATTTAAATCATTTCCATATTTAGGTAAGGATAAAATTTCCTTACGCAAATGTTCATATCCTTCAAAATTATGTAATGCCGCTTCATTCAATTCCTCTAAAGTATATTTCTTTTGATCATATACTAATGTTTTAATGGCATATAGTGCATCACTTGTATTGATATTTCCATAGGTTTCATTCGTACCGCCTAGAATTTCAATACCACCATCTAAAATGGCTTTTTGTCGTGCCAAACAATCATCCATCAAAATTGAATTAAATAAGAAACTCACCTCTTGATTCATCACTTCATAAGAGTGTTTCTGGCAATATACGCTTAAATCAAAATAATAATCTAATAAAGCTTTATATTGATCATAAAACTCTTCAAAAGTTCTAAAACTTGATAACGGCAACACCTTTACAGAACCCGCCTTATAAACATTGTCCATAGGATCATATCCTGCATTTAAAGCCAGCTGTAATATTTTTGTCAAATTCAACATCGTATTTGGTGTTCCCACACTCTTTCCTTGAATCACAAATTCTCCACATCCAAAAGGGATATATTGTTCGGCTGTTTTGCGATCCACACGCATTGCATATTGTACAGCATCCACATTCACATCATCATTATATAATGTTGGATAGGTTGCCCCACTGGCAATACATTCATAAGCCATGTCCATGATATCTTTTGGTGTATTTGAATCAAAGCGCAATGTAAATTGTGGTTCAACGTAGCGAGTATCTTTACATACCTTTAAACAGATTCTTGTGAACAAATCACACGCCTCTACATTTTCTCTTCCTTTTCCACCCACTATAATTCTTCCATTTACAGTCGTTCTTCGATTTTCAATCATTTTCCATAATGATTTTATATAACGATAAGCTTCATGCTCATCAATCAATCCAGAATCAATATCATGTTTTAAAAATGGTCCAAGAACAATGTCCAAACGTCCATAATTAATGCAGCCTGCACATAGGGCATATAGCCAAAATAATTGTAGTGCTTGATGAAAAGTTGCTGGTTTATGTTCTAGAATGTATTCTAAATCTTGTTTCATTAAATCTAAATCTTGATTCCTAGATGGATCCACCGTATAGCTTTGATTAACCAAATCGATTTGTTTGCGAATGACGGATTTTAATAGTTTCATACATTCTAAGCTTGCTAGCATAAATTCATTGGATGAGTAACTTTGAATTAATTTCATTAATTCATTAATGCCTAATGTAACTAATTTTTTATAATCTAGCATCATACCTGATAAGCGGGCTGTTGCCATAAATGGATACTTACAATCAATAAAGCGACCTGTCGTATTCTCATTTAATACATCCTGACAATAGATACTCTTTACATCGTGTTCTTGCCAATAATCATATAATACATCCACTCTAACTTTCTCTTCCTCTGTTTTTAAGTGTTCTTTAAAAGCACGTAGCTTATGAAAAACACAATAGTGTCCAACACCACCAATACTTGTAACACTACCAAATCCAATAGGCAAAAAATCTAAGCGTCCTGCAATTAAATCGTCTGTTTCAATACTTCTAAATAAACGTGGCAATAATACTTTTAAGCATTCTACTTCACGGATTGCCTTATTTTTAGAACTATTTTCTTTGTGCGCTTTCGTATAAGCTTCCATAATTTCTAATTGTTCTTCATAACTCTTTTCACATGGAATTTTAACTGATACTTCTACGTTTTGTTCACCATCAATATTAATTCTAGCCATATTCTCACCTCATACTTTCAATATATATCCATATTAATTCATAGTCAATCATTTTTATTCATTTTGATTCATATGTGACATTATTATCAATTTGTAACTTGTATGTAAGCGCTATAGTTCGTAAAATGAAATTAACAAGTATACAAGGAGGAATAATACTTATGTCAAATCGTTTTATTTTAAATGAAACAAGTTATCATGGTGCTGGAGCTATCAAAGAGGTAGTTACAGAAGTAAAAGCGCGTGGATTAAAGAAAGGATTAGTTGTTACTGATAAGGACCTAATCAAATTTGGTGTAGCAACTAAAGTAACTGACTTATTAGATGAAGCTGGACTTCCTTATGAAATTTATGATGAAGTTAAGGCAAATCCAACTGTTGAACAAGTTAAAAATGGTGTACAAGCTGCCAAAGATGCTGGTGCTGACTATTTAATCGCTATTGGTGGTGGAAGTCCACAAGATACTTGTAAAGGTATTGGTATCATCTTAGCAAACCCTGAATTTGAAGATGTTGTTAGCTTAGAAGGTGTGGCTCCAACAAAAAACAAATCTATTCCCGTTATCGCAATCGCAACAACTGCAGGTACTGCAGCTGAAACTACAATCAACTATGTAATTACGGACACTGAAAAGAAAAGAAAATTCGTTTGTGTAGATGCTCACGATATTCCAGTTGTCGCAATCGTTGATCCAGAAATGATGTCAAGTATGCCAAAAGGATTAACAGCTAGTACTGGATTAGATGCATTAACTCACGCTATTGAAGGATATACTACTTTAGCTGCTTGGGAATTGGCTGACACATTAAACTTAAAAGCTATCGAAATCATTTCAAGAAGCTTACGCGCTGCATGTGAAAACGATCCAAAAGGACGTGAAGACATGGCTTTAGGACAATATATGACTGGTATGGCATTCTCTAACGTTGGTTTAGGTGTTGACCACGGTATGGCTCACCCATTAAGCGCATTCTACGGAATCCCTCATGGTGTAGCATGTGCCACTTTACTTCCTTACGTTATGGAATTCAATAAAAACTACACTGGTGAAAAATTCAGAGAAATCGCTCGTGTAATGGGAGTTGAAGGTGTTGATGAAATGTCTCAAGAAGAATATCGTCAAGCTGCTATTGATGCCGTTATTCAATTAAGTAAAGATTGTGGAATTGCTCAAAGCTTAAAAGAAATCGGTGTTAAGGAAGAAGACTTACCTACATTAACAGATTCAGCTATGGCTGACGTTTGTACAGGTGGTAACCCTCGTCCATGTACTAAAGAATTAATCTTCGACTTATATAAATACGCATTTAATGGAAGAGACTAATTCCATATAGGAAGGCAATTAAGTTTGCCTTCTTCAGATTGTTGACAAAAGCCTATACCTTTTCGTAAGGACATAGGTTTTTTATTGTATA
>NZ_QRVI01000009.1 GCF_003458715.1 Eubacterium sp. AF22-8LB
ATACAATAAAAAGCCTATGTCCTTACGAAAAGGTATAGGCTTTTGTCAACAATCTGAGACGGGAAATTAATTTTCCCGTCTTAATTTTCTTCATATACTTCTTCAAAAGACACTTTTGCGTCTTGTGAGTTTTCTTTCATGAATTTACGATTCTTATAAAAACCAACTGTTAATAATGGTACGATGATAATTGCGATACCTAAATATCCACAATATCCATATCCATATTTAACTACATTTGTAAGTCCAACGAATGAGATTCCCATAGAAACCACCATGATAAAGGCAGAAACTAAAGCTCTACGAACTGGTACATTTTCTACTTTTTGAAGAAACTTCACATTTTCAAAGCGATTCACAAATCCAAAGATTACACAAACAGCACTTGAAATTAAGCATAAGAATAATACAAGTCCATAAAGTGCGACAAGCCAGTTAGCTCCAAAAGATTTTAATGTTGTTAATGTAGGAAGTGTTGTTCCATTTGGCTGTGTTAAATAATAGTGTTGCCAACAAAGTAACATTAATACAGCAAGGCCTAGTCCCAACATATTTAATGTAAATGTTAGTGCCATTGAACGATCGCAATCTTGTTTTGTTTTTAAAACACTTGTTCCACAAACTAAGATAGCTGGTACTGTAACCCATTGGAATGCTGAATATGTTACACCATTCCATACAGCTTTTGGAAGTTGATTCCACCCATTGTTTGAAAAATCAACACGCATAACATCTAATAAAATATGTCCATTCAATAAACCGACTGTATAAATAGAAACAGCTAGTACTAAGATCACTACGCCCATATATGTACTTGCTCTACGAATTAAGTCCACTCCAAAAATTGTTAGGAATAATACAACAAGTCCAATTACTAGTGTTCCAAGATAGTAGTTCAATCCAAAGTATTGTGTTAAGGCACTTGCAGCACCAGAAATACAAGACGCAACAACCATTAAAACCATGATATTAAAGAATAATTCAAACAATAATTCAACCTTATCAAATGGATGATATAAACACTCAAACAATTCCTTATATGTTTTTAACCCACGAGAGTTCATCATAATTTGTCCTTCACGAATTGTCATCGCAAGAAGTAACATTGCAACAGCAACACCAACAATAGCTGGCCACCCTAAACTAACAAACCATGTATTTTCCTGATTTCCTGTCGCAAAGCCTCCGCCTGCGTGTGCTGCAAATGCAGTTATCGCAACGGAAAATGCAGCCATCCATGATCGATTCATGTTTTTTACTTGATTCTTCTTCATTTTCAAATTCTCCTTCTCTTGCAACAAAAAACCTTCCGCCTCTTGTTGCCTATAATCAGCATAAGAGACGAAAGGTTATAATCTTCTTCCGCGGTACCACTCTTTTTCATTCTATTGATTGCCCTCATCGATGCTATCACATCTAGTCTTTATATCGTAAGACTCACGTCTATAACTACATTATCGCTACAGCCACTCCATGGTGATTTTCATTCTCTAGCTTCCGATATTTTACACCAACCAATATCTCTCTAGGCCAAAGCTTTAGTGAATTACTCTTCCATATCAATGTGTTGGTTGTATAATACATCATTTTTCATTGTTTTACAAGCATAAATGTAAACATTTTACATTTATTTACATTTTTATGTAAATAAAAAGAGGCCTAAGCCTCTTTCATAATCTGGTCGATCGTATTTACGACGCGACTTGTGTTTTTTCCATCTGTAAATACCATATATTTCATTTGGAAATAAGATAATTTATCATAGTCATAATTTTCTAATTTTAAAGCTTCTACTAATTGATTTTCATCTGTACATATTGGACCAGGAAAATCATCAAAATTAATATTCAATCCTATGCTTTGTTTATATTCCTGAATATCTGGAATGTAACTAATCATTGGTTTATTTAATAAAGAATAATCAAAGATAACACTTGAGTAATCTGAAATCAAACAATCACTTACCTGCATCAGCGTATATAAATCTTCTTTATTCATATTCATACCACCTTCGCATTGAATATTCCCAAGTAAAGGATGAAATTTATAAAGAATGACATAATCCTGGATTTTTGTAAAATCAAAAGACTGGATTTTAAATCCATCGATAATGTTTCCTCTAAAAGTAGGTGCATATAAGCATAATTTTTTGCCTTTTAACTGTGGATACTTCAAAAAGAATTCATCTGTTCGATCTGCATTTAATAATGTATCTACACGCGGCATTCCTGTCACTAATACTTGATCTTTATCTACTCCAAAAGCCTTAGAATATGGTTCTTTCCAATATTCTGCATTACATAAGACATAATCATAATTACGTACGGGATATTGTCTTTTGATTTGGTTTCCAAATTTTTTTACAGCTCCACACGCATGCCATACTTGGAGTACCTTTACATTCTTAGGTTTCATATGACTGATCACATAATTATTGTCATTTAAAATCACAAGACTTGATTTTTTGATTTCTACAAGCTGTTTTAAACAATTCAAAAAATATTTAAAGTCTCCCCATAAATTTTTTTCAAACATCAATAAAATATAATGAATGTCATACTTGTTCTCATGTCGCAATTGCTTATCAATAAGTTTAAAATCACCAGATAATTCACTTTGTGTCAAACTAATAAAAGTAATTCGATTGTCTTTAGGATGAACAAAAAAAGTCAAAACATTTACAATCCATAAGGCAATATTTAAGATTATTTTACTTAATCCCATTTTATTGCACCGCCTTACATAAAATATCAACAACTCTTTTTGATGCATTTCCATCTTCATGATTATTGAAATATGCATTAAACTCTTCTAATTTTGAATAATCATATACTTCATTTTTGATATCCTTCAACATACTTTCTTCATCCATATAGATTTGTCCTGGAATATCCTTATGAATATCTAAATAGAACCCTCTTAAATCTGTCGCATACTCTTTTAAGTCATACATATAGAAATAGATAGGTCGTTTTAAAATGGCATAATCAAAGAATACACTTGAATAGTCCGTAATCAAAACATCACTAATCACATATAACTCATTGATTTCTGCCTGTGCAGGTATAGAATATAAGAATCCGTCTAATTCTGGATCATCCTTAAAAGTATTGATAATCAAATAATGTGGTTTAAATACGACAATCGTATCTTTTCCTAAAATCTCTTTCCATTTCCTAAAGTTTGCCTTCAATTCAAACGTATATCCAGCAGATACATAGGAATTATCTCTCCAAGTTGGAGCATACAACACGATTTTTTTATCCATAGGCAAATGATACTTATCTTTAATTTGATTACATTCTTCTTTTGTCGCATTTGAAATAAAATCATTTCTAGGATATCCTGTTTCAATCAACCTTTCCCTATTAATTTGAAAAGAGGTTTGAAAAACCTTCGTACAGAAAGCATTTGGACTAATCATATAGTTGTATCTTTCAACATCTACATCATAGGAATGGCACATCTGCTCATAGCTGACGCCTGAACGATAAAAAGTTGTATCCTCACTCACATCGATATCGTGAGCTAGACGTTTTAATGGTGTTCCATGCCATGTCTGTAAATAAACTTGATTTTCTTTTTTAAAGATATAAGTTGGCAACTTACAATTTACAACCCATAATTTTGCCTTTGATAAGTAATAAAAATAAGGAATGCTGAAATATTCTTTTATTTCAGCTCCCTCAATCTTAATATCTTTTTCTTTATGGTTCTTTATAAACCAAATAAAGCGATATCCATCAAATCGTGGATCTTGTCTCATTTGTTCATAAATAGCCTTTGGATTGTCTGAATAGCCACGGCCGTGAAAAGATATAAAGATAACAAGTTTATCATCTACTTTAAATAGACGATAAGTTAACTTATATGCTAGGCGTATGCATTTTCCGGCAAACTTTTTAATGGGTCTCAAAAGTTTTATCAACATGACTACCCCTCCTCTTTTTATTTAAATACTTCCTCTACAATATGCTTTGACGCATTTCCATCATCGTAACAACAGAAACGTTTGTAGAACTCTTCATAACGTTCTTTATATTTTTCATTGATTTGATCAATGTTTAGAATTGCATTCACAACTTCTTCACTCGTATATAATAATGGTCCTGGAACTTCTGTATTCATATCAATATAGAATCCGCGCAATTGGTTTTTATACTTCTCAATATCATAGGTATAGAATAATACTGGTCTTTTTAAGTTCGCAAAATCAAAGAATACACTTGAATAATCGGTAATACAAATATCACTAATTAAATAGATTTCACTAATATCATCATATTTACTTAAATTGTACACAAATCCTTCAAGACCTGTTGTGTCAATATTGTCTGCAATATAATGGTGTGTTCTTAATAAAACAACATATTCATCGGATAATTTTTCCATCATAAGCTTCAAATCCAAAGCTAAAGTAAATTTATATTCACCTTTTCCATAATGTTCATCATCACGCCATGTTGGTGCATATAGAATTGTCTTTTTGTCTTTTGGAATACCTAATTTTTCTCTTAGGTCCTTGGCAATTTGATCTTTATTTGGCCAATATAAAATATCATTTCTAGGATATCCATATTCCAACATTTTTCCTTCATACATAAAACAGCTTCTAAATGTTTTTGTACTAAATGGATTGGCACTTACTAAATAATCCCATTCTTGTCTTTGACGATAGAATTGTTGCTTATATTTTGGTGAAGCAGAAGTCACTTCTTCCTGATCAAAAACAAGACGTTTTAATGGTGTTCCATGCCATGTTTCAACAAACACCTGTCCTTCACGTTTTCGATACCATAATGGTTGTCGAACATTAAACACAAAATATTTACTAACAGCCAAGTAATATGCATATTTAAAAGAAAAACGTTTTACAACTTCAGCACCATAAGGAACTTCATGTCCATCATTCAAAGCCCATACGCATTTATATTTACCTGGATAATTCTTGGCAATATATTCATATATATATTTAGGGCTATCTGAATAATTTTTAGCCATAAATGTTTCAAATAAAATCACATTATCTTGAATTGGTTTTTTAGAATAAATGTGATAATAAGCTAATTTAAATAATACATTCTTATTTTTAAAGATTCTAAAGAATTTCTTAATTCCTAATTTTCTTCTTACACAGCTTTGTACACCTTTTAAGTCTCGATTCTTTAAATAGGAAACCATTTTCTTAGAATTACGCTTATAACGGTTCATAACTTCTGGACGAATACCATCGATTGTTTGGGCAATTCGTTCAAAATAAACTGTACGCCATAATTCATCTTGGCTACGACGAATTTTTTTAGACATACGAGTCACAAAATAAGATACAATTTTACGATCTAAACAGAAACGAACAACACCCTCTTCTTTTACAAGCGTACGTGTATATTCGACAGCTTCACATCGTTCATTGAATCGATTATCATTTTCTTCCTGGCTTAAAGCAGGTTCATTGATTGGATCATTATGCTTACGTTTTACATAAATTGCATCTTCTACACGTAGTGCAGTATTCAACTTATCTAGTAAAGGACACATAAATGTCATATCACTATAATATCTAAAGTTTTCATTAAATCTTAAATGATTACGAACCACAAAGTCACGATTATATAAATTTCCCAATACAGTAAATGTTCGAATTTCTTTACGATTATCCATTGTATAGAAAATCGCCTGTGCTTGCTGCTCATCTTTTTCATAGGATGCAAAAGTTACAAAGTTAGAAAGCTTATTTAATCGACGTTGTTCCCTTTCTTCTAAGTCTTCTTCATCAACTTCTTTATTTTCAACTTTGTGAAGATAATTCGCTTTGTTGTTCCAAGTATGATTCAACATACCATAAACCATATCTACATCATGATCCATGGCTTTAATCATATTTTGTAATGTATCTTCTAAAATATAATCGTCACTATCTAAAAAATAAAGGTAAGCCCCTTTAGCTTCTTGGATACCTACATTTCGACATGCGGCAGATCCTGATGCCCCTTCAGGTAATTCATATACTCGTATATCAAAAATCGCATTATATTTTTCTAATAAGTCATCTATATTTTCGATTGGATGGTCTAGTACAATGATTAACTCAAAATCTTTAAATGTGCTTTGTTCTAAATTTTCTAAACACTCCTTCAAGTAATGTTTGTACTTAAAAAAAGGAAGGATAATACTAATTGTATGCATATTAACCCTTCAATTCCTCTTTTAATTGAGTTGTACTAATACCTTCTGTTCTTGGCAAATATACAACTTCACAATAATCTTTTAAGAAATCAAATTTTCCCTTCCAATCATCACCCATGACAAATACATCTACATTATATTTCTTTACATCTTCAATTTTTTGTTCCCAACTTGTTTCTGGAATTACTTTATCTACGTATTTAATTGCTTCAACAATTTTCATACGATCTGTATCTTTAATTTTACATACTTTATTTTTTCCCAAATTAAACTCATCACTGCTTACCGCAACAATTAAATAGTCGCCTAATTCTTTTGCACGACGTAATAAATTTAAATGGCCTACATGAAATAAATCAAAAGTCCCATATGTTATTACTGTTTTCATCAGTCAACAACCTCCCTATATATAAACACTGTAATTGTAAACTATTTTTGATAAATTGAAAAGGAGTCGTGAAACTCCTTTATTAACCAAATAACTTTGCGATTCCCTTTTTTTCTTTTTTTGGCAATAAGCGCTTTTCGAACTTCTCATCTAGGAATTTTTTCTTTTCCTTTTTACTCATTGCTTCCAACTTATCTACATAGGCAGAATAATCATCACATACTTTGTCAATGTCGCCCATTTCAACTAGTTGTCCGCCTTCGATCCACATTCCTGTCTTACAGAATTCCCGAACCTGACTTAATGAATGCGATATAAAGAAAATCGTTTTTCCTTCTTCATCTCTAAGTTTCATCATACGCTTCATGCATTTCTTCGCAAAACCTTTGTCTCCAACACTTAACGCTTCATCGACAATAAAGATATCCGGATTTAATGCAAGCGAGATAGAAAAACCTAAACGAGATTTCATACCCGATGAATATTTTTTTACTGGTTGATACAAGAAATCACCTAATTCTGCAAAATCAATTACATCATTTGTAATTTCTTGAATACGCTTTTTTCTCAAACCCATTAAAGCACCTTTTACATTAATATTTTCAAGCCCAGTCAACTGTTGATTCAAACCCGTGTTGATTGCAATCAAAGCTTGTTCTCCATTAATTTTCATGGTACCACTATTAATTTCAGAAATACCTGACAATAATAAAGATAATGTAGACTTTCCAGATCCATTTGTACCTAAAATACCTACTACATCGCCTTTTTTTATTTTAAAAGATACGTCTTTTAACGCGTAAAATTCTTTCTTATCTGTTTTATACTGATTGTTTTTATTTCTTAAAGTATAGATTTTAGAAATATTTTCAACTTCAACTGCATATTCTTCTTTAGACATAAAAACCTCCTAAATCATATCAATGAATTTCTTTTTGAAGGTATACATCAAAAAGCATCCTAACGCAAAAATCACAAATACTAAACACCAGAAATACAGTGTAATAGCTGGGTGATCAAAAGGATTTCTTCCGTAAAATACCGCATCTCGATATCCTTGGATAATATAATAGATTGGATTTACCTTAACAAGCTTATTTAAGATGCTTGCGAATGGAACATCCGGTTTAAAATGACAATCCCATAAAATAGGTGAGAAGTACATCAACATTCGCATGATAGAAGAAATAAATTTCTTTACATCTCGCCACAACATTGTAAGTACAGATAAAACAAGAGAAATGGCTTCTCCTAGCATAAAGGCACAAATCATATAATAAATAATCCATAGCCAATTGAAGTTAGGATACCATCCACTTAAGATTAGAGTCACAAATGTAATTATCAACATCACAAAGTGATTAAACAATTCTTTTAAACAGACTGTTGCAGGTAAAACCGAAACTGGAAATTTCATTCTTGTGATAACGTTTGTCTTTGAAAATACAGCCGAACATCCATCAACAATACATGGACGAATATACCACCACACACTAAATGCCACAACAAGCCAAGGTAAATACTCAACAGTAATCCCTCTGTATGTTTGTGCTTTTCTTCCCCAGGCAATACCAAATACAAGCCAATAAGTAAACACTTGAATCGCAGGAGATGCAAAATTCCAAAAAATACCAAATTTAGAATCACGCATATCGGATAATAATTCATATTTTGCGATGCAGAAAATACGATAAAAATTTGAACAATTTTCTTTTATAACGTATGAAATGCTTTTAAACATAATAAAATTTCTCCTTAACAACTTCTAGTTTATCAAATTTTTACTAGAAAAAAAATCTGCATGAAGCAGATTTTCTTGCATTCCTTCTCCTTTCCACTTATATTCTACCAATTCAATGTGAATTTATTGTGAAAAGGGGGCATTTTATTCATTTTCTTCTTCGACTTCTTTTTCTACTTCGTCTAATTCATCTTCAATCAATTCTGATTCTTCATCATCTTCATCATCTTCATCGATCGCAATAGAATCTGTATCCATAACACTTTCTGAATACGTGTGACGTGAACGCAAATCCCAAGTATTTTGTGACATGTTCAAGAAACGGCCATCTAAAGATAAATCTGTATAAAACTGTGCGATATTATCTTCAAATTGTGTTTGAGTGAATCCCATTTCCTGACTTACATCTTTCCAAAGATCAACAAATGGCATAGCTCCATTATTATTTGTTAATACTTGATATGCAACTTCAATCATAGACTTTTTCATAATTCAATAAAACTCCTCTTAATACTTACATTGACTCAACTGCTTCAACACCAATACAATCTAATGCATTTGCCAAAACAATTTGTGTCGCCTTAACTAAGGCAAGACGTTGTGAACTCAACTCTAAATTTTCACGATCTACAACTTTACACACGTTATAGAAGCTGTGGAATTTACTAGCTAAATTTTGAATATAATGACACATCTTATGTACTTGACGAGATTGAGCTGTATCGATGATTACTTTATTAAATTCTTGTAATGATTTCATCAACTCAATTTCTTTTTCATTTGTCAAATCATCAAATGATGTAGCTAACTCAATATCTTGTGCTTGTTTTTCTATCGAACACATACGAGCATGTGCATATTGTGCATAATACACTGGATTTTCATTTGATTTCTTAGTTGCTAATTCAATATCAAAATCTAAATGCGAATCCAATGCTCTTTGTACAAAGAAATAACGCGCTGCATCGACTCCAACCTTATCACATAACTCATTAATTGTAGTCGCATTACCTAAACGCTTTGACATCTTCATTTCTTCACCATTTGATACTAAACGAACCATTTGAATAATATCGACATGTAATTTGTCTGCATCATTTCCCAATGCTGTCATACTCGCCTTTAAACGAGGAATATATCCGTGGTGATCCGCTCCAAAGAAGTCAACTAAAACATCAAATCCACGTTGGCATTTATCATTGTGATATGCAATATCTGGAACTAAATATGTTAATGACCCATCTTGTTTTCTTAAAACACGATCTTTATCATCACCAAATTTTGTCGTTTCAAACCATAAAGCTCCATCTTTTTCGTATACATATCCTTTTTCATCTAATTTCTTTACAGCCGCATCTACTTTTCCAGCATCACGGATACTTTGTTCACTTGACCAAACATCAAAATGTACACGATAGCGATCTAAATCTTTTCTGATTTTATCTAATTCAAATTTAATTCCTTCTTTTTTGAAGAATTTTAAATTTTCTTCTGTTGGTTCTAAATAAGTTTCAGGATATTCTTTCGCTAATTCATATCCTTTCTCTTCTACATCTTTACCCATGTAGCCATCTTGACCAATTTCAGTAGGAATTCCCTGTGCTTGACGATAACGAGCATTTAAAGATAATGCTAAGTTTGTAATCTGGTTACCAGCATCATTCACATAATATTCACGCGTTACATCGTATCCTGCTTTTTTCATGATACGAGCACAGCTATCTCCCCAGGCAGCTCCACGAGCATGTCCTAAGTGTAATGATCCAGTTGGATTTGCACTAACGTATTCTAAATCCACTTTGATTCCATTAGCTGGTTGTTGTCCATAATTTTCTTTTTGCGCTAGTACATCAGAAATAACCTTAGAAAAACGATCTTTTGACAAAGTAAAATTTAAGAAACCTGGTCCGGCAATTTCAACATTAGAAACCATTTCCAATGAAAATGCATCTAATAAATTTTGTGCAATCATTCTTGGATTCTGGTGTAACTGACGTGTTAACTGCATCGCAACATTACTAGAGAAATCCCCATGATCTTTATTTTTTGGTGTTTCAACTACAATGTTTTGTACATCTAAATCTAGATCAAAAGCTTTTTTTACAGCATTTTGAATAGCTTGCTTTAATTCAACTTCAATTGACTGCATATGTTTCCTCCTTATTTATATATAGTACAAAATGAAATTTTTGTTCTTCATTCCCTTGAATAAGACTGTATTTAACTTCTACACAATTTTCATTCACATCATAATGACTTGTATGACAATCCAATTCTATTTGTCCAAACTCAGTTTCAATATGTCCTTTAGTACGACTATTTAAACGAAGTGTTAAATTGACAGTGATTTCTGATTCACTTCGAATAATGAGTCCATTTTTCCATATTTTCCATTCAAATTGACTTGTTTCATTATTAAAAGAAACAAGTAGCCCATCGTTAGCACAAAAGTCAATCGAAGCGGCTCCCTTATATAATGTTTGGTTGGAAATTTTATCAAATAAATGTACCTGATTTGTCATAGCTAGTGCATAATATCACACTCTGATTTTTTTGCAAGAAAATTTATTAAAAAACATAACAAATTAATTAAAAACTAACAAGTTTACTAAAATAATTATTATTTTTAAACAATTATATTATATTTTCACAAGTGAAAACGGTAACATACACTATGTTACCGCCTCTTTTAAATAATTTCTTTCGGGAAATAAATACATTTATTTGTTTGATTTTTCATCTTCAACAATGCCTTAACAATCTGTGAACTACTTGATAATGATATCAATTCATTTTTTGAATTTAACATCCATATAATTTGATTTTCATCATTTTCTGTATATGGCAAATACGCTTTAGAATGTGAAACCACCTCATAATAGTAATAATCTAAATTAAAGTCTTGTTGCTCTAATTTCTTTTTGATTTCCATTATCTGCTGCTTTGTTGGATCTTCGATCCACTCAAATAAATGACGATTTAAAATACGATTCGCAAAATCTTTTAAAATCACATCTTCACTATTTAAGGCTTCTTGAAAACCATAAAACATACGATGCTCGTCCATTAGATAAAATTCTTTATTGGATAAACTACCATTCATCAAAGGTTCAAAGACATCTATATTCCGAATTTTTGAATATCGCTTAAAGAACTGTTGAATCATAATTTCATATGATTTGGCATCTGGATGCAAGTAAACCTGCCAATACATATGATATCTAGCCATGATATAGTCTTCTACACTATGCATTCCACTTAATTTCACACATAATGAATCATTTTTAACTCGTAGCGTTCGTAAAATTCTTTCTAGATCAAAATTACCATAGCTCGTACCCGTTTCATAGGCATCTCTTAAAAGATAATCCATTCGATCTGCATCTAATTGCGAGCTAATCATTTGATACATTAATGGCTTTGAGTGTTTATGTGTTAATATCAACACAATATTTTGTGGGAGTGATTCATCCTCTTTAATTAAAGCTTGATGAATTTCTGTTTCTGGATCCAAAATTAGATCACAAGTCATTTGTTCATGATGCTTCTTATGCAATGTTTCAAAAAAGTGAGAAAAAGGACCATGTCCTAAATCATGTAAAAGGGCTGCACATAAAACCTGAATCTTTTCATATTCACTCAAAGTAGCTGAAATTGCATCCACCTCTTCGCACATTCGTCTTGTGATTTCATATACACCTAAACTATGTGAAAAGCGAGAATGCTCTGCGGTATGATAAATTTGAAAATCTCCGCCTAACTGGTGGATACGGTGCAATCGTTGAAACTCTTTAGCATTAATGCAGTCCCAAATCACTTGATATTTCACATGAATGTACCCATGAACAGGATCTCTTAAAACTTTTGTTTCATTTGTTTTATTAAACATGGCCACGCCTCCTTTAATGCTTCTACAAGCATTTTATCAGATTTAAAGAAATTGTAGTCATATATATGATTTGGTGTTGTCCAAATATACTCAGAGTGTGCATTTAATACCACTGGCTTTTTACTGGCTGTACACGTGAAACAAGTCAAATGAATTTCATATCCATCTTGATAATCAATACTTGAAGCTAGATATTGAACATTGTGAATATCAATTTCACATTCTTCTTTCCATTCTCGAATCAATGCTTTTTCCTTAGTTTCATTTTTTTCTACTTTTCCGCCAGGAAATTCATAGAAACCTTTACTAGATCCATAACTTCTTTGAGCAATCATCACTTTTTCATCTATGACAAGAGCACCACATACAACATTAAGCTTGTTCATCTTCAATTCTTTCTTCGTGAATAATCTCAAATAATAATTGTGCATTTTGTTTTGAAACTTGTTTTTGAATATCTAATACACGAATTTCTAGTAATCTTGCACCAAAACGAATACGAATAGTATCTCCTATTTTCAACTCTGTACTTGGTTTTGCGACTCTGTCATTGACCCAGATACGTCCTTGTAATGCCAATTCTTTTGCGGCTTCTCTTCTTTTTAAAATTCTTGCTGTTTTTAAATATTTATCTAATCGCATTCAAAATCTCCCTCTATTTTTTCAATGACCTGCATCAACAATTCTATATGTTTCTTCAATCGTTTAGAAATCATGATTTTAATTTTACCATTTTCTAATTTCAAATTGATTTTTCGACTAATATCATTAATAGCACCAAATAACTTAACTCCATCACAATTTTTAGACCATTGAGCACTCATTGTGATTGTTACTACATCTTCCGTTTCTTTTAAAGACTCAACACCCTCATGATTCACAAAGAAATCTAATTTTTTCTGTTCGAATAATTGTTTTACTTCATTAGGAATATGTCCAAATAAATCCTCAACACGCTTTTCATACTCAATAAGCTCGGCAAGATTCTCTGTTTTTTTAATATGCTGATAAATTTCTAATTTATCTCCATCATTATCCGTAAATTGTTTAGGAATATAGCCTGATAATTGTACTTGAGCCACTTTAGCATTCTTATTTTCTTCCATAGGTTTTCCTTGCTTTTCTTTAATGGCACTTGCCAACATTTCAAGATATAAATCCAATCCCACATCATCAATAAAGCCAGCCTGTTGAGGCCCTAACATATCGCCTGCACCACGTATTGTTAAATCTCGCATAGCTACTTTATATCCACTGCCGAGTGAAGTAAATTCTTTGATAGCTTTTAATCGCTTATGAGCTTGTTCCGTTAATTCCTTTTGAGGCTGCACCAATAAATAACAATATGCGATTTTTTCTCGACGCCCAACACGCCCTCGAATCTGATATAACTGAGATAAACCAAAATGATCCGCATCATCGATGATCATTGTATTCGCATTCGCAATATCAAGTCCTGTTTCAATAATAGTTGTACATACTAAAATTTGATATTTTTCCTTTTCAAAATCAATCATTGTCTGCTCTATATCATTTTTATCCATACGCCCATGTGCTACAGCCACCTTAACATCTGGAAACATATTCTGAATATTTTTTGCGACAGAATAAATATTCGATACATGATTATATAAATAGAAAACCTGTCCACCACGTGATAATTCTCTTTGTATAATTTCCTTGACTACGTTTTTATGATTTTCCATAACATACGTCTGTATTGGATGACGATGTAATGGTGGAGTATTTAATTGTGAAATTGTACGAACGCCTATTAAAGACATCTGTAAAGTTCTAGGAATTGGCGTTGCACTTAATGAAAGAACATCAATTGCGTTTTTCATTTCTTTGATTTTCTCTTTGTGTTCTACACCAAATCGTTGTTCCTCATCAATAATCAATAACCCTAAATTCTTATATTTAAAGGATTTATTTAATAATTTATGTGTACCAATTATGATATCGACTTGTCCTTCTTCTAATTCTTTTTTTATCTGACTAATTTCTTTTGTCGGTACAAAACGATTTACCACTCGAATATTCGCACCCACATTTTCAAACCGCTTCATAAATGTTTGATAGTGCTGCATCGATAAAATCGTTGTTGGACACAATAAAGCTACTTGTTTATTATTAGAAATCGCTTTGAAAGCAGCTCGCATAGCTACTTCTGTTTTTCCAAATCCAACATCTCCACAAAGTAAATGATCCATCGGTTTCGGCTTTTCCATTTCACGCTTAATTTCTTCTGTAGCTTTTATTTGATCTGGAGTTGGGTCATATTCAAATGCATCTTCAAATTCTCTTTGCAGTTCATCATCCTTACTAAACGCAAAACCAATATCTTCATTTCGCTTCGCATATAACTCTACAAGACGAGCTGCAATTTCTTCAACTTTCTTTGATACCTTTTCCTTTGTTTTCTTCCATTTATTTGAACCTAACTGTGATAGCTTGATCCCTGCACCCTCTTTTGATACATATTTTCTTACAAGTTGAAATTGTGATAGAGGAACAAATAGTTCGTCTCCTCCATTATATAAAACATGTAGATAGTCTAATGTTTTCCCTTTGACCTTTCGTGTTGTAATTCCAACATATTGACCAATCCCATATTGTTCATGCACAACATAATCATTTGGCTCTAATTCAAGTATATTTTGTATAATTTGACCTTGTTTAAAGGTTTTCTGATAACGTTTGATTTGACTAGGACGATGAAATAATTCCTGTTGTGTATATACAGAAATATCCTCATATGTAAATCCTTCATAAAAATCATTTTCAATAAATGTGATATTCTTACGAATTGAATACGCTTTTAAGGCTTCCTGCACTTTTTTCGTATGTTCCTCATCCAAAGAAATATATATATTTTCCCCTTCAAGATTCTCTAAAATTTGAATCAATGGTTGATCTGATTTTTCTAATGTCTCTATTTTCGAGAAAATTGGATTTTTAAAATCTAGAAAATCATGGAACATTTGAATTTTGTAATCTTCTTCAAATTTGAATATATCATGAAACATATTATACTTTGGCAAATACTGATGAGATTGCACCATTTCCTGTATAAATGTAATTGTTTCTTCATTTAGTTTTTTATATCCATTTTCAACTTCTTCCTGACTTGAAAAAATAATATTTCCATTCACATAATCCGTTAATTTATTAGCTTTCAAATAGCTATAATAAATATATAAATGTGGGTCAATATCATAATTTTCTAAAGAGATCTTATCTTTTTCTATATAATCCAATAAGAACTCATAATCATCTGGAATCAGTTTTGTCTGTTGTTTTTCTAATTCTTTATCAATTTCTTTTTGTAGATAATTAATTTGTTCATCCGTAAATAATAAATCTGTTGCTGGATTAATAAATACAGAGTCAATTGTTTTAATCGTACGTTGTGTTTCTTCATGAAACAATCGAATTGATTCAATAACCGTATCAAAAAATTCAATACGAATTGGATGCTCATATTCTAAACAATAAACATCCACAATACCTCCACGACTTGCATATGTACATGGACGATCAACGTAGTTTACTTTTGTGTAACCTGCGCGATTTAATATTCGCTTCAATTCTGACATAGAAATTTCTTGATCCACCTCAAATTGAAAGCATAGACTTTTAAATAATTCTCTGTCTGGTAAGTAACGAAAAAAGGCCGCCGTATTGCATACAATAATACGTGGCTTATCTTCCTTAACAAGCTGTGTTAATACATAAATTTGTTCCTGTTTATCCTCAGGACTGGATGCGATGGCCTGAACACGTAAAGATTCTTCCATCACAAAAAGTAATGCATCATCTACTAAGGGCTGTAGTCTTTGGTAAAGCTGCTGTGCTTCATGGCGATTCTTTTTAACCACAATTCTTGTCTTTTTATCCATCTGAAATGCACTCGCTAAGCACAAAGCTTCTTCATTCGGAAATAAATTACCAATGTTATTTCCAAAATGAATCATTTGTTGCGTTACAGGATTTGTTTGTAGTTCTTTTAATATTGTATCTTTCAAAAATACCACCTTCTACTTTTTATTATACCTATTCATTGTGTCACTAAAAGAGTGTTTAATTGAAAACTTAGCTGCTTTTGCGGCCTGTTCTAATGCTTTATTTAATTCTTCTTGTTGTTCCTGCGGAAATTTTCCTAGTACCCAATCTACAACTGGAATCATTTTATCTTTTCCGATGCCTATGCGGATACGATCAAAATCTTGTGTACCAATATGCGAAATGATACTTTTTATACCATTATGCCCTCCAGCACTTCCTTTTTGGCGTAAGCGAAGCTTTCCAACTGGCATATCCATATCATCGTACAACACAAGGATATCTTCACAAGACACTTTAAAAAAATCCATACACTGTCTTAATGCGATACCACTGTTATTCATATAAGTGGTTGGTTTTAATAAAATAACATCTTCACCATCAATTTTCTTTTTTGAAAAATAAGCAGAGAATTTTTCCTGATTAAAATCCATTTCTAGCATTTTAGCCAATTTATCAATTGCCATAAATCCAGCATTATGACGTGTGTTTTCGTATTCTCTACCGATATTCCCTAATCCGATAATAATTTTCATAAAAAACCTCCCTTTTTTACAAAAAATAACGGGATAATCCCGTTATTCTTCATCTTTTCCTGGTGTATATAAAATATGTAAACGACGTCCTTCTCCTTCACCTTCACTCTTAGTAGAAATATCATTCATTCCTGCTAAAGCATTATGAATTGCCTTTCTTTCATCAGCTGGCATTGGATCTAGTACAGCGTCTACTTTTGTACGACGTACATCTTTAGCTACGCGCACTGCCATTTTACAAATTTTTTCGTATCTTTCTTCCTTATAACCATTTACATCGATCAATAAGCCGATACGTTTTTTGAATGCTGCGCTAACTGCAGCCTTAACTAAACGATTGAATGCTTGCAAAGACTTACCTGCTTTACCGATCATAATCGCATTGTTTTTTGTATTTACAGTAATGCGATAGAATCCATGATCATTTTCAATTTCAACAGTTCCATCTAATTCTGCATTATCAAAATATGTTTGAATATATGACTTAATAAAATCTTCAATATCTTTTTGGCAATAAGCTTCAATCTCAATTGTTTTACCAATTCCTAAAAAACCACTTTTTTCTTCTGTAATTTCATAATGAAGTTCTTCTTTAGTACAACCCTTCGCATTGCATGCGGCTGCTAAAGCTTCATCTAATGTTTTTCCAGTATATTTATCGAATTCCATATGAGCTACCTACTTTTTGTTCATGATTTGGTGTAGGATTAAAGATTGAGCTACACGGATTACACTAGATACTAACCAATAGAATGACATTGCCATTGGCCATGAAATATACATAATACAAATCATACCAGTCATGAAATACATATACATATTCATACTGTTAGCCATAGGATTTCCATCGTTTTGTGCATATTTTTTAACTTTAACGTTATCTTTCTTATCTTGCCATTTCTTTAACCATTGAGGTAATTTCATTGAGACAATATAGAAAATAACCATTAATACATAAATAATAATACAAGGAATATTTAATGCTTTAATTCCTTCAATTGGAGTACCAAACAATGAAATACCAATAAAGCTACCACTAACAACGCTTACAGCACGCATTGTAGCATAATACATACCCATCATAATTGGTAACTGAATAAATGTTACTAACATTGATCCAAATGGATGAATATCATACTTTTGATAAATATTTTGCATTTCCTGAGCCATCTGCATTTTAGAACGTTCATCTGTTTTGTCTTTATATTTATCTTGGATTCTTTGAATTTCAGGTTGAATTTCCTGCATTCTTTGTGTAGACATTTGTGATTTACGTGTAAATACAAATACAAGCATCTGAATCAATAAAGTTGTTACAATAATACCAACTCCGGCATCAGTTTTTGCGGAAACTAAGTTGATGATTTGGGCAATTGGCCAAACAATCAATCCATCAAACCAACCGTGTGACATAGAATTTTTGAAAGTTGTTGGCTGAATTGTATATTTGCCATCTTTAATATTCTTTTTAATTTCTTTCTTTAATGCTTTATCAGTAATATCGCTGACATTAATTTGATTTACATCAATTGTTGTTTCTTCACTTGCAATAATTTGGTCTGCTCTTGTTTTTCCATCTTTACCTCTTGGATTTGCACAAGCCGTACATGTTAATAATACCAACATACATAAAAAGACCAATTTCGCTTTTTTTTGCAAAAATTGTTTCATTTTTTATTCCTCTACTTTTTCAAAAATCTTTTATTTATCCGATTTTGATTTTCTTTCATTTCTTTTTTATTCTCTTCAAACGATTTATTAGTGAATGCAGGTCGAACTATGATAATAAGATCATAACCCTCTTCAAAAGTAAAAATTTCATCCACCATACTACGAAGTTGTCTTTTTACTTTATTACGACAAACGGCATTTCCTAATTTTTTCCCCACACTGATTCCTACTCTAGCATGGTCTAGTTTTCGTTTTTGAAAATAACAAACAAATGATGACGACTTAACAAATTGTCGATTCTGGATGATGGAAGAAAACTCATAGTTTTTTAACACACGAAATTCTTTTTTCATGTTAATTCCCTATCCAGACAAAAAAATCACCTAGCAGGTGATTTCTATGCGGATAAAACCTTTCTGCCTTTCGCTCTTCTTCTAGAAAGAACGCTACGTCCACCAACAGTTGCCATACGAGCACGGAAGCCATGAACTTTTTGGTGTTTTCTCTTACTTGGCTGATATGTTCTTTTCATCTTGATTACACCCCTCAGTCTTTTTCTTCTTCTAAATTTTCAAATAAGATTGCTCAAACATTATAAACACAAATCAAAATAATTGTCAATAAAATAATTATTACATATGCTTACTTTTCAATATTTCATATGCTTTTTGTGTTAAACGATACATAATCGGATGAACTGGAATATCAAATTCTCCAATCATCTCATTTATAGTTGGGTTGAAATTATCTTTAAATTTTGTCAATCCATCATCTAAAGTCCCTTCTACACCGCCCATATTACTCCATAAGCATCCACGTTCAAACGCCCATTTAAAATTTTCAACATATTCCTTATACTGAGGCATAAACTTCTTGAATCGTTCATCCATACCTGCATATAACATTTCACAGGTATTTCCAAACTGAATACTTAATATACCGGCAATCGCAATATCTCTGTCTTCTTGACCAAACTCATCAAAAATTTCTTTATATTCATTTATATCCTTATTTACACTTCTCAATTGGTCTTCTAATCGATGTAATTTCTTTTTAGCATTTTCTGGTGTTGCTGCCATATCCTTTTCCAGCTGTACTTTCTTTTCCTTTGCTTCTTTATCTAATTGATACACATTACAAGTTGCTAAAAAGATGACTCCACCATCCGGATAATTATCCAATAATGTTTTAAAATAACTTTTATCTCTAAGGGCAACTCCTTTTCTTGATTCTGTTAATTCTACAAGACGACTAAATTCATCTAATAATTCTGTCTGTCCATGAATTATTTGAACATTTCTACGATTTGCATCCTTAATTAAACGCTTTGTGTGTTTTGGCAATGCATCTTCTACATTTTCACAAGCATATACATTAGATTGAAAACGAGGCTGAACTGTATCGGCAATGCTCATTGTATATCCATGGTGTTTAGCTTTACAACTTTTGAATATATCTAAATAAGTATTTGTATCTTCATATCTATCTGTATTATATGATTTTGAATCATAGTCATTCACATGAATAGCAGGGTCAAATTTGATAAAGATACAATGATCCTTTTTTGCGACTTTCTTTAGCTGTTCAAAATAATATTGAACTAGTTCTTTATCTTTATAATCCATAATAGGACCTCTAGGTAAATAGTACATACAAAATGTTAATGGCAATCTTTTAATAAGAACTAGTCCTACTGCCACTAATGTTCCATCCTTATATACTCCTGTATAAAGGTGGTCCCAGTTACTCTTTACTTTAGCCCAGTTATAGCTTTGTAGTAAGTTACAATATTCATGATTTTTTACAAATCCATCAAATTCATCTTGTTTTAAATCTATTTTAAATTCATACTGCATATTCTATCCTCCACAATATTTTCAAATACATCCTTATATATAATATCAAAATTTTAATTTATTTTGCATTTGAGGTTTTACACACATCATGCGTTCTACATTATAGCATTTTCTTTAATTTTCCACATAACAATTGTATACATACATTTGTTAATATGCATTATACCAACTCTATTTAATAAAATTGTATATAAATACATAAGTTATACAGTGGATAAAAGCAAAGTAAATTTATCCTATGTATAACTATGGAAAAGTGATTTATAGCCTTTATTTATCCATTCTCTTATATATGTATAATATGAATATAAACCAAGTTATCCCAATATTTTTTATTTTTTTTACACATTTGTCCACATTAGGAAAATTTATATCCCCAAAGAATAAATGGGGATAAGTGTAAAAATCGTGTATAATAATACTATTGCAAGGAGGTTTTACTATGTCAACCATGTCTTATGCATCGATATGGAATGAAACTTTACAAAAAATTCAAGAATCCAACTACTTTGATAGTCATACATTTAATTCCTGGATTTCTAAAACAACACTATTTAAAATAGAAGATAATATAGCTTATGTAGCTTACCGTTCTACAATTACTTTTAGTATTTTAAAGAAACAAAAGGAAAAAGAGCTATTTGAATCCACACTTAGTGAAGTATGGGGAGATACATTAACCATTCAGTATATTCATCAAAAAGAAATGGAAAAGATGATGCCTGAAGAGGTTGTAAAACAAAGAACGAATGTCTTATTAGAAAATAAATTTAATCCTTCTTACACATTTGAAAATTTTGTCGAAGGAAGCTCAAATGCAGAAGCCTATGCAGCTTGCTTAGCCTGTTGCACACAAACGACTTCTCATCTATTTAATCCACTTATGTTATATGGTAATTCTGGCTTAGGTAAAACACATTTACTACATGCGATGGGAAATTACCTAGCTAAAGAACATCCAGAATGTAAAGTCATTTATATGTATAGTGGAGATTTAGTTTCTTTATTAATAGAGGCTATGAAGACGAAAAATGTTCATGGAAATACAGTAGAAAGAGTGAAAGAACAACTTTTGGATTGCGATTATTTCTTAATTGATGATATTCAGAATTTACAGCAGCATTCAAGCAGTCAAGAAATCTTTTTTACAGTATATAATCAATTGATTCAAAAGAACACACAGATTATCATCACAAGTGATATGCATCCTAGTGAGATCAGTGGATTACAGTCTCGCTTAATTTCTCGCTTTGTTTCTGGACTTACAATCAGTATTTCTAAGCCTGAATTTGAAACAAGTAAAGCTATTTTGAAGAAAAAAATTGAGGGCCGTGAAGAAAGTGTAAATATGAGTGAAGAAGTTATTGATTATCTAGCAGGTAAATATTCAAATGACGTTAGAAATCTAGAGGGAACATTAAATCGCTTGATTTTTAATGCAACATTATTTAATCCCGATGTAATTGATATGGATTTTGCACGAAAAGTACTTATTAAAGAGCCTATTGTATCGCAGTCAGATGAATTAACAATCAAAAAAATCAAAAAAGCTGTAACACGCTTTTATGGCCTATCTTATAAGGATTTAGAGGGTAAATGCCGTCAAAAATTCATTGCGAACGCTAGACATATCTGTGTATATTTATCAAGAGATCTTCTTCACAAATCTTATGTATCCATTGGTCAGGAACTTGGTGGAAGAGATCATACTACTATTTCTAGTTCTTATGAGCGTGCAAAAAAATTAATTCAAAAAGATGAAGCTTTTAAGACAGCTGTAGAAAAGATACGTAGTACATTGGATTCTTAATTTATACACTGTATTCCTCATGGAATCCACATACAAAAAATAAGCTATAAACACGTATTTATGGGAGTCTAAGCAAATTTTGCACACTTATACACTCCCTTATATTATAATTAATATATAAATATATTAATAAAAGGAGGATTTTATGCATTTTTCAATTGATCGAAAATATTTTTATGACAAACTATCTATAGTTTCTAGAGCTATTAGTGTTTTTTCTCCATTACCTGCATTATCAGGAATTTGTATTGATTTAAAAGATGAATCTATGATTTTAACAGGTAGTGATTCTAATATATCCATTCGTACTGTTATTGTTCCTGGTGAATTGAATAATTTAGATATTGAAGAAGAAGGATCTATCATTATTGATTCTAAATATCTTCTAGAGATTGTGCGTAAATTAGATTGTAAAAATATCGAAATTGAAGTTATTGATTATTCTTTAGTTCGTATATCTAGTGATAATGGTCAATTTAATTTAAATGGTATTCGTTCTAATGAATATCCAGATATTGATTTTACTCAGCCTAATCATCATTTTGTATTAAAGGCAACTGATTTAAAATCCATTGTTTCGCAAACTGCATTCGCATGTAGTGATAAAGATCAGCGTCCAGTGTTAACGGGTGTAAACTTCAATTCTCAAGGAAATATGTTGTATTGTTCAGGAACGGATTCTTACCGTTTAGCTAGAAAAACAATTGAGTTAGATTCAAGTCAGGATTTCAATATTACAATTCCTAGTAAATCTTTGACAGAAGTTGTTCGTTCTGTTTCAGATGATGATGTGATCGATATTTATGCAGATTCTAAAAAGGCACAGTTTGTATTTGATAAAACTATTATTCAGACTCGTTTGATCGATGGAACTTTTCCAGATGTACAAAGAATTATTCCAACTAGCAGTGCTGCGAAAATGTTAGTTGATTCATATGAGATTGCGGGTACGATTGATCGTACAAACTTTATTCGTAATGACAAAGTACATTTAATTAAGTTGGAATGCTCTACTGCTGAAACACATGTTAAAACTTATTCAAGTGAAATTGGTAACTCGGATGAAGTGTTGACAAAATGTGAATATGAAGGAGAAGAGATTTCATTAACATGTAATGGTACTTATATGTTAGATGCAATTAAGGCTTTGGGATGTGAAAAAGTATTGATTGAATTCTCAGGATTTATGAAGCCAATCAAAGTATCAAATCCGGAAGATGCATCGGTTTTAATGATTTTAGTTCCTATTCGTAGTTATGATTAAGAAAAATGCCGTTTAAATTCATTTTAAACGGTTTCTTTTTATATCGGTATCTCTGTACGCATAGATATTTATGACGTTTTATGATATAATTATAGTGCGGAAAGAGGTATTTTCATGGAATTTGAACTAAAAGATGAGTATATTACATTAGCCCAATTGCTAAAAGCTTGCGATGTTGTCTATAGTGGTGGACAGGCAAAAGAATATTTGGCAAACATGGAAGTATTAGTAAACGGCGAATCTGAAAATCGTCGTGGAAAAAAGATCTACCATGGTGATGTTGTAGAAACTAATGGAATAAGGATTGAAGTGAAATGAATGTTGAAAGATTGACATGTTTTCATTTCCGTAATTATGAAACCATGTCTTTTTCTTTTTCACCAAAATGCATTCATTTTTTATATGGAAAAAATGCACAGGGAAAGACAAATTTAATTGAAGCTATTTATTTCTTAAGTCATTTACGTTCTTTTCGAACGAATCAGTTAGATAGTATGATCATGCATGGCTGCAATGAATTTTGTGTTCAGGCTACGGTGGAATCAAATCATCGAAAAGAAGAACTAAAGGTGATTGTGGATCATCAAAAAAAACATTTATTTCGTTTCCAAAATCCAGTAAAAAAGTATTCAGATTTTATTGGTATTGAAAATGCTATCTTGTTTTGTCCGGATGATTTATCTTTGTTTACTTCTTCTCCTAAAAACAGAAGAAGGTTTATTGATATAGAATTAATGAAGTTGTCTAAAACATATACGGCTACATTATCTTCTTATCAAAAAATGCTAAAGCAGCGAAACCAGGCTTTAAAGCAAGGCAAGATAGATGATTGTTTAGTTCAAATTTATTTGGAGCAAATGATAGATGTTCAAAGCATTATTATGAAGCAAAGAAATGAGTTTATAAATTCTTTGATGATAAAAGCACGGGAATTATATCCTTTTTTTTCAAATAAAAAAGAGAATATTGAGGCAAAATATATGACTTTTATCGATTTGGATGGTGATATGAAAAGTCATATGAAAGAAGCTTATGATAAGGTATTTGATAAAGAAAAAAAATATCATCAAACTTTAATTGGAATTCATAGAGATGACATATTGTTTGAATTAAATGGAAAGCCTGTATGTGAAGTGGCTAGTCAGGGGCAGAAAAGAAGTTTTGTGTTAGCTCTTAAATTGGGATTGGCTCAAATAATTTATGAAAAGAGCGGACAATATCCAATCTTATTATTGGATGATGTATTTAGTGAATTAGATGATTTTAGAAAGCAACAATTAATTGAGAAGCTTCCTAAAAATATGCAGATTTTTATCACAACAACCGAAAAATTAAATATGCAATGGAATCGCGAGGTGCGATTTTATGATATAGAACAAGGGAGAATTAAGGAGGTCTACAAATGAGTCAGGATGAATTAAATAGAGAGATTCTTGAATTTGAAGAATTGGAAACACAAGCGACACAGGTAGATCATTCGTATACTGCGGATGATATTCAGGTGTTAGAAGGGTTAGAAGCGGTTCGTTTGAGACCAGGTATGTATATTGGTTCGACTTCGGTACGTGGTCTTCACCATTTAGTATGGGAAATTGTAGATAATGGTATAGATGAGGCTTTGGCTGGATTTGCGAATCGAATCGATGTAACGATTGAGCCTAACAATATTATTGCGGTACGTGATAATGGTCGTGGTATGCCAGTTGGAATTCATGAAAAGACAGGGATTAGTGCTGTTGAAACAATTATGACTGTTTTGCATGCTGGAGGTAAATTCGGTGGCGGAGCTTACAAAGTTTCTGGTGGTTTACATGGTGTTGGTGCCAGTGTTGTAAATGCATTAAGCGAATGGTTAGAGGTAACTGTTTATCAGGATGGTAAGATCTATTTTATTCGTTTTGAAAATGGTGGACATGCAGTGGAACCTTTAAAGGTTATAGGAACTACAGAAGAAACAGGTACTTTAGTTCGTTTTAAAGCAGATCCTACAATTTTCAAAGACACAACTGTATATGATTATGAAACTCTAAATTCTCGTTTACGTCAGTTGGCGTTTTTAAATAAAGACATTCGTTTAACTTTAACTGATAAGCGAACAGAAGATGGTCAAAGCGACGACTATAAATATGAGGGTGGAATTATTGAATATGTACAATTTTTGAATAAAAATAAAAGTACAATCAGTGATAAAGTCATTTATGTAGAAGGGTTACAGGATGGAATTCTTGCTGAAGTAGCTTTACAGTATAATGATGGATATCAATCTAGTATTTATTCTTTCTGTAATAATATTCATACACATGAAGGTGGATACCACGAGGATGGTTTTAGAATGGCTTTAACTCGTTGTATTAATGCTTATGCGAAAAATAATAATATGATCAAAAAAGATGAGTCTTTATCTCAAGATGATGTTAAAGAAGGATTGGTTGCGATTATTTCTGTTAAGCACCCGGATCCTCAGTATGAAGGACAGACAAAGACTAAATTAGGAAACAGTGAAGTTCGTAAAATTGTTTCTAATATTGCGGGTGAACAAATTAATCGTTTCTTCTTAGAAAATCCAGATGTAGCTAAGGCTATTGTGGAAAAAGCAGAAATCGCCAGCAAGGCTAGAATTGCGGCTAAAAAAGCTCGTGAATTAACTCGTCGTAAATCGGCATTGGATGGAATTAGCTCATTGCCAGGTAAATTAACAGATTGTTCAAGTAAAGACGCAAGTGAATGTGAAATTTATATTGTCGAGGGTGATTCTGCCGGTGGCAGCGCGAAACAAGGTCGTGACGCGAAAACTCAAGCAATTTTACCTTTGCGTGGTAAGATTTTAAATGTTGAAAAAGCTAGAACACATCGAATCTTTGAAAATCAGGAAATTCGTAGTATGATTACGGCTTTTGGATGTGGAATTCAGGAAGATGTAGATGTATCTAAATTACGTTATCACAAGATTGTAATTATGACCGATGCCGATGTTGATGGTAGTCATATTTGTACGTTGATGTTGACATTCTTGTATCGTTTTATGAAGCCTGTTATTGAAGGTGGATATGTTTATATTGCGCAACCACCTTTATATAAAGTTCAAAAAGGTAAGAAAATTGCTTATGCATATAAAGAACAGGAAATGGATCAATTGCGTGAGGAATTTAAAGAAGGCTACAAAGTTCAGCGTTATAAAGGTTTAGGTGAAATGGATGCAGAACAGTTGTGGGAAACAACTATGGATCCTCATCATAGAGTATTAAAGCGTGTCACAATTGATGATGCGATGGAAGCGGACAGTGTTTTTGATATGTTAATGGGAGAGGATGTAGAGCCTCGTCGTGAATATATCCAGGAAAATGCGGTGTACGCTAATTTGGATTACTAATAGGAGGTCCTTATGGAAGAAGAAAATAAGCGATATGACTATGTAGAAGATGTTGAAATATCCAAAGAAATGCGTACAGCCTTTCTTGATTATTCAATGTCTGTTATTGTTTCACGTGCGTTACCAGATGTTCGTGATGGAATGAAGCCTGTTCATCGTCGTATTTTACATGCGATGAATCAATTAGGAATTACTTCGGGTGTTGCACATAAGAAGAGTGCTCGTATTGTTGGTGAAGTTATTGGTAAGTATCACCCTCATGGCGATACAGCTGTATATGATGCAATGGTACGTATGGCCCAAGATTTCTCTTATCGTTATCCATTAGTGGATGGACATGGTAACTTTGGTTCTCTAGATGGAGATGGAGCTGCGGCAATGCGTTATACGGAAGCTCGTATGTCTAAAATATCTATGGAGATGATGCGAGATATTCAAAAGGATACGGTTGATTTTATTCCAAACTATGATGGTGAAGAAAATGAGCCGGTTGTGCTTCCTAGTCGTATTCCAAACTTATTAATCAATGGTGCTGTGGGTATTGCGGTTGGTATGGCAACAAATATTCCACCTCACAACTTATCAGAAACAATTCAAGCCATTTTTGCAGTAATGGATGATCCCGATATTACGGTTCCTCAATTGATGGAAGTCATCAAAGGACCAGACTTCCCTACTGGTGGTATTATTTTAGGTCGTAAGGGTATTCGTCAAGCCTTTGAAACAGGTAGAGGATCAATTATGATTCGTTCGAAGTATCGTGTGGAAGAATTATCGAACGGAAAGAAACAAATCATTTTCTATGAAATTCCTTATCAAGTAAATAAGGCAAACTTAATTACTAAGATGGCTTCTTTAATTCGTGATAAAGCCATTCAGGGTGTTACTTATTTGAATGATGAAAGTAACCGTGAAGGTATACGTATTGTAATGGAATTAAAGAAGGATGCACAGGAAGAAGTTATTTTAAATCAGTTATTTAGATTAACTCCTCTTCAAACTTCATTCGGTATTAATATGCTGGCATTGGAAAATGGTCGTCCTAAACAATTGCCATTAAAAGACATCATTCATGATTATATTGATCACCAGGTTGATGTAGTCGTAAGAAAAACGAAGTTTGAATTAAAGAAAGCACAGGATCGTGCACATATCTTAGAAGGTTTACGTATTGCGATGGATCATATTGATGAAGTTATTCATATGATTCGTAGTTCTAAAAAGGATGAAGCAGGCTTATCTCAAGATTTATGTGATGCATTTGGATTGAGTATGATTCAGGCAAAAGCTATCTTAGCAATGCAGTTAAGAAGATTGTCTGGATTGGAAAGAGATAAGATTGAAAATGAATATCAGCAGTTATTATTAACGATTGAAGATTTGAAAGATATCTTAGCTAATCATGATCGTGTTCTTCAAATCATTCGAGATGATTTATCTGAAATTGATCAGAAATATGGAGATGAAAGAAGAACAGAAATCAGTGATGCTTCTGTTGATATGGAAGATGAAGATTTAATCCCAGTAGAAGATGTAATTATTACATTAACAGAGTCAGGATATATTAAGCGTCAGCTTGTAGATACATATCGTGCTCAGAATCGTGGTGGTCGTGGTATTAAATCATTGACGTTAAATGATGAGGATTCAATCGATACAATGATTTCTATGTCTACACATGACTTCTTGTTATTGTTTACAGATAAAGGTCGTGTATATCGATTAAAAGGATACAATGTTCCAAGTGGATCCAGAACATCTAAGGGTATTCCAATTGTTAATTTAATGACTTTGGAAAAAGGTGAAAAAGTAAATGTTCTTGTAGCAGTTCCTAAGGATGATGAGAGTGAAACATTATTGTTCGTCACAAAGAATGGTATTGTAAAACGTACATCTGTATCTGAATTTGAAAATATTAATCGTAATGGTAAGATTGCGATTAGTTTAAAACAAGATGATGAATTGCGATTTGTAAAATTGACTACAGGAAAAGATGAAGTTATTATTTCTGGATCTAATGGTAAAGCTGTACGTTTTAACGAAGATCAAGTTCGTATCATGGGACGTAGTGCAAGTGGTGTATTAGGATTCAATTGTGATGGCAGTGAAGTTGTAGGTGCTGCATTATCAAGTGAGGGAGATACCGTTCTAGTTGTTTCAGAAAATGGTTATGGTAAACGTAGTAAGTTCGAAGATTATCGTTTGACTTCTCGTGGTAAAAAAGGTGTTAGCACAATTAATATCACAGAAAAGACTGGTAAGCTAATGTGTATGCGTGCTGTTACAGGTAAAGAAGATGCGATGATTGTTGCGAGTGATGGAATCATGATTCGTGTGGCTTTAGAGAATGTAGGAATCTACGGAAGAAACACACAAGGCGTAAGATTGATTAACCTAAATGGCGATGCGAAAGTAACGCGTATGACATTAGTAGATCATGAAGAGCCTGAAGAAGAATCAGAAGAAAATACGGAAGAATAAAGTATATAAGGAGTGAAATTATGATTTTACTCCTTTTTCATATGAAAAATCAGACGAAAACAACCTAAAACCCAGATATAAACATTATGTTGATTGATAATGGATATAAATTATTATCGAAAGAAGTGAGATATGTGGATGAAAAAGATATGGGAATGTTTATCTGTAAGTTAAGAAAAGAAAACAATATGACGCAAATGGAATTAGCTCAACAGCTACATGTCACAGATAAAGCTGTTAGCCGATGGGAACGTGGAATAGGATATCCAGACATTCAATTGTTACCTGCCCTATCTGAATCTTTGCATGTTTCTGTGGCTGAATTGATATCATGTAAAAAGAGTTTGAGTTATTCGAATGAAGGAGTTACAAATATTATTCTTAATTTAGAAAAGATAGAACAGTGGATAAAATTGTCGTAGTATGTATGATATTTGTTTTGGCATGTGTTTATGTTTCTGATTATGGAAGTATTTTAGGTTCTTTATGCAATGGAGCTATCTTTGCGATGTCTGTGATTGGCTTATATTATTTGTATTATGCAAATTTATCTAAAAGAATTTATGCCTTCTTTTCCCTAATAGGGATACTTTTGTTTATGTATTAAGATTTTGGTTTCGGAGAAGATGAATTTGGAAATTTAAAAATGACTGAATTATTTGGATCTTGAATTATATAGGTATGACAAAACAGACTATTGTAAATAGCCTTATTTAGGATGGAGTTCTTATTGAAATGTTACCGGACGACTGTACACGTTATTTGGACGTGTTACTTTTTCGCAGAAAAAGTCTTTCTTGTTCAACTTTTTAGTGTTTATGGGAATGGATTATAAATGGATTTCTTATATTTTAACACTTTATTTTTTTGCGATATTGAATATGATTTGTAGATAAGTTAAATCATATGACAAATCCGATATAATGAAGCTAATTACAAGAATAAGCAGTTGACTTTAGCTTTGTTTTAATGGTATAAATGTGTTGAACACGAAGATAAGGATGAGTAGGTTATTTCATATATTTATAGAGACAGTATGTTTGGTGAAAATACTGATATGAATAATTGAACAGCACCTTAGAGTGATCAAATGAAATTAAGTAGTTTGATCCGGTACATACCGTTATCATGTTAAGAGATCATATATGTATATATATGGTAAAAAGGGTGGCAACGCGAGACATCGTCCCTTTATGGGTGCGGGTGTCTCTTTTTTTATGCAAGGAGGATATCATGCTAGATATGAAATTTGTCCGTGAAAATCCGGACATTGTAAAAGAGAACATCAAGAAAAAGTTCCAAGACTACAAATTGCCTTTAGTAAATGAAGTATTGATGGAGGATAAAGAACTTCGTCAAACACAGCAGCATGCAGATGATTTACGTGCTAATCGTAAAAAGATTTCTAAAGAAATTGGTAAGTTGATGGGCCAAGGTAAAAAAGAAGAAGCTGAAGAAATTAAACAACAAATGGCTGAGATTGCTCATGAGTTAGCAGCCTTGGAAGAAAAAGAAATTAAATTAAGAGAGTCGGTAACTGAAAAAATGATGCAGATTCCAAATATCATTGATGATAGTGTTCCTATTGGAAAAGATGATAGTGAAAACGTTGAATTAGAAAAATTTGGAGAACCTGTTGTTCCTGATTTTGAAATTCCTTATCACACTGAAATCATGGAACGTTTAAGTGGCATTGATTTAGATGCAGCACGTCGTGTAGCTGGAAATGGATTCTACTATTTAATGGGAGATATTGCTCGTCTACATTCAGCAATCTTAAATTACGCTCGTGATTTCATGATTGATAAAAAAGGATTCACTTATGTAATTCCACCATATATGATTCGTAGTTCAGTCGTTGATGGTGTAATGTCATTTGCTGAAATGGAAGGTATGATGTACAAAATTGAGGGTGAAGATTTGTATTTAATTGGTACAAGTGAACACTCTATGATTGGTAAATTCAAAGATACAATTCTTGAAGAAAAAGATTTACCTTACACATATACTTCATACTCACCTTGTTTCCGTAAAGAAAAAGGTGCTCATGGTATTGAAGAACGTGGAGTTTACCGTATTCACCAATTTGAAAAACAAGAAATGATTGTTGTTTGTAAACCAGAAGAAAGTATGGAATGGTTTAAAAAGCTATATATGAATACAGTAGAATTCTTCAGAACATTAGATATTCCAGTACGTACATTGGAATGCTGTTCAGGTGATTTGGCAGATTTAAAATGTAAATCAGTTGATGTTGAAGCGTGGTCTCCACGTCAGAAAAAATATTTCGAAGTTGGAAGCTGTTCTAATTTAACAGATGCTCAGGCACGTCGTTTGAAGATTCGTGTTAAGGGAGAAAATGGCGAGAAGTATTATGCACACACATTGAACAATACTTGTGTTGCTCCACCAAGAATGTTGATTGCATTCTTAGAAAACAACTTACAGGCTGATGGATCAATCTTGATTCCAGAAGTATTACAACCTTACATGGGTGGAAAAAAGAAAATTGGTTAATATGAAAGGCTGTCATTGACAGCTTTTTTCTATTGCGTATTGAAATTGGATTTGGTATAATTACTGAGCTACTACAATGATATCTTGTGAATCAGGTCAGGTCGGGAACGAAGCAGCCTTGAGCAAGCTCCATCATGTGTAGTAGTTTTTTTATATTTTACTTAAATTCATGTATGATTAAATATATAGGAAGAGGATATGAATATGGATGATGTGAAATGGATGAGGGAAGCTATCAAGCAGGCAAAAAAAGCAGAAAGCTATGATGAAGTTCCTATAGGATGTGTTATTGTAAAAGATAATAAAATTATAGCTCGTGGATATAATAAGCGTGAGACATTGCAACAAAGTATTGCTCATGCAGAAATTATGGCTATACAAAAAGCATGTAAAAAACTGGGAACCTGGAGATTGGAAGATTGTAGTCTATATGTTACTCTAGAGCCTTGTCCTATGTGTGCAGGTGCAATCATACAGTCAAGAATCACAAGAGTTGTCTATGGTGCTTCAGATCCTAAAGGTGGGTGCGTAGGAACTTGTACGAATTTATTTGAGGTATCTGAGTTCAATCATCATCCTATTTATACAAATGGTATTTTAGAATCTGAATGTTCAGATTTATTAAAACAATTCTTTAAAAAGAAAAGAGAGAAAAAAAAGCAGAAATCATCGATATGAATGGTTTCTGCTTTTCATATAGTGTCAAATATCGTACATTAATTGGTATAAATTTATGATAAAATAAGATACAGAAGTGAATAAATATTTGTTCAAATATGAATATAGAAAGGAATAATAGTAATGGCATATCAAGCATTATATAGAAAATATAGACCAAGCAATTTCGATGAAGTGGTTGGTCAAACACATATAATCCAAACATTGAAAAATGCGATTGTTCAAAATCGTATTGCACATGCGTATTTATTTTGTGGACCTAGAGGAACTGGAAAAACTTCTATTGCGAAAATCTTTGCGAAGACTTTAAATTGTACGAATAACGAAGATGCTCCATGTGGCATTTGTGAGAATTGTAAGATGGCTGCAAATGGGAGTCACCCTGATATTATTGAAATAGATGCGGCTAGTAACAACGGAGTCGATGAAGTACGAAATCTGATTGATAAAGTGAAGTATGCACCTATGCAAGGTAAATACAAAATCTATATTATTGATGAGGTTCACATGATGACATCCGGAGCGTTTAATGCATTGTTAAAAACAATCGAAGAGCCACCTGCTCATGTAATTTTTATCTTTGCGACAACAGAACCAAATAAAGTATTACCTACAATCATTTCTCGTTGTCAAAGATTTGATTTCAACAAAGTTAGTATTCAAGACATTAAGCATAGACTTTCTATTGTTTGTAAGAATGAAGGTATCGATATTGCTGAAGATGGTTTAACACTTATTGCACAACTGGCGGATGGAGGAATGAGAGATGCATTATCTATATTGGATCAATGTGTTGCATATTGTTCTTCACATATTGATGTGAATGATATTCGTAAAATTTATGGAGTCGTCACATCTGAAGATATTGGAAAATTATTTTATGCGGTATATAAAAAAGATGTAGATACATTTGTAAACGCAATTCAGAAATTTTCTGATATGGGAATGGATATTAAGCGATTAACTGCTGATTTCATTCATATGCTTAAAGATAGTTTAATACTAGATTATTCAGAAAATTCAACATTAGTATCTGATATGAATAAAAATATGATTCAGAAATATTTTAAAACAGCACCTGTAAATTTCAGAATTAAGTGTATGGATGAATTGATGGATACCTACAATAAGTATACTTATGCATCTAATGCATTAGATTATCTAGAAGCGTCTTTATTAAAAATATCAAGTTATTCATATGAAACAAAAGGATATGATTTACAAATGGACAATGAACCTTCTCATGAAAATGTGGAAGATGAAGATTATGAAACATCATATGATGAGACTTCTGATAACTCAGATATTATTGAGAATAAGAACCAGATAGACGATAAAATAGAGGCTTCTGATAAATCTGAAATTTCTGATGTTTCACGTGAAACATTAAAACGATCAGAAAACACAAATAATAAAATCATATTAAATGATGATTTTGTAGTACAGCTACTAGTTGGCGCTACAAAAATGGAAAGAAACATTGATACAAGTAAATTCAATAATTTAGGACAATTCATATCAAGTTTAGAATTTGGAAAATATGCAGCAACATTAAGAAATAGTACTATTATGGCTAGTGGATCAAATTATATTGTGGTTTGTGTTGCAAGTGAAATATTCGCAAAACAAATTAATGAGTTTGAATTAAAGTATGGATATGAAGACTTTATGGAAGTATTACTAGGTAAAGCTAAGAAAGTATTCGCATTGGATAAAGTACAACAAACAAGAGTGTTAGATAGCTTTAAAGAGAAAATGATTAGTGGTAATCTTCCAGAACCATGTCAGATAAATTTAAAGAATAAACATACGGAAGATGAGAATCATATGAGTATTGAAGATCATATGAAAAGTTTGTTTCCAGACATAGAAATAAAAGAAGATTAGAAGGTGAACTATGTATCCTAAAACTTTTGATGATTTAATATATGAATTTCAGAAATTACCAGGTGTAGGAGCAAAAACAGCAGAACGTTATGCTTTTACAGTACTTGGGTGGTCTGAAGAAGAGATATCTGAATTTTCAGATATTTTAAGAGTCTTAAAAAAGAATGTGAAGAAATGTACTCGATGCGGAAACTTAACAGAGGGTGAACTATGTGACTTCTGTAATGATTCAAGTAGAAATCAGAATATCATATGTGTGGTACAAAATCCAAAGGATATATCTACTATTGAGTCGATGCAGGAATATAATGGTGTGTACCATGTATTGGATGGATTAATTAATACACAGAAAGGAATTCTGCCAGATCAATTAAATATTATGTCTTTGGTAGACCGCATTAACAATGATACTGAAGAAGTGATATTAGCATTGGATCCAACAGTAGAAGGAGAAACAACATCACTTTATATATCTAAGCTATTAGAAGGGAAGTGTAGAGTCACTCGTCTGGCACATGGTATACCCGTAGGAAGCCATTTGGACTATACAGACGCAATGACATTGTTAAAAGCATTTGAAGGGCGTAAAAGCTCTTAAATATGCTTAATCGTATGATATATTTATGACATATCATACGATTTTTTTATGTATATATGATTTAAATAAGTAAATTCATATAATGTTTTATAAATCATATGAACGTTGAGAATGAAAAGTATACAGGTAAAATTAATTATGTAAAATTGTTGAATTATAATATGAAAGGGGTATATAAATCATATGAAGTGCATGGAGAAGTAAAATATCTAAATATAAAATCACGCCAATCATATGATTGAAATATGACAAATCCTATTCGATTTAATTAAAATTTAAATCCATGTGATTTTAATAAAGCTAGATATTTAAAATATGATTTCAAATATGATTTTAAAAACATGTGAATTTTAGTTCATATGAAGAAGAAAACAATAATTTTTAAATCATATGAACATAAATTTAGAATCTAAATATTCATATGAAAAGTGTAGCCTATAGGAAAATAAAATGCCTGTTCATGTGAAATAAATATGAACATGTACAATAACTATAAAAGGTGTATAAGTTCAAATAGGATGATTCACGTGAGAAGGGTATGAAAAAAGAAGTATTATGAGAATGTCAGATAAAATATATAGGAATTTCATATATTATTGTAGATTTATTTAAGAAACTATGATAGACTAATCGTGACTCGTTATAACATTATTATGAATTTCATAGGAAGGGGACGTAAATATGCCTGAAGAAGCTTCAGCAATTGATGTTTATTATGATATGGATATTGCTCAGATATGCCAGCATTTTAATAAATCCAGAAATACAGTGGATAAAGCAATCGCAAAACTTGTAAAAGACAACCCAGATAAAGATTGGAAATATAAAAATCCTGCAACTCGAAGAATAACAATTAAAGCTGAAGGGGTAGAAAGGCTATCTACTTATTTTAGAAAAGAAAAACATGAAGTTTCTACAGTAGAAATGGAATTAAGATTTGAAAATGAGAAATTAAAGGCTATTATAGAAGAAAAAGAGAAAGCGCAAGCACAGATCGAGCAATTATATCAAGAAAAATTAAAATTGGAAATTGAAAAAAGTAAACAAACATTTTTGATTGAAGCTCAATCAAAAGATGATAAAATATCTGAATTGGAATCTGAAAATCAGAAACTAAAAGAGATTGAAGAACGTTATAATAAGAATCAGGAAGAAATTGAAAATTATAAGAAAAAAGAAGAAGAATATAACTCTAAATCCTTCTTCTATCGATTAACACATAAATTTTAATCATTCATAGCTCTAGCGATTTTGCTAGGGCAATTTTTTATCCATTTTAAGCCGTATTTTTCTAAGATTGAATTAAAAAAGTGGATTCCATCATGATCTGAAGTGTATTCATATTCAATTTCATAATCTATTTTATGATTGTAAACAGTCTTATCTAAACATAATTCTCCATTTTCAAATTCATATACATTTCTTAAAGTAGTAAAACTTGCTATTGGATTTAAATTTTTAGGAATTTGATATTGATCAAACCAATTTAATATTTCTGGATCGTTAATTTCATTTATATTTTCAGTGTTGATCTCTTTTTCAAATTCATAGTGTGTATATTCATCTTTTCTAATTTTTAATGTGAATATTTTTTTGCCTTGAATTGTTCGGATTCGTACTGCACCATGTTGTTTTTTTACATCTTGATTATCTGTGTCAAAGTATGTGTTTGTCTGTATTATCGGATTATGAAAATCATATGAACGGAGTAATTCGTTATATGCTTTTTCATCAACCAATAATTTCAATTCTCTTTCAATATTATCGTACATTCATATCACCCATAAATATGTTACAATAGATTCAATAAAAGAGGAAGTGATTTGATGCGTTTCAGTTTAGTAGACAGAGGAGACGATAATTCAAAAAGAGTAGCAGAAACTCTAAAGAAAAAATGTATTGCCATTGGATGGGAGTATGATGAAGAAAAATCTGAAATCATCTTTTCTGTTGGTGGAGATGGTACTTTATTAAGAGCAATTCACACATATATAGATAGATTGGATGAAATTCAGTTTGTTGCGATACATACGGGTAATTTAGGTTTTTTTACAGATTATACACAAGATGAAGTGGATCATTTAGTATATGATTTACAGCATAATAAACCCAGAATTGAAGCGTTTAATTTATTGCAAATGGATCTTCCACAAGTTAATGAGACTTTATATGCATTAAACGAAGTTCGTATAGAGAGTTTAGCTAAAACATTGGTTTTAGATATATCAATTGACGATGAATTTTTCGAAAGTTGTCAAGGTTCAGGAATTTGTGTTAGTACACAATCAGGTTCTACAGCAGTGAATCGTGCATTGAAAGGTGCTGTAGTTGATCCGGGATTAAAAGTGCTTCAATTATGTGAAATCATGCCAATATCACATAAGAATCACCATTCCCTAAAAAATCCATATATTATGAATGATACAAGAAAAATTGGTGTTCGAGGAGATACTTTGGCATATGCACATGTATGTTACGATCATTTAGAAAGAGATTTAGCATCTATTTCTGAAATCATCATTCATTCGAGCGAAAAAAAAGTACGATTTGCAAGATACCGTACTTATTCTTACTTAACAAGATTAAAAAATCTATATTAACTTCTAGAACGATTCAATCGAATCGTTCTTTTTGATGCGGGAGAAATGTTTAAAATAATAGCAAATGATATAAAATATGAAAGAATACTACTTCCTCCATAGGATATAAGTGGAAGGGTAATACCGGTGATTGGTAACAATCCAACAATCATTCCTGTGTTTTGAAGTTGTTGATATAATAGCATAGCAATGATACCAATAACGACAAATCGATCTTTTCGGCTTTTTGTAGCATAAGCGATTTTACATAAATAAATATCTAACAGCAGACAAAGTAATAGAATAAATGTTGTTCCGATAAAGCCAAAACATTGGCCGAATGCTGCAAAAATGAAGTCGGTATGTGCTTCTGGAATTGAAATGATATTTGCTTGTAAACCATATCCGGTAAGCCCTGCACTACCTAATGATAATAAAGCGGTATAAAGCTGGTTAGAACTACCGCGAATGTTACTTTCTGGCTCTAGCCATGCATCAATTCTTTGGAGTTTATAAGAAGAAATAAATGAAGAAAGAATTTCCGGATGTTCAAAATATAAGAATAAGAATGTGCATACTACAATAACTACGAAAGCAAAGATTCCAATGATATATTCCTTACGAATTCCACTACAACATAATAAAACGAAAATGTTGAAGGTAATGATGATACACACGCCAGTATCAGGTTGCATCATAATCAAGAATAATGGTGGAAATAATACTTTAATAATTTTCCATAGTAATAATAAATCGTCTTTATGAGATGGGTTTGGATGTTCGTTTTGATGGTCAACGATGATTTGAGAAACCAATATGATAAGTACGATTTTTATAAATTCACTCGGTTGAAAACTACCAATCAAAGGCAATTGAAACCATGAAATGGCACCATTTACTTCGTTTGCGAAAGGCAATGAAAAACCAATGATGTTAAATAATAAGCGAGAAAAGAACAAATAAATTAGACAAAGCATCAATATCTTGTATGCTACATTCATATAAGAATATATTTTTTTATTCTGAACGTTTGAAAGGATAAACATAGTTATGAATCCAACAACAAACCAGAATAATTGTCGTAATAAATAAGAATTTCCACTTCCAGATTTTATCAAGTTAAATGAATTGTATAACGCAAAACAACTGGTCATACCAAAAAGGATTAATATAAGAATCAAACCAATGTCAAACTGGATAGATTTATTTTTCCATTGAATTGTTTGTTTCATCAGAAAACCTCCTTATTCAATAATCTTAATTATAACATATTTATTGTGTTTTTTTGGTATAATAGTCCTGTTAGGAAGATGATTTATGGCAGAAAAAAAATATACACCAATGATGCAACATTATTTACAAATGAAAGAAGAAAATCCGGATGCGATTCTATTTTATCGTTTAGGTGATTTTTATGAAATGTTTTTTGAAGATGCAAAATTGGTTTCGCAAGAATTAGATTTGGTATTAACAGGAAGAAGTGCAGGCGTAGAAGAAAAGGTTCCTATGTGTGGAGTGCCTTTTCATGCGGCCAATTCATATATTCAAAGACTTGTAAAAAAAGGGTATAAAGTTGCGATTTGTGAACAACTAGAAGATCCATCTACCGCAAAAGGATTAGTAGATCGAGGAATTATTAAAATAATTACACCAGGAACTTATATGGATGCAACAATGGATGCCAAGTCAACAAACTATATGGCATCTTGCGATGTTTCGAGTTTTGAAATCACAGTCATCTATTGCGAATTAAGCACGGGTGAGTTGAAGTATCAAACATTACAGAGATCTTTAGTGGCACTGCAAAAGGCATTGTTAGAACAAAATGTAAGTGAACTTGTTTGCCCAATGACAATGGATAAAAAATGGATGGCTGCTCTAGAAGAAATGGATACAATGCTCATTTCAAAACATAAAAAGGCAAATATTGATTCTGAGGATTTACCTCTATTAAATGGAATTGAATCAGAGTCATTAAAAGAGGCATTCGCATTGTTGATGGCTTATTTAAAAGACACACAAAAACAACATATCGATCATTTTTTACCAATAGAATCTATGGATAAAGATAAAGTATTGGTGATGGATTATGAGACTAAGAATCATTTAGAGCTTGTTTATAGTCAATCAACAAATGCAAAAGCGGAAAGTTTATGGTCTTTTATGGATAAATGCCAAAGTGCGATGGGATCTCGAATGTTAAAGAGATGGATTGAATATCCCTTAATTGATGTTGAAAAAATTGCGAAAAGGCAAGAAGCGGTAAAAGATTTAAAAGAAAACTTTATGTTAAGAGAGAATCTGAAAGAACATTTAGTTTACGTTTATGATATGGAACGTTTAGCCAGTCGTATGGCTTATGGAAATGCGAGTCCTAGAGATGTGTTACAGCTTGTAGCTACATTAGAACATGCCAAACCAATATTAGATTTAGCTTCTTCATTAAATTCATATCCAGAATTTTTGAGTGTGCCATCATGCCAAGACTTATATAATGAAATAAAAAATGCAATTGTTGAAAATCCACCATTAACATTAAAAGAAGGTGGCGTCTTTAATGATGGCTATAACCAAGAATTGGATGAAGTAAGAGAGATTGCGAAGAAGGGCAAAGATTTTATTTTAGAACTTGAAGCTAAGGAACGCGAAAGAACGGGAGTAAAGTCTTTAAAAATTGGATATAATCGTATTTTTGGATATTTCATTGAAGTTCGAAATGGTAACTTAGGAAATATCAAAGAGGAATTTGGGTATCATACAAAGCAAACATTGACGAATGCGACTCGATTTATTACGCAGGAATTAAAGGAAAAAGAAGATCAAATATTGCATGCACAAGAAACGAAGGTAAAATTAGAACAGACTTTATTTACGAATTTATTGTTAAGAATCAAAAGGGATTTGTTTGATTTACATGCATGTGCACAAGCGTTGGCAACAATTGATGTACTTGTTTCTTTAGCTATTTTGGCAAGTGAAAAAGGATATGTATGCCCGACCTTCCATCCGAATTATGAAGTAAATGTGGTAGAAGGAAAACACCCTATTTTGGATGACCGTATGAAGAAAAAAAGATATGTTTCTAATGATTGGAAAATGTCAAAAGATGAGCATATCCAATTAATTACGGGGCCAAATATGGGTGGTAAATCAACGTATATGCGTCAAAATGCATTGTTAGTGGTCATGGCACAAATGGGAAGCTTTGTTCCTGCTAAAAAAGCTGAATTACCAATCTTTGACCGAATATTTACTAGAATAGGTGCATCCGATGATATTTTGACAGGAAAAAGTACTTTCATGGTTGAAATGATGGAAGCTAATGTTGCCTTACGCTACGCCACAAAGCATTCTTTGATTCTGTTTGATGAAATTGGACGTGGAACCGCAACATATGATGGTATGGCATTGGCACAAGCGATGCTTGAATATATTGATGAAGCTATTGGTGCAAAAACACTTTTCTCGACTCACTATCATGAATTAACGGATTTAGAAGCAGAACATAAATCAATGCGTAATGTTCATGTTGATGTAAGAGAAGAAAAAAATGAAATTGAATTCAGATATCGTGTTGTCGATGGTAAAGCAGATAAATCATACGGAATTAATGTTGCTAAATTAGCTCATTTGCCTAAAGTTGTTTTAGATCGAGCAGCGCAACTTTTATCAAATTATGAAAATCAAGAAACAAATCAAAGTTATCAACCAAGCTTATTTGTCATGGATCAAGTTCAACCAGAAAAATCGATGCTCTTACAACGATTACAGGAATTGGATATTGATTCGATGTCTCCAAGAGAAGCTTTAGATTGTTTATATGAGTTAAAGAAACTTAGTGAAAAAATCGATTCATAATATGAAATTCATATGAATGGAGGTGTGAAAATGGCTAAAATACATGTTTTAAGTGAACATTTAACAAATATGATTGCAGCAGGAGAAGTTGTTGAACGTCCTGCGGGAATTGTAAAAGAATGCGTGGAAAATAGTATTGATGCTGGTTCAACAGTGATTGAAGTGGAAGTATATCAAGGTGGTATAGAGCGAATCGTTATAACAGATGATGGATGCGGAATGGATCATGAAGACGCCCACTTAGCCTTTATGCGCCATGCCACAAGTAAAATGCATTCAGAAGAAGAATTGTTCAATATTCAAACGATGGGGTTTCGAGGAGAAGCTTTGCCAAGTATTGCTTCAGTAGCACAAGTTGAGCTACAAACAAGCGATGGAAACGAAGGAACCTTATTAAGATATAACTATGGAAGCTTAGATGTCGATGAAAAATGCAATTGTCCTAGAGGAACTAAATTAGATGTATCTGGATTATTCGTGAAAACACCGGCTAGATTTAAGCATTTAAAAAGTACATCCTATGAATTTTCAGTTATTGCCGATTTAATGAATAAAATGGCTTTATCACATCCAAATATACGATTTACACTTTCGCATGATGGAAGAGTTGTATTTCAAACAAGTGGAAATGGGAATATACAAGAGATTCTTTACCAAATGTATGGAAAAGAAGTGGCACAGAATGCAATTCCTTTTGAAGGAAGTAATGATGATTTTCATATTCATGGATATGCAATTCAACCAAAAATCAATCGTGCTACAAAATATTTTATGTTTTTGACTTTAAATACACGACTTATTCGAAGTGTAGCTATTCAAAAAGCAATTTTAGATGCATATAGTGACTATATGCCACCAAATCGTTTTCCAATTGTTGTTTTACAAATGGATTCAGATACGCAATTGGTGGATGTAAACGTACATCCGAATAAATGGGAAGTACGTTTATCTAAACAAGGAGAAATGTTGGATTTAATCAAAACTACGATTCAAAATGCATTAAACGCCTCTTTAAAAACGGTTTCTGTAAGTAAGCCGGAAAAGAGGAGTGTGGTTTTTGAGCAGCCTGAAATTCAATATTCATATCCGGTGAAGCAACAAAAAGAGAATAAAGTAATTGAACAAAGCTTTAAAAATTATAAACCTATAAGAGAAATTGATACAAAACCGATTACTGTGGAAAAAAAAGTATATGAAGATAAAAGAGTTTCTGAAATAAAAATACAGGAAGAGCCGATTTCATATCCAATTCCTAAGGAAGATAAGAATGATAAAGGACCAGAATTCTTTTTACATTTACAGGTTTTAGCTCAATTACACGATTCATATATCCTGTGCAGTAATGAAGACGGACTTGTGATTGTTGATCAGCATGCTGCCCAAGAAAGATATCATTATGAACAATTAAATGAAAAACTATTGGTGCAATGCACAAATAAACAGCCATTAATGGTGCCAATTCAATTAGATGTATCAAGTAATGTATTGGCACAATATATGACAATCAATGAAAAAACAGCGTTTTTTGGGATTGAATTTGAACCCTTTGGAACCGATCAATTGATTTTAAGAGAAATTCCACTTTGGTTTCATGATGTAGATCAAAAACAATTTTTACAAGATTTACTTGATTATTTTGTGGAAAATCAAGATGTTGATATGGCAAAACTCAGAAAGCATATGATTGCGACTATGGCGTGCCATAGTTCGATTCGATTCAATCGTCCATTATCGATGCAGGAGATGAAGCAGGTCATTCTCGATTTACAAAAGTGTAAACAGCCATATCATTGTCCGCACGGAAGACCAACTGTTATTGTGATGAGTGATAGTGAATTAAGAAAGGAATTTGAACGTGGATAAACAAAAAATATTAGCGATTGTAGGACCAACAGGAATTGGTAAAACAAGTCTATCTGTATGGCTGGCAAAGCGATTTAATGGGGAAATCATTTCTTGTGACAGTATGCAGGTATATAAAAAAATGGATATTGGAACTGCAAAAGTTACCAAAGAAGAAATGGAAGGTATACATCATGAGCTTATTGATGTTCAAGATTATGATGAAGCTTATAATGTAAAAGTGTTTCAAGAAAAATGTCGCAAGGCAATAGATGATGTAGTAAAAAGACAAAAGTTTCCTATTTTATGTGGTGGAACAGGGCTTTATTTAAAGGCTGCTTTATATGATTATGAATTTCAAGAAGAAAAAGAAGATGAAGCTTTTAAAAGTTATTTAGATTCAAAAAGCAATGAAGAACTTGTTAAGATGTTGGAAGAACAAGATAGAAAAGCTTTGGAAAAGATTCATCCCAATAATCGTAAACGGCTGATACGAGCTCTTCAGATTTGCCATAGTGGTACATCAAAATCAGAACAAGAAGACAAGCAGCAGCACATTCCATTATATGATGTTTATTTCTTAGGACTGGATGTGGATCGTAATATTTTACATGATCGAATCAATAAAAGAGTGGATATCATGTTTGAAAATGGTTTGGTTAAAGAAGTAGAAGAATTATTTTCTAATCCACAAACATGGGAATATACAAGCTTTCAAGGAATAGGATATAAAGAGTTTAAAGATTATTTTTTAGGTGAAAAGAATTTAGATGAAGTAAAGACAGCTATCAAGACACATTCAAGGCAATATGCGAAAAGACAATATACATGGTTCAAAAATCAAATGCCAGTACATTGGTTTGAAGCACAGGATAGAGATGAAATATATGATGCAGTAAAGGAATGGTTAAGTCATGCAGACAAATGAGAGAAGTGAACTATTGTTAGGAAAAGAAGCTTTAGAAACACTTAAGGAAAAGACTGTTCTAGTTGTTGGAGTTGGTGGTGTTGGCTCATTTTGTGTTGAGGCACTCGCAAGAACGGGTATAGGACATTTAATTCTAATTGATAAGGATTGTGTGGAGCCAAGCAATATAAATCGACAATTAGTCGCAACCTTAGATACGGTAAATAGAATCAAGGTAGACGTATTAAAGGAAAGAATCGCTAAGTTAAATCCTAATTGTATTGTGGATACATATGCATTTTTTTACGATCAGACAAAGGATGAAGAGATTTTTTCACAACCTATCGATTTTGTCGTAGATTGCATTGACTCTATAAAAAGTAAGAAAGATTTAATGCAGGCATGTATTGACCGAAATATTCCGTTTTTATCAAGTATGGGGATGGCTAGACGAAAAGATCCTACTAAATTGATTGTTACAGAAATTGAAAAAACAAGTTACGATCCAATGGCAAAACAAATTCGTCAATGGAAAAGAAAAAATCGTATCCGAAATAAAATATGGGTTGTTGCATCGACAGAAATTCCAACACCGGTAGAATCAGGTCAACCATTGCCAAGTGCAATATTTGTACCAGCGAGTGCGGGGTTACTTCTTGCGAGTGAGTGTATACATAGATTAATTGAAGTATAAAGAGGAAAAAGCATATGAAGGATGTATTTATTGTAAATCCCAAATCTGGAAAGAATAACCAGTATGAATTAATAAAAGAAATTAAAGAGCATTTTCAAGGTAAACGAATTATCATTGAAAAAACAAAAGGTCCTGAACATGCAACTTTTATTGCGAAAAAATATGCTTTATCGAATGAACCTGTACATTTATATGTATGCGGAGGAGATGGAACATTACATGAAGTAATCAATGGGTGTGCGCAAAAGGAAAATGTGATTATTTCAGTAATTCCAATTGGTACAGGGAATGATTTTGTCAAATACTTTGAAAACATCAAAAAAGAAGATTTTTTAAATTTGGCAAACTATTCAAATCCAGAATATATGGACTGTGATTTAATACGTGTAAATGGAGAATACTCAATAAATACTGTCTCTTTTGGTTTTGATGTTGAAGTCGCAAGACAAGTAAATGAATTAAAGAAAAAAATGCCCACAGAAGGTATTATTCCATATGCCTTATCGGCCTTGGTAAGCTTAAGAAAACCAATATGTAAAGAATACAAAGTCCAGATTGATACAGAAAAATTAGCAAAAGATAATTATGGATTCTTGGTATTTGCGAACGGAAAATACTATGGAGGAGGATTTAAACCTTGTCCAGAAGCCAATATTGCCGATGGTTGGATGGACGTGTGTCTGATTTCAAATGTAAAAAGGCATCAGATTGTAAAATTAGCTAAAAAGTATCAAGAAGGAACACATACACAATATAAAAATTTAGTCTCTATGTACCAAGCTAAAACGGTTCATATAGATACAGAAAATGAAATTATTTATGCGAATTTGGATGGTGAAGTAAAAGAATTTAAAAATCCTACAATTGAAATTGTAGAAAAAGCAATTCGTCTCGCTCTTCCTAGAATTTCGTGAGTATGATACAATAGTCAAAAATATAGGGAGTGTGAAAAATGGACTCGGATTTATGGATACAAATCCTAGAATTAATTGTTTTATTAGCTTTATCTGGCTTCTTTTCTTCAGCTGAAACATCAATGGTTTCAGTAAGTAAAATTCGCTTAAGAACATTAGAAGAAGAAGGCAATAAAAAAGCTGCATTGGCTTTAAAAATATTGGAGAATCAATCAAAAATGCTAAGTGCAATTTTGATTGGAAATAACCTAGTTAATACATCAGCGGCCAGTATTGCTTCTTTAATAGCCTATTCCTTTGGTGGAGCTGCTGTTAGTATTGCTACTTTTATCATTACTTTTTTAATTTTGGTTTTTGGAGAAATTACACCTAAAACATGGGCAACAATCAATGCGGATAAACTCGCCATTACATATGCACCAATTATATCTTTATTGATGAAATTGTTGACACCTGTTATATGGTTTGTAAACTTATTTAGTTCAGCTATTTTAAAATTGATGGGTATACAGGATCCTAATAAAAACATATCTATGACTGAAAGTGAGCTACGTACAATTGTAGATGTTTCCCACGAAGAAGGTGTCATCGAAGAAGATGAAAAAGATATGATCAATAAAGTGTTTGATTTGGGGGATGCCAAAGCAAAGGAAGTCATGGTTCCTCGTGTACACGTTGTGATGGCGGAGGAAAATTGCACATATAAGGATTTATTGGCGATATTTAGAGAAGAAAAGTTTACGCGTATTCCAATCTATAAAGAAAAAATCGATAATATAGTTGGAATTGTGAATATGAAAGACTTATTGATGTACGATGATTTTTCACAGTTTGACATAAAAAAAATACTCCGTAAACCAAAATTCACATATGAAAATAAAAAAGTGTCTGAATTGTTGATGGAAATGAAAGAATCTACATTTAACCTAGCAATTGTAATGGATGAATATGGAGAGTTTTCCGGAATTGTAACATTGGAAGATATCATTGAAGAAATTGTTGGTGATGTTCAAGATGAATATGATGCGCATGAAGAAGAAAATATTGTAAAACTAAATAATCAGACATATGATGTGAAAGGTTATTTAAGTTTACATGATCTAAATGATTATTTGGATTTAGACTTAGACAGTGAAGATTTTGATTCAATTGGAGGATTGGTAATTGATACATTAGGACGTTTGCCACAGACAAATGATGAAACGATATTGCCAAATGGAATTCGTATTAAAGTCTTAAAAGTAGAAAAAAATCGTATTGAATCCGTAAGATTAATTTTACCAGATACATTAAAAGAAAAGGATGTTTAACTATAAGGGTAACCAAAATCATTTAGGGTTTTAGCGTAAACAATTGGGGCCTAGTTTGGGGTCTGTAAGATTCGTTAAAATTTTAAAATAAAAAGAGATGTAAATCTGTATGTTGGTACATGCAGAAGTGCATCTCTTTTTTAGTTGTGTTTTTCTTACTATGATTATTTGATTATGGTTATATTTTTTGAGTTATTTCTTTTTGTTGTATGGTCCGCGTTTTTTTCCTTTGTTCTTTTTTATCTCATTATTTGATTTAGGAATGCCTCTAACACTTGGATTGTCTCTTGTAGCCCAGAGAATACGATTGCGTGTATAATTAAAATCAGAGAATCCTCTAGATTCTCGTTTAAGATCTTTTGGCTTCCTGTTGAAAGATTCCATAGGTCCATTGGAAAGACGTGCATAGTATTCTTGTTCTGTTCGTGCACTCTTTCTATAGACCTTTACTTTAATAAAGGAATTAACGATTGGTTCTTTGTATTTTATAAGAAACAAGGCAAAATCACTAAATATCGACTGATCTGAATATTTGTATTTGTTGATCAAAGTATTTAAATTGGTCAATACATCCAATTCGCTTTCATATTCCTGGTTGTTGAATTCAATATAATCTTCTTTTAAATCGCGAAGCTTTTCAAAATTTGAATCTAGTTCCAGGAACATTTTTTCAATAGTGAATGTATCTACATTCATACCAAGCATTTTATGATAATATCTCTTTGTAGAATAATTGATCTCATCACGGTTTTTAAGGATGACCCATTTATAATTTTGTAGCAGGATTACTTCTTTAGAAGGCTTTATAGACTTATCATCACGGTTCGTATCGTGATTTTTTTCTTTTAGCCTTTGTTCGTCTCTTTTCTTGTATTTCTTCATTACTTTGTAGATATAAGCATTCATTTGAGAAATGATAACTTTAACCACATGAAAAGAGTCGAGGATTGTGATCGCATTAGGAAAAAACTCTTCAGGCATAGTAAGGTAGGCCTTGTAAGCATCTGATATAACACCTTTGACATTTAATCTTTCCTTAAGTGGGATGGATAGGAAGTAACTTTCAAGAGTAGAATGCCAGCGATTGTGGATGATATCAATGATTTGTCCTGTAGAAAAATCCATAATGACAAATGCATATTTTTCAGTGTTACTGATATCCAGATATACTTCATCTATTGATATGTATTCAGGCAAAGGAAGTCTGGGAAGATCTACGTAACGCTTAAATATCAGACGTGCAGTTGAATCAGAAATATTGAATTGAGCAGCAATCTCAGCTGTTGATTTAGTAAGAGTCTTGAATGCATTAAGAATCAAATATGGAGTGATATTTGAAGAATGCGAGTATTTATCCAAAAACGGGAAGGAATCATTCTCCGTATGACCACATTCCTTACACACCCATCTACGTTGTCGTACTATCAAGTAAGTATCCATTGAATCTTGGGAGATAGGATGATTTACTTTTCGAACATATATACCCTTGGAATGCATACGAGACTGACACATAGGACAAAGAGTAGGTTTCAAGTTTTTCTCAATATAAACAAATTTATCAGAACCAATGATTTCAATTTTAGTAACAGTATAAGTGCCATCATCGGCTAGATTAAGAAGAGCCAGATAATTAGAATTTTGATTAGTGTTGTGTTCCATAATAATGTTTACCTCCTGAACAACAAAGAAAAACACAACATAAACATTATAGGTGATAACTCACTCTGATAAATCTAGAAAGCTTTTAGAGTCGGTTATAAATAGCTCTGAACGAATATAAATAAACAACTGAGAAATAATAAATAAAAAGTGAACAATCTATGGTGAAAAGAGAAAAGAAAAAGGGTCAATTTATAGACCCCAAAAGTCACCCCTAAAATTGACCCCAAATTAGACCCCAAAAATAATGACCCCAATTAAAATTGGTTACCCGAACAGGCTAAAAAATAGTCTGTTCTTTTAAATTGTCTAAAAGATTTGTTGATGAAATGATTTTAGTGTATATGTATGTTAAAATGAAGCTCTAAAAAGGAGTGCTGAGTTATTAAACAAAACCAAACACCTCGTATTACAAATTTATGTATGATGACAATTGCAGGAATTGATTATATTATGTATGACACCTGTGAAATTGTATGATAGTGGCATTTCTGGAACATCCATGTCACTTGAACAGATTACACCATCTTTATTTATCCTTGTCGTTCTTCTTATTGATTTTAAATATTCCTTTATTTTTGATTGGACTCAAAAAATAAGGAAAGCAGTTTATACTCTATGCCATATATACCGTATTAATCTATTTTTTATTCGCATGGTTGATTATGGATGTTTTACCCATTGATGTAAGTATTGCTTCACCGCTAGCGGGTACTTCTTTACTTCTTTGTGCACTATTTGGTAGTATGATTTCAGGCATTGGAAGTGGTTTAGCCATTCGTTTTGGTGGTGCTATGGATGTTATTGAAGTCATGGCTGTGATATTTTCAAAACGCATTGGAATTACAGTAGGAACCTTTGTGATGATCTATAATGTGATTTTATACATGTTTTGTGGAATCGTACTAAATAGCTGGGTATTACCACTTTATTCGGTAGTTGCTTATTCAGCGGCATTAAAGACAATTAATTTTGTTGTTGAAGGTATTGATCGTGAAAAATGTGCTATGATTGTTACAGAATATCCTAAAGAAATATGTGAAACGTTTGCAAGTGGCGTTACTAGAGTTGATGGCACGTGTGGATATTCAAAACGACGAAATCTATTGTGTATTTTGTAGTCAATCGCTATCAGGTAAACCGCATGAAAGAAAGAGTGCATGAAATCGATTCTGGGGCTTATATTATTATGAGTGAAGTTGCAGATATCTTTTCAAATAATATAGATAAAGCATAAGAAAAGTGGGGGAATTAAATTTCCTCCACTTGTTTTGTCCATAGATTTCTTGATGCATCACTTGGCATTCTCCAATCACCTCTAGGTGAGAAACAAATAGATCCAACCTTAACACCATCTGGCATACAGTTTCTTTTGAATTGTTGCGTAAAGAAACGATTATAGAATGTTGAGATGGCCTTTTTTATTGTTTCTTTTTCTACATCTTTGAATGCAACACAAGCTAAATCATAGATTTTCTTTGGTTCATCATGATATCTTAACATTTGATATAAGAAGAAATCATGAAGATCATAAGATCCTAATACCTCTTCTGTTTTTTGTGCAATTTTGCCATTTTTATCAGGTGGTAAAAGCTCCGGTGATACAGGTGTGTCACAAATATCCATCAATACATCATGTAGTACTTCATCTTTTAGTGCAACACTTTCAACGATATAGCGAACTAATGTTTTAGGAACACTCGCATTTACGGCATACATGCTCATGTGATCCCCATTGTATGTGCACCAACCTAATGCGAGTTCACTCAAATCTCCGGTACCCACAACAATTGCATTGTAGGCATTGCTTAAGTCCATAAGAATTTGTGTTCTTTCACGAGCCTGTGAGTTTTCATACGTAATATTATGAATCTCAGGATTATGGTGAATATCTTTAAAATGCTGATTTACACCATCCACAATTGAAATTTCTTCACTAGAAACATGTAATAGATCCATTAAGATTTGTGCATTGGATTTTGTACGTTTTGTCGTTCCAAAGCCTGGCATTGTGATCGCATGAATTCCTTTAGCGTCATAGTTGTTGATTTTAAAGGCTTCATGACATACAAGTAAAGCAAGAGTCGAATCCAATCCACCACTAATTCCAATTACAACATCTTGACAATGAATTTTTGAAAGGCGGGTTGCCAATCCTTGTGCTTGAATATGTAAGATTTCTAAGCAGCGGGCAATACGTTCTTCTTGATTGTTTGGTACAAATGGATAGGCATCAATAAATCGATTGAATTCAATTTCATCAATTGGTTTTGATGCGAATTCTACAGTTGTATAGTTTACATGGAAAATATCTTGCATACTTGTCTTATAGTGTAGACGATCATGGTTTAAATGGTCTAAATCAATTTGACCATAAATGATTTTATCTGTTTTTGTTTCACTTAAAATAGCTCCATTTTCACAAATTAAATTGTGTCCAGAGAAAACTAAATCACTAGAACTTTCTGTAGGACCAGCACTGGCATATACATAGCCTGCATAACATTTAGCACTTTGATCTTTGACTAGATTTTTTCTATAGTTGGCCTTTGAAATGATTTCATTCGAAGCACTTAAATTACACAATACATTAGCTCCAGCCAGAGCATGGGTTGAACTTACTGGAATGGTTACCCAAAGATCTTCACAAATTTCAATGCCTAAGGTAGCTGATGTAGTTGTATCTTTAAATACAATGTGATTCGATACAGGAACTTTTTTATCTTTAAATGTAAATGTAGTATCTTCTTTAAGTTCATTTGCGCTTGAAAACCATCTTGTCTCATAGAATTCATTATAGCTAGGAATATATGTTTTAACTTGAATACCTAAAATATCATGATTGAAGCAGATGGCAGCACAGTTATAAAGCTTATTATCAATTTCTAAAGGTAAGCCTAAAACTGTAACTAGGTTTTCGGGTAGTTCTTCTACAATTTCAAATAGGACTTGTTTTGTCTTGTTCAATAAGCTGTGTTCATAAAATAGATCCTGACATGTATAACCGGTAATACATAGTTCTGGAAATACTACAAGTTGTGTATCTTTATCTAATTCTTGGATGCATTTTAAAATTTCTTCTTTATTAGCCTGTGGATCTCCAATATAAACTTCAGGAGTGCAGGCAGCCGTTTTATAATATGAATAACGATGCATGTTCATACCTCATTTCCAAAGAAGATTATACCAAAAAAAGACGTCCTTTTTAAGGACGTCTTTGATTAATGTTCACTTAAATCGTGAAGACGATCTCCGTATGCAGATTCATCTGCATCTTTCTTATCGTTTTCAGTAGCGTATTTTTTAACCAATGCGCTTGATTTATTGATTGGCTGCAAAGTACCTGCACCGGCAACACATCCACCAGGACATGCCATACCTTCAAGTAGGTATCCATTTAATCTTCCGGCTTTAGCCATCATTAACATTGTCTTACAGTTCTTTAATCCTTCAGCAGCCTGAACCTTAACCTCGGTTCCAGGATGTTGTTTTAGAATTAAATCTTTAACGGCTTTGGCAACACCACCACTTACTGCAAATCCACGACCAGCATTTGTTCCTTCTGTCATTGGATCTGAAGTTGTGATTTGATCTAATTGAATACCTTTCGCATTAAACATACCCATAACTTCTTCAAAAGTTAATACGAAGTCAATATCACTACGTACGGATTTACGGCTAGCCTCTAATTTTTTAGCTGCACAAGGACCGATGAATACGACTTTTGCGTTTGGTTTTTCTTTTTTGATTAAACGACCTGTCAATACCATTGGAGTAAGTGCCATTGAAATGTATGGTGCAAAGTCAGGGAAGTTTTTCTTCGCCATAACTGACCATGCTGGGCAGCAGCTAGTAGCCATGAATGGTTGTTTTTCTGGAACTTTATCTAAGAAGTCTTCAGCTTCTTCGATTGTACATAAGTCAGCACCAATCGCAACTTCAACAACATCCGCAAAACCAACGGCTTTCAATGCATCTTTTACCTTATCTGGAGTTACAGTTGGACCAAATTGACCAACGAAAGCAGGCGCAATGGCTGCAATTACTTCATAACCTTCTTTCATGGCATAAATTGTTTGGAAAATTTGTCCTTTATCAACAATAGCACCAAATGGACAGTTAACTAGACACATTCCACAGCTTACACATTTATCGTAATCGATTTCTGCTTTTCCATCTTCATCTGATTTGATTGCGTCCATTCCACAGCTTGCAGCACAAGGACGTTCTAATTTTGTGATTGCGTGATATGGACATGCATCCATACAACGTCCACATTTAATACATTTTTCTTGGTCAATGCAGCTTTTTCCATTCACAATATGGATAGCGTCTTTTGGACACACTTCTGTACATTGGTGAGATAAACATCCCTGACAAGCATTTGTTACGAAAACTTTCTTTTCTGGACAAGCGTTACATGCGAATTTAATAATATTGATAAGAGGGTCATCATAATATTTTTTCGCAATTGTACTTTCTTCAATACCATCTGAAACATTTGTGTATTCAGTGATGTCACGAACAGGCAATCCCATTCCTAAACGTAATCTTTCACCTACAATTGCACGTTCCAAGAATATGCTTTCACGATATTTAGCTTTTGTACCTGGTAAAATTTCGTATGGGATTTCTTCCATACGTTTAGAATAATCTGTATTGTCATCGTATGCCATTGAAGCGATGGCAGTAAAGACCTGACGACGAAGGTCAGTTACCGAGTTATAAATTCCTCTCATATTTCCTCCTAATTCTTTTCCTCAACATAGACTCAATAACATTATATAGTAAAAAGAGTCTTTGTGAAAGTTTTAATTAGTATAAAATGTTATTATTTTTTTCTAATAGTGATATAATACCGAGCGGGGTGAATTGTTTGAAGAAAATTGTATGGGACTGGAATGGAACTTTGTTGGATGATGTTGATTTATGTTTCTCTTGTATCAATCGACTTTTAGTCAATCATGATTTAAAACCATTAGATACATTAGATCAATATCGCGAAGTATTTACTTTTCCAATTGAAGATTATTATAGGACAGTAGGTTTTGATTTTGATCAAATTCCTTTTTCCATATTAGCTCACGAATATATGGAAGATTATCAAGAAAAAAGCTATGCCTGTAATTTGCATGCAGACGTGTTAAGTGTTGTCGCAAAGGCAAAAGAATTAGGCTTTTCGCAAACTGTATTATCTGCCAGCAAAATGGATTATCTTCTAAAGCAAATGGAAACCTTACATGTAAATGGGTTGTTTGATTCCATTTATGGAATTAATGATATTTACGCAAAAAGTAAGGTGGAGCTTGCACATGCGTTTAAACAAACTTGTAGCCTGGATGATGAAATTTATTTTGTAGGAGATAGCGTTCATGACTTCGAAGTCGCAAAAAGTATTGATGCCAAATGTATCTTGGTCACAACGGGGCATCAAAATCGTAAGACTTTAGAAAGTGTTAATGTACCTGTTATGGACAGTTTAACAGAAAGTTTGGATTTAATTTATGAAAGAGATTAAGATCAATTCGAATGATGCCAATCAGAGATTAGATAAATTTTTGATGAAGACATTTCCTAAATTAACTAAATCAATGATGTATAAGGCGATTCGAAATAAAAAAATCAAGGTGAATCGCAAGCGCTGTATATTTGATCAAAAAATTCAGGAGAACGATATTATTTTGTTGTTTTTACCACCGGATGTTTTAGAAGAAAAAAGCGTTGAAAAAGAATATATATCCTCTGAATTGGATGTTGTTTATGAAGATGAAAATATCTTGATTGTAAATAAACCCTATGGCTTATTGTCGCAAAGTGATCAAAGTCAAAATCAAGACTGTTTAGTCAATCGCATACAGGCATACTTAATGGAAAAGAATGAATATGATCCAAGAAAAGAACATTCTTTTGCTCCTAGTATCTGTCATAGACTGGATCGAAATACAACTGGTTTAGTCATAGCTGCAAAAAATGCGAATGCCTTAAGAAAAGTAAATGAAGCAATCGCGAATCGCAGTATTCAAAAAATGTATAGAGCATATGTGTCTGGGACTTTTAAACAAAAAGATTTTAGTATGTGCTATTACTTGCGAAAAGAAAACACGATTGCGAAGGTAAGCGATAGAAAAAGGGAAGGCTATCAAAAGGCATTAATGGATGTGCATGTTGAAACAGATGATGGCGAGAATTCAATATGTACAATTACACTTCATACAGGAAGATTTCATCAAATTCGTGCTCTAATGGGGCATATAGAGCATCCTTTGTTGGGTGACGTCAAATATGGATATCGTGGAAAGAAGAAATCGATAAAATTGATGGCGTATCGATTGGAGTTTCATGATATAGATTTGCCACTTCAACAAATGGAGTTTGAAATTCCTAGAGCATAGTGGGAGGACATGGATATGCAAGAATATCGATATTTATTGGATATTGCTTTAATTTTATTAATGACAAAAGCCTTTGGACTTTTTTCTCGTCGTTTACGTATGCCATCTGTAGTAGGTGCATTGATTGCAGGTATTGTTTTAGGGCCTGCAGTATTAAATATAGTTGAGCCAAGCAAATTGATTGAATCTTTATCAGAGATTGGTGTTATTGTGTTGATGTTTGCGGCTGGTCTAGAGACAAGTATTACAGATTTAAAAAAAGCCGGATTTAAAGCATTTATTATTGCAACATTGGGCGTTTTAGTTCCGTTAGCAGTAGGTTATGTAGTAGGAGGATTCTATAATGTGGGTCCTGATGCATGGTTACATAATTTATTCTTAGGTGTTATTTTAACGGCAACAAGTGTAGGTATTACAGTAGAAACATTAAAAGAAATGGGATGTATGTCTACGGAAAGTGGAAATGCGATTTTAGCTGCAGCCGTTATTGATGATGTTTTAGGTATTGTTTGTTTGACATTGGTAACAGGTATGGCCGATAGTTCTGTCAATATTGGTGTTGTCATGTTTAAAATTTTATTATTCTTTGTGTTTGCGGTTGTTGTTGGTGTTATTTTACACAAACTATTTTCATGGTGGTTTGAACATGATTCACGTGGCGGACTACAGAGATATTCAATCGTATCTTTTGCGTTCGCATTGATTATGGCATTCTGTTCAGAAGCCTTCTTTGGCGTTGCTGATATTACAGGTAGCTTTGTGGCCGGATTGATTTTATCTGGTACAAAACAATGTGCTTATGTCACAAAACGTACTTCAACATTGTCTTATATGTTGATTACACCTGTATTTTTTGCGAGCATTGGATTGAAGCTTTCGCCAATCGTATGGAGTGCAAAACTAGTTGAATTAGTTATTGTATTATGTGTGATTGCTGTGTTGACAAAAATCATTGGTTGTGGATTGGGTGCTATTATTTGTAAATATACACCAACACAGGCTATCCGTATCGGTTGTGGTATGATTAGTCGTGGTGAAGTTGCCTTGATTGTCGCAAATAAGGGAATGGCACTTGGCATTTTACCAGAAGTGTTTGTTACACCGGTTTTATTGTGTGTCGTATTTACTACGGTTATTACGCCGATTTTATTGAAGATTGTATATAAAAAGAAATCAAATGATGCAGATTTTGTAGAAATTGCAAATTGTTAATAATGTTTTCACATAGAGTCTTTATACTATAATGTATGAAGACTCTTTTTTTAATGCTTATCATTACATTTTTAATCAAACCATTTCAACTATCGACTATTTATATAGTTTTATTTTTGTATTTCCTTGCCAAAAAAGATTATGAGACGATGTATATAGAAAGATATTGGATTTTTCCATCCGTTGGACTATTGATATTTGGATATAGCTATGTACCTATGTTTAATCGAATTTGTACATGTTTATTTTTCTTAATAGTAAGTGGAACTATAAAGTTTATAAAACCAAACTGGATTGGAAGTGCGGATGTATGCTTTTTAGCTTTTTTTGGCTTTTATTTGGGTGTTGAACGGATGCTCATAGCTCTGTATATTAGTGTGTTTTTGGGTTTTCTATGGATTTTATATAGAAAAAAGCATATCCTTCCATATTTGTCATGTCTTTCCATTGGAGTATGGATTGCCTATATGAAGGGATATACCTTATTTTATTTTCTTATGAATCTGTTTTCTTGAGGACATGTGATATCTATATCATTAAATTGAATATGATGACTTTGAAGAAGTAGTCCTGTGTTATCGATTTTTTTTCCGCCATATAAAGTATCGTTCAAGATGGGATGCTTCAAGGAAGCACATTGAACACGGATTTGATGTTTTCTACCCGTTAGAATTGTGACTTGAATTAATGAACAATCCTTATAATTTTTAAGTGTATTAAAGATTGAAATACTTTCTTTGCCATTGGGATGTATAATCATTTTTTTGGCATTGTGACGATCTCTTGCGATATAAGAAACGATTTTCTTATTTTTGTAGTTTGTCTTTCCATCAACAAGAGCAATATATTCCTTTTTAATTGTATGGTTTTGCATATTGTTGTCACAATAAGCTTGAAAAAATGGGTGCTTACAAAATAAAACCAAGCCACTAGTTTCATAATCAATACGATGAATTGCTTGAGCTGGATATTTGTTGCCATGTAATTGTAAATAACCATTGATTCGAGCCTGCAAAGTATCTTGGTTGTTTCCATCATCGTGTACTAATAAGAAGGGAGGTTTAAAGGCAACAATTAAAAAGCTATTTTCGTATAAGATTTTTACGGGTTCATAATTGATTTCAACATTGTTTTCGGGATAGTTAAAATAAATCGTCTTTTTATTTTCATCGATCTTCAAATATTTTTTGTGCGCTTTTGAAATAAAAAAAGTCTCAAAAATTTCTTGAGAAGTTGTCTTATAGCGCATGTAGTTTTCGTTTAATTCTTTTATGAGCATATCAATAGAATATTTTAATGATGCGTGTCATAATGTCAATAGAAGAACAGGAGGAAACTGTATGAAAATCTTTAAAAATTTAGAAACTGGTAGCGTTGTTGAAGGATTGTTGATGGATGTAGTTCCTAGTGGGTATCGTGAGTTAAAAGCAGGTGAAGTGGATGCAGCACTTGAAAAGCATGTTCCCCAAGTAAGCGTAGAAGATAATAAGCTTAAAGTTGTAGTGGGAAGTGTGGAGCATCCTATGTTAGAAGCTCACTATATCACAAATATCTGGGTGGAATATGCGGATGGAACTGTGGATCGTGCAGGTTTAGTGCCAGGTATGAAACCAGAATATGTTTTTGATCCAAAAGGACGAACTGGCAAGGTGACTGTATATGAGTATTGTAACTTGCATGGCTTGTGGAAAAATGAAATAGAATTGTAAGCATTTTGCAAAAAAATGTGTAAATAATGTGACAGATTGTTGAAATAAACAATCTGTTTTTTTATAATTAGAGTATGTATAAAGAAAAACTTAAAGAGTCATTTAGAGTATATGACGAAATTGTATTGAAGTGTTTTTGTGGAATATTTATAGGTGCGATTGTCGCAATTTGTGAAGTGATTTTTGGAAAAGGCTTAGAATGGATTTTAAATTTTAGAGAGCACATGGGATGTATCATGCTCATAGGACTTCCTTTTGCGGGACTTGCCATAGTGTTTTTATTTGATCACTGGGGTAAAATTTCAAGAAAAGGAATGGGTCTTGTCTTTGAAGTGGATCAAGGCAAAAGTGACTGGATTCCACTTCGTATGGCACCATTTATGGTTGCATCCACATGGATTACACACTTCTTTGGAGGTAGTGCCGGTAGAGAAGGTGTCGCTATGCAGATTGGTGCTACTGTTTCACACTATTTTGGAAAGTATTTTCGTTTTAAAAATAGTTCTGTAATATTTATGGTGGCAGGTATGGCAGCTGGTTTTGCAGGGCTATTTGGGACACCGATTACAGCTATATTTTTTGCGTTGGAAGTATTGGTAGCTGGAACTTTAAAATATCGTGCAATGTCTTGTGCTATTCCAGCAAGCTTTACAGCGGCATATGTTTCTGGGTTATTTGGCTTACATAAAAGCACTTTTGAAATTGGTGCTCTGTATATAATGGATACAGAATTATCGATTAAACTATTGGTGCTTGGTATCTTATTTGGATTAATTGGTGGATTGTTTGCGTATGTTTTAAAGCATACGAAAGCTTTTGTGACAAACAAAATCACAAATCCATATAAACGTATTTTTATGATGGGTATCGTTGTAGCGATTTTATTGTTTGTATTTGGACGATGTCGTTATTCTGGTGTGGGTGAAAATTTAATTGTTGGATCTTTTACATCTGAAAGAATATATGGATATGATTGGATTTTAAAGTTTGTGTTAACTATTTTAACGCTATCTGCAGGCTTTCAAGGTGGGGAGGTTACACCCTTATTTGCGATTGGATCCTCACTTGGGGTTATAATTGCGCCTGTATTTGGACTTGATCCATTATTTGTTGCTGCTTTGGGGTATGCGAGTGTATTTGGAGCTGCAACAAATACGTTTTTAGCTCCTATTGCGATTGGCATGGAGGTGTTTGGATATCAATATTTTCCATTCTTCTTTATTGTATGTGCAGTGTCATACATTATGAATCAAAATGAATCGATTTATGCTTTACAAAGACAAGTCAGAGAATGATTGTCTTTTTTTATACAGTTTTGAAAACGCATACAAATATTGGGAAATAAGTAGATTTTTATTCAAAAAGTGCTATACTTTAGTTATATAAAGAGTATTATTAGGAGGATGATTATGAAACAGAATAATATGCTCGCCATGATTTTAGCGGGGGGCCGTGGAACACGTCTTTTAGAGCTAACTAAAAAGAATGCGAAACCGGCTGTTTATTTCGGAGGAAAATATCGTATTATCGATTTCCCGCTAAGTAACTGTGCGAATTCAGATATCAATGTTGTAGGTGTTTTAACACAGTATGAATCTGTAGAATTAAATGCGTATGCTGGTGCTGGACAAAGATGGGGATTAGATGCACGTGGAAGTGGTGTTTATGTATTGCCACCTCGTGAAAAAGATGGAACTAAATTTGATGTTTATCAAGGAACAGCTGATGCCATTACACAAAACATTGACTTTATTGACAAATTTGATCCTGAATACGTTTTAATTCTTTCAGGTGACCACATCTATAAGATGGATTATGCTGACATGCTATCTTGCCATAAAGCGAACAATGCAGATTGTACAATTGCAGTACTTCCAGTTCCTATGAAGGAAGCAAGTCGTTTTGGTATTATGAATACTGACGAAGAAGGAAGAATCGTTGAATTTGAGGAAAAACCAGAACATCCAAAGAGCAACTTAGCTAGTATGGGTATCTATATCTTTAACTGGAAACAATTGCGTAAAGAATTGATTTCAGATATGACTGCAGAAGGTAGTCACCATGACTTTGGTAAAGATATCATTCCTAATTTCTTAAATGCAGATAAACGTTTATATGCATATAAATTTGAAGGCTATTGGAAAGATGTTGGAACAATCGATTCATTGTGGGAAGCTAATATGGACTTGTTGAACAAAAATAACGAGTTGAAGTTAGATGATCCAAATTGGAAGATTTATACAGAAGATATTCCTACTTTGCCACACTATGTAGGTCCAACTGGAAAGGCTGAACACTGCTACATCAACCAAGGTGCAATCATCCGTGGTGAAGCAGTAGATTCAGTATTATTCAATAATGTTGAAATTGATGAAGATGCATATGTATCTCAAGCCGTATTAATGCCGAATGTTAAGGTTGGTAAAGGTGCAAAAGTCTATCGTGCTATCGTAGCAGATGGTGTGAAGATTGATGATGGTGCTGTTGTTGGTAGTCTAGACAGTGATGAAATCGTATTGGTTTCTAAGAGAGTAAAGAAGGGTGAATAATTATGTGTAACGCTTTAGGAATAATTACTTACAATGATTCTTCTGTATATGTAGAAGGTATGCAAAAATATCGTCCAATTGCTGGGTTCAGCTTTTTAGGACGTTATCGCTTAGTTGACTTTGCGATTTCAAATATGTCAAATTCAGGGATTGATGATATTCAAATTTATGTAAATGGAAATCCTCGTTCTTTGATTGACCATGTAGGTACTGGTCGTCACTATAATATCAACTCTAAACATGGACACTTGTCTTTAGTTCCTGTTTATACAGATGGAGCATCTTCACGTTTTACTACTGATATTTCTTGCTATGCAGAAAATATTCATGCAGTCATGGAAAATCACAATGACTATGTTGTGATTGCTCCTGTAAACATGCTTTATAAAGGAAATTATGAAGAATTGTTAAAACAACACATCGAAAGTGGTGCAGAAGTTTCAGTTTTATACCAGCATGTAGATAACGCAAAAGAGAATTACATTGGATGTGATGTACTACAAATGAATAAACAACGAGGTGTATTGAGTATTGATCAAAACTTAGGCAACTATAAATCTAGATATTTATCTTTACAAACTTACATCATGTCAAAAGAAATCTTTAAAGATTTAGTTGAAGAAGCTCAAGAAACTAGCTCAATGTATTGGTTTAAAGATATCTTAAATGATAAATGTGTAGACATGGATATTCGAGGATTGAACTATCGTGGACACATTTATGTTATCAATGATTTAAAATCATATTATGAAAGTAATATGCAATTCTTAACAGAAGAAAAAATGAAAGATATTGCTGATCCAGAATGGCCTGTATATACTCGTACAAGTGATTCAGCTCCAGCTATTTACTTGAATGGTGGTACAGCTACTGGATCATTGATTTCAAATGGTTGTGAAATTGATGGTGTAGTCAAGAATTCAATTGTTGGTCGTTCTTGCAAGATTGGAAAGAATGCTGTGATTGAAAATTGTATCATTATGCCAGATGTAATAGTTGGCGATAATGCACACTTGAAAAATGTGATTGTTGATAAACATTCAAGAATTATGAAGAAAAAAGAATTAGCAGGGTTAGAAGAACAACCTTTGTATATCGGTAGAAGGGAGAACGTTTAATGGCATCAATTTTGATGGTTGCTGGGGAAGGACTTCCATTTATAAAAACAGGTGGACTTGCGGATGTAATTGGATCTTTGCCAAAGGCACTTACAGAAAGAGGACATGAAGTAAAGGTTGTTATGCCTTTATACAAAAAGATTAGTGATAAATACTATAATGAACTTCACTTTGATTGTGAGTATTCTGTTTCAATCAATTATCATGAAGTTCCTGTACGTGTATTTTCAAAGGTGGTAGACGATGTATGTTTCTTCTTCATCCAACATCAAGGTTATTTTGAAAGAGATTCATTATACGGTTACCAGGATGATGGAGAGCGTTTTGGTTATTTCCAAAAGGCTGTTATTGAAATGTTGAACCAGTTGAATTACTGGCCAAACATCATCCATTGTCACGATTGGCATACAGGTATGATTCCTTGTATGGTTAAAGAAACACATGATGCAGATCCAAGATATCGTGCGATTCGCTTTGTGTATACAATTCATAACATGGCTTATCAAGGAAACTTTGGACCTGAAATGCTAGATAGTTGTCTAGGCTTACCATACTACTTATTAGATAATGGTAATGTACGCTTTGATGGTGGTATTTCATTTATGAAATCAGGTATTTTGTATGCTGATAAAGTCACAACTGTATCGCCAACATATGCACAAGAAATTTTATCGCCTCAATATGGTGAACATTTAGAAGCTGTATTGAATATGCGTAAATATGATTTGTGGGGTATTGTAAATGGTATTGATATTCAATTATGGAATCCTAGTACAGACCCTGAAATTCCTTATCACTTTGATAAGGTAAATATTGCAGTTCAAAAGAAGAAGGCTAAAATGGCTCTTCAAGAAGAATTGGGATTAGAGAAGAATCCAGATGTTATGATGGTTGGTGTTGTATCACGTTTAACTTGGCAAAAAGGATTCTATTTGTTGATGGAACAATTAGATGCATTATGTGCAGCTCCTATCCAGTTAGTTATTTTGGGTAGTGGTGAAAGTCAGATTGAAAACAAATTCCGTGAATTAGAAGATGGAAATAAAGGCAAGATTTGCTTCTATTATGGTTATAATGAAAGCTTGGCACATCGTATTTATGCAGCAAGTGATTTATTCTTGATGCCTAGTCTATTTGAACCATGTGGTATTTCACAATTGTGTTCAATGCGTTATGGCACTTTACCTCTTGTTCGTGAAACGGGTGGTTTAAAGGATACTGTAGATGCATACAACGAATATGAAAAATCTGGAAATGGATTTAGTTTTGAAAATTATGATTCAAACGAATTGATCCATACATTGTATTATGCATGTGACGTTTATTATAATCGTAAGGAAGATTGGGAAATGTTACAAAGAAATGCATTAAATACAGATGTGTCATGGCAACAAAGTGCAAAAACATACTCATTGTTGTATGACGAATTAGTGGACTAATGAGAGTTCTTGTTAGTGCATGTTTATTAGGGTATAACTGTAAGTATAATGGTAAAAACAATTTAAATTCAAAAATTGTTGAGCTTTTAAAAACTCATGAAGTAATTCCAGTATGTCCAGAAATGTTTGGAGGACTTTCTTGTCCTCGCATTCCTTGCGAAAAAGTAGGAGATAGAATTCTGGACAAAGAAGGAAATGATTGTACAAAACAGTTTATCAAAGGAGCTGAAGAGGCTCTTAATATAGCGAAGGAAAAACAAGTAGACTTTGCCATCTTGCAAAAAAGATCTCCTAGTTGTGGAAACTCTGTAATTTATGATGGGACTTTTAAAGGGAATCTCATAGCTGGAAATGGTGTATTTGCGCAAAAGTTACAAAGTTTAAATATTCCAATTATGGAAGCGGAATCAGAAAAATTCGTTTAGGTATTGTTTTCTTTCGTAAAATGTCATAAAATACATTTAGATTTGATTTAGGAGGATAATTATGAAACAAGTAACTGTAACTGTAGTAGATCCAGTAGGTCTTCACGCACGTCCAGCAACTGTAGCTGTTAACGCTGCTAGTAAATTTAAGAGTGAAATCAATGTAGCTTTCAAAGGACGCGAAGTAAACATGAAATCTATCATGGGAGTTATGTCTTTAGGAATTCCTACACAGTCAGAAATCACAATTAGCTGCTCAGGCGAAGATGAAGATGCTGCTGTAGCTGCAATCGAAGAAGTATTGCGTGCTCAAAAGATCATCGCTTAATTTAAAAGTCTCATAGTGATATGAGACTTTTTTGTTTTTAGAGAATTTAGAAGGAGAATGAATAATGTCTATTGTTGAAGAAAGATATTCTAAATGGTTAAATCATGAAAATTTAGCCCCTCAATATAAACCTGTTTTAGAAGCTATGAATGCAGAAGAAAAAAATGATGCATTCTATACTACAATTGAATTTGGTACAGCAGGTATGCGTGGTCTTTTGGGTCCAGGAACAAACCGTATCAACATTCACACAATCCGTAAAGCTACTCAAGGATATGCTAATTACATTAATGAAAATAATGGAGCAGAAGCTGGTATTGCGATTGGGTATGATAACCGTCACATGTCAAAAGAATTTGCATTTGATTGTGCTGATTTGTTAGCAAAAAACAATATTAAGTCTTATGTATTTGAATCATTAAGACCAACTCCAGAATTAAGCTTTGCGGTACGCCGCTTAAATTGCTTCGGTGGAATTATGATTACTGCCAGTCACAACCCAAAAGAATACAATGGTTACAAGTTGTATGATGATAAAGGATGTCAGTTGATTCCTTGCTTAGCAAGTCAAGTTATTGATAAAGTAAACGCAATTGAAGATGAATTGGCAATTGATGCAAATTGTACAGATGAACAAAAGAAATTAATTACAGTTATTGGTAAAGATGTTGATGAAGAATACTATAAAAACGTATTGAGTATTCAACTAAATCCTGAAGTTAAAAAAGATATTAAAATTGTATTCTCACCAGAACATGGTACAGCGAATATTCCGGTTCAGGAAGTTTATAAACGTGCTGGATATACTTGTATTCCAGTTGTTGAACAATGCAGTCCAGATCCAGATTTCTCAAATACACCTACACCTAACCCAGAACAAGCTGGTGCTTATGAATTGTCATTAAAATATGCTAAAGAAAATCAAGCAGATTTGATTCTAGTTTGTGACCCTGATGCTGACCGTATGGGAGTTGGTGTGTTACACAATGGAGAATATGTAGTATTAACTGGTAACCAATCAGGTTCAGTTGAAATTGAATATATTTGTTCGCAGCTACAAAAACAAGGTAAAATGCCAGAAAATCCTGTTATGTTCAATACAGTTGTAACAAGTGATTTAGGTGAAAAGGTTGCTTCTGATTATGGTGTTACAACAGAAAAAACATTAACTGGATTTAAGTTTATTGGTGAAAAAGTTGCTAAATACGAAAAAACACATGAAAAGAATTACGTATTTGGATATGAAGAAAGCTATGGTTCTTTAATTAAACCTTTCGTACGTGATAAAGATGCTCCTCAAGCTTGTTTAATGCTTGCTGAAGCTTGCGCATTCTATAAAGAACAAGGTAAAGATTTAGTTGATGTATTGGATAGTTTATATGATCGTCATGGTACATATGAAGAAAGTCAGGTTGCTTTATCTTTAGCAGGTGAAGCTGGTGCTAAACGTATTAAAGAAATTCTAGCTACATTAAGAAAAGATGCTCCAACTGAAATTGGTGGAACGAAGGTGGTTCGTAGCGAAGACTATAAAGAATGCACAATTAAAGAAGGTGACACAGTAACTGAACTTACTGGATTCACTAAATCTGATGTATTGAAATACTATCTAGAAGATGGAAGCTGGATTGCTGTTCGTCCTAGTGGTACAGAACCAAAATGTAAATTCTACTATTGCATCAAGGGTTCTTCAAAAGAAGATGCTCACAACAAAACGGTTCATTTCCAAAAAGCAATGGATGATTTGATTGCTGAATAGTAAATTAGGATGTCTTAGGACATCCTTTTAATTTGCTTACAAAAAAAGGATCTAGAATTAATTTTCTAGGTCCTTTAAAAATTGTTCTAAACGAATCATAGCTTCTTTAATATGGTCAATACTGTAAGCATAAGAAATACGAATATATCCTTCTCCACTATCGCCGAATGCATTTCCTGGAACGCAAGCTACTTTTTGTTCTTGCAGCAATCGTTCACAGAATGTTTCTGAATCTAAACCGGTCGATTGTATATTACAGAATACATAGAAAGTACCATGTGGCATATTTGTTTTCAGTCCCATGCGATTTAAGCGATTGACTAAAAAGTTTCTTCTTTTTAGATAATCATCTTTCATCATTAATACATCATCATAACCATTCTGTAAAGCTTCTAAAGCAGCATATTGGGACATAACTGGAGCAGACATAATAACATACTGGTGTATTTTGTTCATTACGGAAGATAGCTCTTTGTTTGCCATACAATAGCCTAGACGCCATCCTGTCATTGCAAAGGCTTTTGAAAAACCGTTTACGACAATAATTTGACTTTTGATTTCATCAAATTGAGCAAGTGATGCGAAGGGTTGATCAAAGCTAAGTTCGGCATAAATTTCGTCACTGATGACATAGATTCCAGACTCTTTAATAACATCCACAATTTTAGCGTAATCTTCCTTTGTCATAACACCACCCGTTGGATTGCTAGGATAGTTGATGATCATAGCTTTTGTTTTGGGTGTGATAACTTTCTTTAAGTCTTCTGGAAGAATCTTGAAGTCATTTTCTTCTTTTAATTGCAAAGGAACAACAACTCCATCGCTTAAAATAACACTAGGTGCATAGGCAACGTAATTAGGGTCTAGGACGATAACTTCGTCACCTGGATTTAATAAGGCACGCATACATAGGTCTATGGCTTCGCTGCCACCAATTGTGACAATAACTTCAGTTTCAGGATCAAAGACTTGATTGTAATGCTCTTTATGAAATTTACAAATTTCCTTACGAAGCTCAATCAATCCACGGTTAGCAGTATAATGCGTATGACCTGTACTCATAGAGTGAATCGCATTTTCGCAGATATGCCATGGTGTCGCAAAATCAGGCTCACCAACACCTAATGATATAACGCCTTCCATGGTACTGGCTAAATCAAAAAATTTTCGGATTCCACTTGGTTTAATGGATGTTGCTTTTGTAGATAAACATTTCATTATGGAGTCACAACCAATCTTGATTCTTTATCTTCAGGTTTGTCGATCATGACAATACCGCTTTGTTTATATTGCTTTAAAACAAATAGTGTTTTAGTTGAGCGAACATCTTCGACACATGCGATTTTATCGGATACAAAGCGAGCAACCTCAAACATAGTTTTTCCTTGTACTAGACAAAGAAAATCACAATCTCCACTTAATAGATACATTGTGTCTACTTCTGGATAGTTTGCGATAAGTGCCGCTGTTTTATCATAACCTCTATTTCTAGTTGGGGTACAGCTTACTTCAATGTACGCTAATACCTTCTGGTCTTTTAATGCTTTGTTGTAGTTGATGATCGTGTGATAACCACAAATAATCTTATCTTTTTCCAAAGATTGGATTTCAGATTTAATACTTGCTTCATCTTCATTTAAAATATCAGCTAAGTCTTGTGATGTAAGACGAGCATTATTTTCTAATAAGTCTAGGATTAAACTTTGGTTCATATTTTTACCTCCTTTAAAATATAATAGCATAATTAAGGTTATGTAAAAAGTATGAAAATGCTTGAGAATAGTGTGTAAATGGGCTAAAATATAGATGATTGTTGTTGTTAAAAGTTTTACTTGTTAGAGAATTGACAAATTAACATGAGGCTTTTATAATAACAATGGTATTTAAAGGAGGATTTACTGACATGACAGTAAAAGTTGCGATTAACGGTTTTGGACGTATTGGACGTTTGGCATTCCGTCAAATGTTCGGTGCTGAAGGCTACGAAGTAGTAGCTATCAATGACTTGACTAGCCCTAAGATGTTAGCTCACTTGTTGAAATATGATTCAACACAAGGAACTTACGCTAAGGCTGACACAGTTGTTGCTGGTGAAAATTCAATTACAGTAGATGGAAAAGAAATCACTATCTACGCAGAAGCTGATGCTTCTAAATTACCTTGGGGTGAATTAGGAGTAGACGTAGTATTAGAATGTACTGGATTCTATACTTCAAAAGCTAAAGCAGAAGCACACATTAAGGCAGGTGCTCGTAAAGTTGTTATCTCTGCTCCAGCAGGAAACGACTTACCAACAATCGTTTACAATGTAAACCACGAAACATTAAAACCAGAAGATACAGTAATTTCTGCAGCTTCTTGTACAACAAACTGTTTAGCTCCAATGGCTAACGCTTTGAACAAATTAGCACCAATTAAATCAGGTATCATGACAACAGTTCACGCTTACACTGGTGACCAAATGACATTAGACGGACCTCAACGTAAAGGTGATTTACGTCGTAGCCGTGCTGCTGCAGTTAACATTGTTCCTAACTCAACAGGTGCTGCAAAAGCTATCGGATTAGTTATCCCTGAATTAAACGGAAAATTAATCGGATCTGCTCAACGTGTTCCAACTCCTACAGGATCAACTACTATTTTAGTAGCTGTTGTTGATGGTGATGTAACAGTTGACCAAATCAATGCTGCTATGAAAGCTGCTACAACTGAATCATTCGGTTACACAGAAGAACAATTAGTATCTAGCGACATCGTTGGTATGCGTTACGGATCATTGTTTGATGCAACTCAAACAATGGCTCACTCATTAGGTGATGGAACTACTCACGTACAAGTTGTTTCTTGGTACGACAACGAAAACTCTTACACAAGCCAAATGGTTCGTACAATTAAGTACTTCTCAGAATTAGCTTAATTATTGTAAGACTTTTAAAGGAATCCAAATGGGTTCCTTTTTTTTATAAACTTTGTTAATTTGTGCAAATCAAAAACTTGAAATATCATAGTAAATCATGTATTCTAACTTTTAGAGATTGTGAGGTGTTAGCGATGGGTATTCGACATCGTTTGACAGATTCTGAGCGTGATGATTTGACAAAAGACGTAGATGATTTAGATGCTGTCTACATGGAAAAATTAAGAAAAGATGGAATTGATGAGGATCTATTAGCTCAGTTTCGTGATTTAACTTTAGAATTAGAAAAGGATAAGGAAAAAAATGGATAGTAAAACTATTAATGTTATTATCATAATCGTATTGACAGTATTGTTTGTTGTAGTGCCAGTGATTATGAAAAAGGTTGTATGGAAAAAGTTATTGACACAATTAAATAATGAACAATATGACGAATTCTATAAAACTTTAGATTCTACTTCATGTAAGCTATCGTATCAGGCATTTAACCGTGAATATATGCGTTTAAGTGGATATTTAGCACAAAGAAATGATGCGAAGATTGAAGAGCAGTTTGAATTGTTAAAAAATATGCGTATCTCAAATAAACAAAAAGCGAGTGTTGCATCGAGAGGATTCTATTATTATTTAGAAAAAGGAAAAATCAAAAAAGCAGAAGGAATGCTTTCTTATGGAAAAAGTTTTGTTGATGAAAAAACATTTAAGAACATGCAGATTCAATTTAGTATTTTAATGAAGAAAGAAGCTAAATATATTGATGATTGTAAGGAAATCTTAAATGGAATGTGGGATGGTCAATCTGAACTTGACAATAATCGCAAATTTCCTGTTGGAACCATTCAATATTTAATTGGTCTTCAATATTCTTATTTAAAAGATATTGATCACATGATGGAGTATTTCAATCCTGCTTTACAAAATTTGGCAGACACTCCATATGAAGAAGATATGCGCCGTATTATGAATCAACTACATGTAGGCTAACCGTATAGGTTAGCTTTTTTTTTCATGCTTTGTATTGTATAATAAACAATATGAATTGGAGGACATTTTATTATGAAATTATATAATAGTTATTCTCAAAAAATTGAAGAATTAAAACCAATCGAACCAGGAAAGATTTCTATGTATGTGTGTGGTCCAACAGTATATAACTATCCGCATATTGGAAATGCACGTCCTATCGTCGTTTTTGATACATTAAAAAAAGCTTTATCAGCTCAAGACTATGAAGTTACATTTGCATCCAATTATACAGATGTGGATGATAAGATTATTAAAACTGCAATTGAACAAAATGTTAGTGAAAAAGAAATTACAGATAAATTTATTGTAGCGTATAACGACGTTCGTAAAGGCTTGCATGCAGATCTACCTGATTATGCACCTCGCGTAACTGAAACTATGGATAAAATCATTGAATTCATCGAAAAAATGGTTGAAAACGGCTCGGCTTATCAAGTTGGAGGCGATGTATATTTTCGTGTTAACAGCGATAAAAAATATGGTGAATTATCACACCAAAGTATTGATGATTTAATGGTGGGTGCGCGTATTGATGAAAATGAGAAAAAAGAGAATCCATTAGATTTTACTTTGTGGAAAGAAACAACGGAAGGAATTAAATGGGATTCTCCATGGTCAAAAGGACGTCCAGGATGGCATACAGAATGTGTTGTGATGATTCAGGATGTATTTAAGAAAACTTTGATTGATATTCATGGTGGTGGATTGGATTTAAAATTCCCTCATCACGAAAATGAAATCGCTCAATGCGAAGTATGCAATGACACACACTTGGCAAATATCTGGGTACACAATGGTATGATCAATATCAATGGCATCAAAATGTCTAAATCCCTAGGTAATGTTTGGTGGGCAAAAGATTTAATTGCGAATCATGGAGGAAATCTAACTCGTTGGTTAATGATTTCTACTCATTATCGTGCACCACTAAACTTGAATGAAGAGGCTTTCGCAACTTCAAAGAAAGAATTGGATAAGATTGCGGCTGCTTATAAACAAGCATGTGTAAAGCTAGCTTTATTAGATGCAAAGGAAGCAGATACGTTCGATGAAACATTTAATGCATTTATTGATGCATTAAATGATGATCTTAATACGCCAAACGCAATTAGTGTAGTTTATGAAGTAGTTAAGAAAATCAATCAAGCTGTTCGTCAAAGAGAGGTTGATACAGAAAATCTAGCTGTATTAGTACATACCTTAGAAAAGATGCTTTATGTTTTGGGTATTGAATTCGATAAAATTTCAATGACTCAAGAAGATAAAGTGATGTATCAAAATTGGAGAAGTGCAGTTAAGGAAAAAGATTTTGAAACAGCGGATACACTTCGTGCTGCTTTGATTGAAAAAGGAATTCTGTAATGGAAATTGTAACAGAAAATGCGACAAGTCTAGCCTGGATTGGAGATGCTGTGATGTCTTTGGCCGTGCGTGAACACCTTTTAAGTCTAGGCTTTCGTAAGGCTCATGTTCTTCAAAAGAAGAATGCGAAAATTTGTAGTGCCAAGGGACAAGCTATCATGTTGAATAAAATGATGGAAGAAAATTTTTTTACTGAGGATGAAAAAACAATATTGGCACGAGGAAGAAATGCGACCATTCATTCAAAGGCTAAAAATGCAACGCATAAAACGTATTTGGAAGCAACCGCATTAGAGGCTATGCTTGGCTATTTGCGTTTATATGGACATGAAGATAGACTCAAAGTGTGTCTAGATAAGATAATTGAGATAGGGGACAATCTATGATCGTATATGGAAAAAATGTTTATTCTACACTTCAAAATGATCCAGATTCAATCGAAAAAGTATATGTGCTTCAAGGATTGAAGGATGCGAAGCTTTTAAAATCGCTTCAAAAATCAAATTTAAAAGTAGAATATTGTAATCGTGCAAAATTAGATAAGCTTGCCAATTCAACACATCATAATGGGGTAGCTGTTAAGGTAAGTGAGATTGAAACGTATAGTATTGAAGAAATTGTAGCTCGCGCAAAAAAACCAGGATTGCTAGTTGCCTTAGATGGAATTCAAGATCCACATAATGTAGGAGCCATTTTGAGAACATGTGATTGTACAGGTGTTGATGGTGTGATTTTGACAAAGCACAATAGCTGTGGATTAACACCAACGGTTGTTAAGGCAAGTACAGGTGCAGCCTATACTATTCCTGTGAGTATTGTGACTAACTTGTCACAGACTTTAAGAAATTTAAAACAAGATGGTTATTGGGTAGTAGGAACCGATATGAAGGACGCTAGAGAATACCGTGAAGGAATGTATGATTCACCAACTGTATTGGTAATTGGTTCTGAAGGTCAGGGTATTTCAAATTTAGTAAAAAAACAATGTGATTATATGGTTTATTTACCAATGGTTGGAAGTATCACATCATTAAATGCAAGTGTGGCAGCTGCTGTCTTGATGTATGAGGTCTACAATCAAAGAAACCCAAAAAAAAAAGTCAATTTTTAATAAATTGGCTTTTTTAATGTCTTTTTCACCTTGCTTTATTATAATGAGACTCAGGTGATATAGATGAATATATATGAAAGCATATATTGTGTTCAAATGAATGATTATTATGAAATGAAGCATTTAATTCAATACTATCGACCAATGGTTACAGAAATCTGGGCAGATATCTTTGCACGTAAAACCAGTACGATTCTTTGTGAAAAAGAAGAATTCTATCGCCATGCCGATTTGCTGCTTTATCATTGCATATTTGAGTTTAGGTTAGATCGAGTTATGACGTTTTCTAGTTTTTATAGGCGATGCCTTAAAAATAAAGCATATGATATTTTAAGGGATTGTATGCGTAAGCAGTATCAGACGAGTATTAGTTTGGACCAAAAAATTAGAGAAGATGTATCATCTTATTATGGGGATATAAAATTAAAGGATGAACTCGAAGTACATGATATAGTTATGGATCAATTGATGTGGGAATATACAAAAAACAAAATTTTAAATGTTTTTGGGGAAGAATATGTACACGTCATTGACTTACGAATGGAAGGTTATACTTTAAAATATATCGCAAATGAATTGGATTTAACATGCTCAAAGGTCGATTTTATGTTTAAAAAGGTAAAAAAGTGGATTACGACAATTGACAGTTGAATAGATAAAATGGTACATTTAATGAGTTAAGGAGCGTGAAGGAATTGGCAGATAAAGTTGTTTTGACGTGTACAGAGTGTTTATCGAGAAATTATACTACCCAAAAAAATAAGAAGACCAACACGCAACGTCTTGAAATTAAAAAATATTGTCCAAAGTGTGGCAAACATACTTTGCATAAAGAAACAAAGTGAGGAATGCATATGAGTAAAGAAAAAAAGGAAAGAACGTATTCACCTTCAAAAGTTTTTAAAGAATTAAAAACAGTAAAATGGCCTACATTTAAAGAATTGATGTCTAGTAGTGCTTTAGTTATTGTATTTACAGTATTATTTGGTTTGTATTTCTTTGTTTGTGAGATTTTATCAAGCGGTCTAGTAAAAATGGTCGTTGGTGCTTAGGAGGAAATTATGGCGGATTTAAAAAAAGAATGGTATGTAGTTAATACATATGTAGGTCAAGAAAATCGTGTAAAAGAAAACTTGGAACGTCGTATAAAAACAATGGGTCTTGAAGATTCATTATTTCAAATCGTTGTTGCTGAAGAAAAAGAAATTGAATATAAAAATGGAAAGCCAGTTGAAAAAACACATAATTTATTCTCTGGTTACTTATTAGTACAAATGATTATGACTGATGAAGCTTGGTATATTGTACGTAATACTTCAGGTGTAACAGGATTTATCGGTTCTAGTGGAAAGGGTGCTAAACCATTTCCAGTAGCTCAAGAAGAAGTGGATGCAGTATTGCGTCGTTTGGGCCGTCAGGATGTCAATGTTCAAGTTGATTTTAAAGTTGGAGACCGTGTTGAAATCACGAATGGTGCTTTCAAAAATTCAGAAGGTGTTATTGAATCTATGGACGAAGAAAAGAAAGAAGCTACAGTTCTATTGATTTTATTTGGTCGTGAAACACCAACAGAAATTCCATATATGGATTTAAAGAAAGTCGACTAAGACTTTCTTTTTTTAGGTGAATTATGAAAACATTTGTATTTGATTTAGACGGTACCATGTATCGTGGAACACAAATTATTGAGAGTGCTCATCAGTTTTTGGATTATTGTATACAAAAGAATCTTCCCTTTATTTTTTTGACAAACAATTCGATGCGTACACCTGAAGAAAATGTAAAGCATATGCACGACATGGGATATACAAATATTAAGCCGAGTATGTTTTATAATAGTGCAATGGCAGCTTGTCAGTATGTTAAAAAAAATTATGAAGGCAATCGTGCATATTATATTGGTAAACAAGGAATGAAATCAGCGTTAGAAAATGAAGGTTTTATATTGGATGATAAGCATCCAGATTTTGTCTTTATCGGATTAGACAAGGATGCAACATACCAATCATATTCGAAGGCCTTGTCACTAGCTTTAAACGGAGCTAAAATTATTGGTACAAATAATGATCGAATTTTGGCTAAACCAGGCGGCTTTGAAGTTGGTAATGGTAGTGTAGTGGATATGTTTGAATATGCTACTTGTCAGAAATCTCCACGTATTGGAAAGCCCAATCGTCCTATCTTAGATTTGTGTTTGAATCATTTTCATTTAACTAAAGATGAGATTGTTTTACTTGGGGATAACTTGGAAACAGATATTAAGCTTGGGTATGAACAAAATATTGAAACGGTTCTTGTACAAACGGGTGTGCATAAAAAAGAAGATATTGAACGTCTACAAATTTATCCAACTCATGTGGTGGATACGTTGATGGATTTAGTGGACTATAATTTTGACTAGTATTTTTTTTGAATTATTGGTATAATCGAAATATCGTAGAAGGTGTGATAAAAAATGAAAGATATATTAAACGTGGTTTTAATGACATTATCTGGTGTTATTATTATATTAACATTGTTACAAAGTGGTAAATCAGATGGATTATCTGCTGCCTTTACAGGAAGTGGAGATTTGAACTTATTTGCCGTACAAAAAGAAAGAGGACCTGAAAAAGTCATCTCTCGCTTAACTTTGTTGTGTGGAATTTTATTCTTTGCGATTGTAATCGCATTGCAGATTGTGTAATTAAAAGACCGTTAAGGTCTTTTTTCTGTTTTAATGGAGGAAAAAATGAAAGATAAAATTATTCAATATTTGGAAGAAAAAAAAGAATGTAAAATACGTGACTTAGAAAAAATTGTTAAGCCTAAATCTAGTAAAGAATTTACAGAAATGGTTAAATCTTTAAATGAGCTAGAAGAAGAAAAGTTGATCTATAACGATCATACAAGCTTGTATTTGATTGATGATATACATTTTATGGCAGGACAGGCAAAGGATATTTCAAGATATGAAATTGCTGTTTTTAATGAAAATAATAAGGTGTATGTTCCTAAAAATAAAAAGATGAAGATTTTTGATAAAGATGAAGTTTTAGTTCGCTTACGACCAGAGCCAAGTCTAATCAAGGTGTTCAATCATGGCTTGACAAATATTACAGGGGTTATGATTGTTAAAAAGAAAAAAACATTCTTTTATAGTGATTTAGATTTACATTGTGAAATTCGCGTATTAAATGAGAAAGAATTTAGCTTTAAGAAACGTACTAAAGTGGTTTGTCAAATTGTAAAATATACAGATCCTTTACAAGTGAAAATCATTCAAGTCTTAGGACATCCAGACGATGCAGGTGTCGATATTAGTGCGATGCTTACAAGCAATCAAGTGCGTCAGGTATTTAATGCCAAGGTAATAAAAGAGTGTAAAAGAATCCCGGCTAAAGTGCAAAAGGATGAACTACAAAATCGTAAGGATTTAAGAAATCTATTAACTGTCACAATTGATGGGGATGATGCGAAAGACTTTGATGATGCGATTTCTATTGTCAAAAACGAAAAAGGATATTTGTTGTATGTACATATTGCGGATGTATCCCATTATGTAAAAGAAAACAGTGCGCTTGATCAAGAGGCTTATCTGAGAGGAAATTCTATTTATGTTTGTGATCGAGTTGTACCTATGCTTCCATTTGATCTAAGTAATGGAATTTGTTCATTAAATCCAAATGTAGACCGCTTAACAATCAGCTGTGCTATGCAGGTGGATAATAAAGGAAATTTAATGACATATAACGTATTTCCAAGTGTGATTCATTCTGATAAAAGATGTACATATAAAAAAGTAAATGCTTGTCTTGATGGAGATGAAAAAGCATTGGAAGATTATGCAGAAGTCAAAGACTTATTGTTTACATTAGAGACTTTAGCTAAACTATTAAAAAAACAATCCCATCATCGAGGATGTATTGATTTTAATACGAAGGAAGCAAAGATTTGCATGGATAAAAATGGATATCCAATTGATGTACAAGTATTAGAACGTGGATTTGCCGAACAAATGATTGAAGAATGCATGATTCTAGCCAATGTTTGTGTAGCTCACCATATGCATGTCAATAAAATTCCAAGCATGTATCGTGTGCATGAAAATCCGGATCCTAAAAAGGTAGCTACTATTTGTACAGTTGCCAACTCTTTGCGTATTCCGTTTGATTTTTATCCAGATGAAGTAAGTGCAAGTCAAATTCAACAGTTTCTAGAATCCATCAAAAATGAAAATGCATACGAAGTATTGTCTATGATTTCTTTGCGTGCTATGCAAAAAGCTCGTTATGATGTACATTGTTTAGGACACTTTGGCTTGGCCTTAGAAGAATATTGTCATTTTACGAGTCCGATTCGTCGTTATTCTGATTTGGTTGTACACCGTATGTTGCATGCGTATTGCTTCAATGAACAAAAGCGTACCCCAGCAAATGATGAAAAGAAAATCGAAAAACAGGCTTTCCATATTTCTGAAAAAGAAAGAGATGCGATCATGATGGAAAGAATGGTTAATGACTATAAGAAGGCACAGTTCATGGAAAAAAGAATTGGCCAAGTTTTTGGAGGTACAATTGTTGGTGTGATGAGCTTTGGTTTCTTTGTGGAAATGGATAATACAGTGGAAGGACTTGTTCCAGTACATACTTTGGCAAATGACTTCTATGATTATGATGAGGATACAATGACTTTAAAGGGCCAGACACATGGAAAAGTATTCCAAATGGGCATGCGAGTAAGTGTTGTTTGTACGGATGTTCAAAGGGAAAAAGGACAAGTTACATTTAGTTTGTTAGAAAGGAGAAATTATGATTAAAGGTATTCATCATGTCGCATTTAAATGTGAGACACAAGAACAATATGATGAAATGATTTATTTCTATCATGAATTACTAGAACTTCCAATTTTAAGAAAGTGGGATACAGGTATTCATTTGGATTGTTTTAATAGTTGTATTGAAATCTTTTTGGATGGCACAAAGTCAGCTGGAGAAGGGTGCATTCGTCATTTTGCGTTCGGTACAGATCATGTGGATGAAATTGTCGAAAAAGTACGTGATGCGGGATATAAGGTGAGTGTTGAACCAAAAGATGTGGATATGAAAACAGATCCAGTATTTCCAATTCGTATTGCCTTTATAGAAGGTCCATTACATGAATCAATTGAATTGTTTTGTGAAAAGGCATAATTGGTAGTTATTCTGTCCAATTTGGTACTTGATTTGCACTTAATATTTTCTTTGTTAGAATGAAATCAGTTAAAGCAAAGGAGTGATTGAGATGAATCAAGTTCAAGTTGTCGAATCAAATAAAAATTTCAATCTTTCTTTGTACATATGTAAACTGGGGTGAACTGTCATTCCAGTTTTTCTGTGATTTCAAGAACAATAATGATGAGGAGGATGATTGAAATGGATCAGAATTTTAATAAGGTATTTTGGGATGCATGTGCAAACGGTGATTTTCCAATGGTGTGTTCACAAATCAAAGCAGGAGCGGATGTAAACTATCAGAATGGTGATGGACGTACAGCATTGATGCGTGCAAGTAAGCGTGATCGTAAAGATGTTGTACAGGTTTTACTTGATAATGGGGCTGATGTGAATATTACAGATAATAAAGGGAAAACAGCTTTGATGACAGCTGCAAAAAAAGGCAATAAAACAATCTTAAAAGCTTTGATTGATGCAGGTGCTGATGTAAATGCCAAAGATGATAGAGGTCGTACAGCTTTAATGCGTGCTTGCTTATTAGGCCAAGATCGTTGTGTAGAAGTATTATTGGATGCTGGGGCAAAGATCAATGATCAAGACGAAGTAGGTCGTAGTGCTTTAATGGAAGCTTGTATCGCGTTTAAACGTGACACAATCCACTTATTACTAGAAAGAAATGCCGATGTAAATTTATTTGATAATAATGGTGTTACTGCTTTGATGCGTGCAGCATATGGAGGATACCCAAGCTTAGTAGAAAAACTATTAGCTTATGGTGCTGATAAAGATATGACAGATAAACAAGGTCGTGTTGCATTAGATTATGTTCGTGAACACTGCAGAGCTCAATTAGAGCCGATTTTAAGATGAGGTTAAGCATATGAGAGATTATCAGAGTTTTGAAGTACGTAACGTAAGTGTGATCGGACATAGTGGTGCAGGTAAGACAAGTGTTCTAGAAGCTATGTTGTATTATACAAAAGCAACAGATCGTTTTGGAAAGACAACAGAAGGAAGCTCAATGATTGACTTCGATGCTGAAGAAATTCGTCGTGGACTTTCAGTATATACAACTATCGTTCCAATTGAATGGGAGGATAGTAAAATCAATTTTATTGATACGCCAGGTTATTTGGATTTTGTTGGTGAAAAACAAGGTGGTTTTGCGGTAGGTGATTCTAGTTTGATTGTAGTCAATGCCAAAGAACCTTTACAATCAGGAACAAAATTGGCTTATAAACAAGCAATTACAGAAAAGAAACCTACAATCTTCTTCATTAATAAGTTAGATGAAGAACACACAAGTTTTGATGCAAGTTATCAAGCATTGCGTGAAGAATTTGGTAAGAGTGTCATTCCATTTGAAGTTCCAATTGTTGAAGATGGAAAGATTGTTGGATCTGTAAATATCATTAAAAATAAAGCTTGGTATTATAGTCCAGAATTAGCTGATAAAGCATGCCCAGTACCTGAATCAATGCAGGAAGAGGTAGCTCTTTATAAGGATCAGATTGCCGAAGCGGTTGCGATGGGTGATGATGAATTAATGGAAAAATTCTTCTCTGGTGAAGAATTTAGTGATGCAGAATTAAAGCGTGGTGTACGAATTGGTGTACGTAATGGTGAAATTTGTCCAGTTTATTCAGGAAGTGCCGTTAATTCAATTGGTATTCAGCGTTTGATGGATTTAATTATTGATTATTTCCCAACATACTCAGAAAGAGGTATGTATACAGCTACAACTCCAAATGGTGTGAAGGTTGAATTGTTGACAAGCGAAACTGAAGTATTGACAGCACAAGTCTTTAAGACAATTGTCGATCCATTTGTTGGAAGAATCAGCTATGTAAAAGTGTTGAGTGGTGTACTAGCAGCGGATAGTACAGTGGTTAATGCCAATAATGGTAAACCAGAAAAAATCAGTCAAATCTATATCGTTAAAGGTAAACACCAGACGGCAGCTGGTAAATTATTTACAGGTGATATTGGGGCTTTAGTAAAATTACAGAATACAAAGACAAACGATACATTGTGTGATAAAGGTAAATTGTTGATGGCAGATCCAATCACATTCGATACACCAATGTATGGACAGGCTGTTGTACCTAAGACTAAAAATGATGAGGATCGTTTATCAAATGGATTGGCTCGTTTACAAGAAGAAGATCCAACATTTAAAGTGGTAAACAATCCTGAAACAAAAGAAACAGTGATTTATGGTATTGGTGACCAACACTTAGAGGTAATTGTAAATAAATTAAATTCTAAATTTAAAGCGGAAGTTGTATTAAGTGATCCAGAGATTACATATCGTGAAACAATCACAAAGACAGCCGTAGGTGAAGGTCGTCATAAAAAACAATCTGGTGGACACGGACAATTTGGACATGTATTTGTTGAATTCAGTCCAAATCCAGATGAAGAAGAAATGGTATTCGCAGAAAAGGTATTTGGTGGGGCTGTTCCTAAACAATACTTCCCAGCTGTAGAAACTGGACTTCGTGAATGCTGCCAAAAAGGTCCTTTAGCTGGATATAAGATGGTCCATGTGAAGACAACATTATTAGATGGTAAATATCATGATGTTGACTCAAGTGAAATGGCATTTAAAATGGCTGCTCACTTAGCTTATAAGGATGCGATGACTAAGGTTCATCCAATCTTATTAGAACCAATCATGAATGTTAAAATTCGTGTGCCAGATGAATTTACAGGAGCTGTTATTGGTGATTTGAATAAACGTAGAGGGTCAATTATGGGTATGACTCCAGTGGATTCAGACCAAGAAATTGATGCACAAGTTCCAATGGCAAACATGTCTAGATATTGCGTTGAATTAAGAAGTATGACGACTGGTTTAGGTACTTATACTATGGAAATGGAGCGTTATGATCCAGTACCAGAACCTTATGCTTCAAGAGTAATTGAAGATAGCAAGAAAGAATAAGAATAGGACATACGTAAAAAGACAGCAAGAAAATTGCTGTCTTCAGACTGTTGACAAAGTGACTGTCGACAGTTTTTTTAAAATCTGATAGAATATCTGT